>JAGHYK010000191.1 GCA_017743695.1 Chloroflexota bacterium
TGTTGGCACTATGATCATTCTCAACAACGCACCGTAAAGGGCATCAACTTTGTGATACGTACACGCTATCCAATCGGCTTACGCTGCTCTTCGGGAACTCAATCCCGTTCAATTGGCTGGGTAAGGTGAGTAAATTATACTCCTCTCTGCCAAAAACCATCCCTCTCCAGCGCCGCATTCGGGTAGAATAGACCAGAGTTACAAAACCGGCGAACGCTTATGCTCTGGCAGATCGAACTTCATGCTCACACCTGGTATTCGGAGGATTCGCTCCTGCGCCCGCGCACGCTGATCGAGGTGGCGAGGCGGCGCGGCCTGGATAAGATCGCCATCACCGATCACAACACGCTGCGCGGCGCACGGGAGGCCTATACCCTCGACCCGGAACGGGTGATCATCGGGGAGGAGATTATGACCAGCCGCGGCGAATTGCTGGCCTTCTTCGTCCGGGAGGAAATCCCGGCCGGCCTTTCCCCCCAGGAAACCATTCGACGGCTGCGCGAGCAAGGCGCGGTGATCAGCGTTTCCCATCCGTTCGACCGCCTGCGCAAAGGGCACTGGCGCCTGCCCGACCTGCTGGAAATTCTGCCCCTGGTGGATGCGCTGGAGGGGTTCAACGCCCGCTGTCTGCGAGCGAGCGATAACGATCAGGCGCAGGCGCTGGCCAGGGAGCACGGCCTGCCGATCACCGTCGGCTCGGATGCGCACGCGGCCCTGGAGATCGGGCGGGCGCGCCTGATCCTGCCTCCTTTCGATTCAGCAGGGGACTTTCGCCGCGCCCTGGCTCAGGCCCGGCCCCAGGCGCGCCTTTCGCCGGCCTGGGTGCACCTGCTCTCCCGTTACGCCGTCTGGCGCAAGCGACTGGGGAGAGGTGGGGTATAATACCCCCGATGCGCGTGCGCGTGAAGCTGATCGCCACCTATCGTCAACACCTGCCGCCCGGCGCCCGCGGCGATACCGTTGAGCTGGAAGTCGCCGCCGGGAGCACGGTGGCAGACGTGCTCCAGCCCTTCGGCATTCCCCTGGATGACAGCAGCGTCATCGTGCTCAACGGGCGCACCGTTTCCCTGGATACGCCGTTGCAGGAAGGGGATACGGTAGCCGCTTTTTCGGCAATTGCCGGGGGCGGAGAGGCAGGCAAAGGGATGCCTGACAGTTCGGTTCTCGAATCTCCCATACTCTGATTCCCTTCAGGAGGTCATGGCATGTACTACGGCTGGCACGGACGAATTCTGCGCGTGGACCTGACGCGGCGTCAGGTGCAGGCGGAAACGATAGACCCGCAGCGGGCAAAGGATTACCTGGGCGGGCGCGGCTGGGCGATTCGCTACCTGTACGATGAAGTGGACCCGCTGGTAGACCCGCTCTCCCCGCAGAACAAGCTGATCTTCGCCACCGGGCCGCTCACCGCCACCCCGGCCCCGACCGGCAACCGCTACATGGTAATTACCAAGTCGCCCCTGACCGGCGCCCTGGCCCATTCCAATTCCGGCGGCGATTTCCCAACCTGGATGAAACGCACCGGTTTCGACATGTTCATCTTCGAGGGTCGCGCCTCCGAACCGGTCTACGTCTGGATCAACGAGGATCGGGTCGAAATTCGCCCGGCGGCGCACCTGTGGGGCAAGGATGTGCATGAGACGACCGACCTCTTGCTGGCCGAAACCGATCCTGAGGCCAGAGTCGCCTGCATCGGCCCGGCCGGTGAAAGGCTGGCCCTGATGGCTGCCATCATGAACGATAAGCATCGAGCGGCAGCCCGCTCCGGGGTCGGCGCCGTGATGGGTAGCAAAAATCTCAAGGCGGTGGTCGTCATGGGGCGAAAAGACCCGCGCATGTTCGATGAGGCGGGCATGCGCGAGCTGAGCGTGACGATTTCCAAAGAGGTCGGGGCGGACGTGAAAAAAGGCTCTAACCTGCGCATCTACGGCACCGCCTACGTTCCCCAGGTCACCAACACCCTGGGCATCCTGCCCACTTATAACTGGCAAACTGGCGTCTTTGAACATGTCTCCCAGATTGACGGGGTCGCCCTGCGCGAGAAATACCTGGTGCGCCATAAGCCCTGCTACCGTTGCCCGATTGCCTGTGGCAGGGTGACGCGCATCCCCGACGGAAAATATGCCGGCGAGGGGGAGGGGCCGGAGTATGAGACCATCGCTTCGCTGGGGAGCGCCTGCGGCGTGAGCGATCTGGCAGCGCTGACCAAGGCCAATTACCTGTGCAACGAACTGGGCCTGGATACCATCTCTGCCGGCATGACCGTCGCCGCAGCGATGGAAATGTACGAGAAGGGCTACATTCCTGAGGAACATATCGGCCAGCCGCTACGCTTCGGCGATGGCGATGCGCTGATCGAAATGATCCGCAAGATGGCCTATCGAGAAGGATTTGGGAACGAGCTGGCAGAAGGAAGCTATCGCCTGGCGGAAAAATATGGCCACCCGGAGATCGCCGTCACCGCCCGCAAGCAGGAATTCCCCGGCTACGATCCGCGCGGATCGCAGGGGATGGGGCTGCTCTACGCCACATCGAACAAAGGGGCCTCGCACATGGAAGGGGATGTGGCCTATGAAGAGGTATTCGGCGTGCCGGTGAAGATCGATCCCCTGACTTCCGAAGACAAGGCGGAACTGGTCAAGCGTTTTCAGGACGCCTTCGCGCTGATTGACGCCTCCGGCCTGTGCGTGTTCCTGGCCGTGCGTTACGTCTTCACCAAAGAACGGATGATCCTGCCGACGCGACTCGCCCAGTTGATGAAGCTCACCACCGGCATAGATTACACCCCTGAAGAAGTGTTGAAGGCCGGCGAACGCATCTACAACCTGGAGCGTCTCTTTGTGCTCAAGGCCGGCTCCACGGAAGACACGTTACCGCCGCGGATGCTATACGAGCCATTGCCGGAAGGCCCGGCGAAAGGCAAGGTCGTGGAGCTGGACAAGATGCTCCCTGCCTACTATCAATATCGTGGCTGGGATGCAAAAGGCTGGCCAACGCCGCAGAAATTACAGGAATTAGGTCTGGCCTGAACGGCAAGGGACATGGGGAAACCTGCCGCTTCCTGTCGAATTCCCGGCGCGGAATCCAGGAAGCGGCAGGCCGTCTCAGGGGAGCAATTGCTCAAAAGTATTGACTAATTAATCTTGAAGGCATATCATATAAGGGTGGAGGTGAACGATGGCAACACAGTTGATCCGCGCCCAGGTCATGCTCGACCCCGAAGACTACCGCCGTTTGCAGGCTCTGGCAAAGGAGGCGGGAAAAAGCCTTTCTGCAACCCTCCGAGAGGCTGTCTTGCGCTTTCTGGATGAACAGGAACGGCAGAAGCAGGAGCAACTTCGCAAATCACTGGCAGAAATGCGTCAGATACGGGAGCAAAATGCTGCCCGCTATGGCGTTTACAAGGGTGATCTGGTCAACGAGGCACGTGAAGAGCGCGAGCGCCAGATGGAGGAGGTATGGAAGCAGTGGTCATAGATGCGAACATTGCCGTAGGACTGCTTGTAGAACGTCCCTGGTCTGCGCTTGCTGAACAGAAAATGCTGGAGTGGGGTAGTCGGAAAATTCAGATTTGCGTTCCCGCCCTGTGGACAAGTGAGGTCATGTCTGCGCTTCGTAAAGCGATTTATCTGCACCAGATGGAACAGGACGATGCCCTGAGACTGGTATCGGCGATGGAAGCCTGGAATGTTCGGGTCCATCTTCCGGATACAGCCCTGAACCGCAGTTCGTTGATCTGGGCGGAACGGTTGGGACAGATGGTTGCCTACGATGCCCAGTACCTTGCTCTGGCTGAATATTTGAAGGCAGACTTCTATACCGTTGATAAAAAGTTGTTCAACCGCTGTTTGGAAATTGGAGTTCAATTCGTCAAAACGCTCAAGTGATGGATGCCTGTGCGAAAACTTGCCTTTGCCCGCTATGCCCTTCTCCCCCTCGTTCTGCTGATTGTTGCTGCTGGCGTTTTTGCCATGCGGCATGTTTCTGCGCCTGTTTGGCAATCGCCTGAAGCGCTCCCGACGGCGCCCCCCACGCCAACGCCGCAAAAGTGACAGGAATCAGGCCTGGCCTGAACCGCAAGGGGCATGGGGAAACCTGCCGCTTCCTGTCAAATTCCCAGCGCGGAATCTCAGGAAGCGGCAGGCCGTCTCAGGGGGTTACCACAGGATAGCCGGCTGCCTGCCAGGCACGCAGCCCACCCTGAACGCTGGTCGCCTGAAACCCGTTCTGCAGCAGAATATCCCGCCCGGTCTGACTGCGGTTTCCAGAGCGACAGATCACCAGGATCGGTTGATCTTTGGGCAGTTCCTGAAGGCGCTGCGGAAGCTGATCCAGGGGAATCAAAGTGGCATTCGGCACGTGAACGCTGTTCCATTCTTCTTGCGTGCGTACATCTAACAGGAAATACCCTTGCTGATAGAGGCGATAGGCCTCCTGGACAGAGATTTCGGCGGGTAAACGAGCAGGCGCCGTGTTCCCTGCACTGCGCAAAAGGCCAACAGCCAGAAAGCCGAGGAGCAACACTCCCAACGCGATCCAGAACCAGGGGGCAAAAAGTTTCGCCTGTGATTGCACACGACGGGAAGAAGAAACGCCTCGCTTGCGTGACATGGAACCTCCGATGCAGAGAGAATGGTCTTTTACCTTGATGCAGGAATCAGAAAAAGGTGACAGGATATGGCAAAATTGGCTCCCCTCTCCCCACAGCCACCTTCGACGGGCTGGAAAGCCCGTCCTACCGCAGCGGTAACGATTCAGCCATGTCATTGCGAGCCGTTTGCTGGCGAAGCAATCTCCC
>JAGHYK010000020.1 GCA_017743695.1 Chloroflexota bacterium
AGATGTGTATAAGAGACAGGGTGACTGCAGCAGCCGGGGGAACGGGCGCGGCAGTCGCTGCTGCACGCTGACGCGCTTCGATGTATGCCAGAACGTCGTTTTTGGTGATCCGCCCACCCTGCCCGGTCCCTTTGACCTGGCTCAGGTCTACGTCATGTTCAGCAGCCAGTCTGGCCACGACCGGGGAAATGAAGCCGGCCATTCGTGAACCCTCCGGGGCAGGAGCCACGGCGGAGGTCGCCGGGGCGGCAGCGGAGCCGGGGGCGGGCGCGGTCGTGACAGGTACCTCGGAAGGCGCAGACGGAGCCGAGCCGGCCGGCTCGATCGCTTCCCCGGGCTGACCAATCAGGGCGATGACCTCGCCAACTTTCGCCACCGTCCCCTCTTTGACCAGTACCTTGAGCAGGACGCCAGAAGCGGGAGAGGGGATTTCGGTATCTACCTTGTCTGTGTTCACCTCCAGGAGCGGATCGAGTTCCTGGACGCTTTCGCCTTCTTTTTTGAGCCAGCGGCTGATGGTGACTTCCTGTACTCCTTCACCGAGGAGGGGCACAAGGACTTTGACGGGCATATTTCCTCCAGTTACCAGGGTGGATAAGGGATGGCACGACGATGTGCCGGCGGAAAGGGAAAGATGGGAACCGCCAGCAGGTTTTCAGCGCGACGGCGCAGGGCGGCAATCTCTTCTGCGCTGAGCAAAGCCCCTAAGGTGGTCTGCAGCGGCGGCTGTTGCAGTTGATCCAGGAGGCGACGGATGGCCTCCAGGAGCATTGCCGGGATGGGTTGGCCGGCAAAATCCCAGATCACGGTGCGCAGTTTGTCTTCTACGTGAAAGCACAAGCCGTGATCTATTAACCACAAAGCACGCGTTCCCGTTTCGATAAGGATGTGACTGCCTTTGCGATCTGCATTGTTGACCAGCAGATCGAAGAGGGCAACGGCGGGCAGGCGGGCGCGATCTTCCGGGGTGAAGCGAAAGTAGTGGTATTGGGGATCGTGAGGGATGAAGGTTTGTAAGGAGCCAGGGCCAAAGGGGCCATCGGCGCGGAGCGCCGTATAGGGGACAAAACAGAATCCCAGGGCTTCGCTGACGTGATAGGCGGCGACTTCTCGCTGCGCCAGGGTGCCTTCGGGAAAATCCCAGAGAGGCTGTTCCCCTTGTTGTGGTTTGTAAACGGCGGGATAGCGCTGGTTGCGGTAGCGCACCTCGACCAGGAAGGTGTAGTTGGAACCCAGCAGAAACTGCCCTTTCAGGACGATCTTGCCCCGTGCAAAGGCCTCGGTGAGAGGGGTTTCGTTCATGCTCCTGGCTTTAAACTGCGATTCAACCGCTCTTCTATCCGCTCAGCTTTTATGTCCGTTCTTCCTGACGCAGAAATGCCCCTCCGGGTCCATCGGCTCACCGCATTGAGGGCAGATCGGGCGGCCGCGGCTGACGACCTCCGCGCCCCAGGCGGCCAGTTTGCGAAGCTGTTGACGGGTGCACCAGATGCGGAGCAGGGCGGCTTCTTCGGCTTCCTGTTCTTCAGCATACACTTCACGCACGAACAGTAAGACCCGGTCACGTTCGGCATCGTATCCCAGCCCGATTTCGCCTGCCCGGAAGAGGGGATCGAGGGGAGGGCGGACGTGCATCTCCTCTTCCACGTAATCCCCGCTTACATCCTGCAGTTCGGGGTACTGGCGCATGACTTCGCCCAGGAATCTTTCAATCCCCTCTGCCAGGGCGCTGAGCTGGATTTTTTCGATCAGGATGGTGTAGGTTTTCTTTCCCTGCCAGGCCTGAAGGAAGAAGACACGTTGACCGGGCTGGCCAATGGCATCCGCTGTCACATGATCACAGGGGTCAATTTCTATTTCAAAGCGTGGCATCTCTCAATGTAACTTTCAGGATCGGAGGATTTCGAGCATGGCGGAATAGATACCCGGTGCGGCGGCGAGGATGGATTGGGGAGGGGATAAGTAGTCCTCACCGCCCTCGACATTGGTGACAATGGCGCCGGCTTCGGCGGCGATCAGGGCACCAGCCGCTACATCCCAGGGCTTGAGGGAGAGTTCCCAATAGCCATCGAAGCGGCCGGCAGCGACATAACACAGATCGAGCGCCGCAGAGCCGAGGCGACGCACGCCTTGCGTGCGGGTGGCAAAGCGGAAGAAGTATTCAAAATTGTTACGGGAGCTATGCCAGGTATCGTAGGGGAACCCGGTCACCAGCAGGCTGTGCTGCAGTTCCTGAGCTTGAGAGACATGGATCGGACGGCCATTAAGCCAGGCGCCTTTGCCACGCTCGGCACTGAAAAGCTCCTTGCGCATTGGATCGTAAACCACTCCCAGAAGGGTCTGACCGCAGCAGGCATAGGCCAGGGAGACACAGAAGATGGGCACGCGATGTGCATAGTTGACAGTGCCATCTAAGGGGTCTATATACCACTGGTGTTCTGGCCCCTGCTGACCTCCGCTCTCTTCGGCGAGGATGGCATGATCGGGGAAGCGCTGGCGAATTGCAGAGAGCAGGAAGGCTTCGGAAGCGTGATCGATCTCGGTGACCAGGTCAATCACACCTTTATAGGCGACCTGATGCTCCTGTTCGTATCCCTGGCGCAGAATTTCGCCGGCTTGTAAGGCCAGTTCCTGCAGGTCCTGGAGGGTGGGCTGGGTCATAGTTGCTGGGAGAGCTGCTCGAGGATTTTCGCCACCTCTTGCAGTTCGGCTTCGATTTCGGCGCGATCGGCGAGGGATTGACGGAGGAGCTCCTCGAAGGCGGGTTTTTGCTCGGCGGGCAGGCCGGCCAGGATGCGCTCCGTGCGGGCGATCTGCTGCATTTTTTGCCTCAGTTTGTTCTGTAAGCGTTGCTGATAGCCCTCATAAAAGGCGCGCTCTTCCAACGGCTCAGGAGGCGGCAGCGGCCCTTGCTGAATCAGTTCGGCCACGGTGAGCAGGAATTCCTCGATGTCTACCGGTTTTTCGATGAAACGCGAAGCGCCCAGGCGCATGGCAAAGGTTTGATCTTCGGGGGCAATGTAGGTGGCGGAGAGGAAGATGACCGGTATGTCTCGGCGATGAGGGTCGCGCCGCAAGCGATAGACCAGAGCAAAGCCGTCCATCTTGGGCATCAGAATATCGGTGATGAGCAAGATGGGACGCACCTGCTGCAGGATTTCCCAGGCTTCCTGACCATTACGGGCCGTGATCACCTCGTAATTTTTCAGACGCAGGGTCATCGCCAGGAAGTCGAGGATGTTGGGGATGTCTTCAACCAGGAGGATCGGGCCAGTGTTCATGCCGATATTGTACTACAAGTCTGGACGGTGGTAGCACATGCTTTCCAGCCTGTGGGGGAGGGCAGACCGTTAACGAATGGGATGACGGACCACGGACCGCAGACGGCAGACGGCGGGGGACGGGCTTTCGGGCCTGTTGGGGGCAAACCGTCAACGAATAGGGGAACGAATCAACGAATGTGGGCTGCGGACGGCGCGAGGAGGCAGGTGGATGGGATGGAGACGCCTGTCAAAAATTCGCTGGAGGTCATATCTCCTTTTGGCCTGTTCTTAGAGTATAATTTCAAGCATTCAAATTCTCTGTGGAGTTCTCTATGGCCGATCTTCGTATTCAGCGCATGGCGAAAATTCTTGTTGAACATTCGGCGCGGGTAAAACCCGGTGACCGCATTCTGTTAGAGGGCACGACGGCAGCCATTCCTTTGATTCGCGAGCTTTATCAGCAGATTCTGGAAAAGGGAGGGCATCCGCTGGTTGACCTTTCCTTCCCGGAGCAGGATTATCTGCTTCATCGCTACGGCAAGGATGAGCAACTGGATTTTGTATCTCCTTTCCGTATTCTGGCCTATGATCAGTTTGAAGGGCGCATCCGCATTCATTCCTCGACCAATACCCGCGCTTTGAACGGCATCCCAACCGAGCGCCTGCAACGGCGACAAAAGGCGATGGGGACGATCACCGAAATTCAAATGCGGCGCGGCGCAGAGGGTACGTTCAAGTGGGTGACTACGCTTTTCCCCACAGAGGCTTACGCCCAGGATGCAGGGATGAGCCTGAGCGAATATGCCGATTTCGTTTTCCGCGCCTGCCACGTGGAGGACGAGGACCCGATTGCCTACTGGCGTAACTTGCAGGCGCGACAGCAAAAGGCGATTGACTGGTTGATGGGAAAGAGCCAGGTGATCCTGCGCGGCCCCAACGTGGACCTGACGCTTTCGATCCGGGGCCGGCGCTTTGTCAACTCGGTGGGCGTTTATAACATGCCGGATGGCGAAATCTACACCGGCCCGGTCGAAGATTCGGTCAACGGTTGGGTGCGCTTTACCTACCCGGCTATCTACAATAACGTGGTGGTGGAAGGGGCAGAACTTGTTTTTTCCAATGGCCGGGTCACCCAGGCGCGAGCGGAAAAGAATCAAGACTTCCTGCTCCGGATGCTGGAGGTGGATAGCGGCGCACGCTATTTGGGCGAGTTCGCCATCGGGACAAACTTTGAGATCAATCGCTTTACCGGCCAGATTTTGTTCGATGAGAAGATCGGCGGTTCTTTCCACATGGCACTGGGCGCCGGTTATCCAGAGACCGGCTCGCGCAACAAGTCAGCCATTCATTGGGACATGATCTGCGATATGCGGACGGATTCCGAGATCCTTGTGGATGGGGAGCTGTTCTATAAGAACGGAGAGTTTGTGTTCGACAAATAGTGGTTTGTCGAGTCTGTTTTTTTCAAGGTGCGTCACTCGTAGCCAGAGGCCGCCATAGAAGGGCTTCAACGCCTTGAACAATAGCCAGCAGCAGGAGGTTGACTGTATCAATGAGGGTGGAGGTCAATACAAACGTGTTGGCTGTTTGCCGGCCATTTTTGCCGTCGCTGGTGGAGTCGGCGTAAATGCGTTTCACCCATCCATGGTGTGAGCCTTTACCTGGCAGACGCTTCCAACCGGCCGATGCGCAGGGCTTCGCGGTGCAGTTGAAACATGAGCCGTTGGGCTGCGAATCGTGAGGTCAAGGAATGAAACCGAAGCTAACACTTGAAATTCTTAAGGCAGAAGCGCGGGCGTTTGCTGGCCTCGAATCAGCACACCGAGAGCCCTCATTGTATGGCGTTACGGATGGGAAGGCGATTGGCACATACTTCGAGCAGAAGTTTCGATCTTACCTCCGCGAGAAGTACGATTTTGAGGAAGGAAGCTCTGCCAGTGGAATAGACTTTCCTGAACTTGAAGTTGACATCAAGGTAACAAGCATCAGGCAACCGCAATCTTCATGTCCTTTTAAATCTGCGCGCCAGAAAATCTATGGCTTGGGCTATTCTTTGCTTGTGTTCGTATACGAAAAAACAGATGATCCCCAAACAGCCACGGGAAATCTAAATGTTCTGCACGTAATCTTTGTCAGTAAGGAGCGGACGGCAGATTTTCAAATGACTACAGGCCTTCGCCGAATCCTCGAGAATGAGGGGAACAGGGATGACATTATGGCTTTCATCGAGGAGCGTAGATTACCCATAGACGAGATCGAGGCAACAGCGATAGCCGATGAAATCCTTTCCAATCCTCCAGAGGTCGGCTATCTTACCATTTCAAGTGCCCTTCAATGGAGACTTCAATATGGTCGTGTCATCGAGAAGGCGGGCCTGGTTGTGGGAGTCGAAAGGTTAAGATAGCAATGCGTGATCAGAGACAACGCAAAGTCGAATTTGGGGATTTTCAAACGCCCATTCACCTGGCCAGGGAAATTTGTTCCCTCATCGCCCAGACCGGATTTCGCCCTGCTTCGATTCTTGAGCCGACTTGCGGAACGGGTTCATTCCTCAAGGCATCTTTAGAAGCATTCCCAGACGTGTTGCGTGTTCTCGGCTTTGAGATCAATCCGCAATACGTGGCCGAGGCACAGCAGGCTCTTACGCGCATGTTTCCTCATGCGCCCATTGAAGTTCATCAATCTGATTTCTTCTTTACGAATTGGCCTGAGATTGTTGAAGCATTGCCTGAGCCTCTCCTTATTATCGGCAATCCACCCTGGGTTACAAATGCAGTGTTAAGCACCCTGGGCAGTAACAATCTTCCGACGAAGTCAAATCTGGACAACCTCCGCGGTATTGATGCGCTCACCGGTAAAAGCAATTTTGACATTTCGGAATGGATCATTAGAAAGAACATCGAATGGCTTGACCATAAAAACGGCTTGCTTGCAATGCTTTGCAAGACGACAGTAGCACGCAAAGTTCTTTTGTATGCCTGGCAAAATGGCCTGCGCATCGAATCAGCAGCGTTGTATATTATTGACGCCCAGAAATACTTTGGGGCATCGGTAGATGCCTGCCTTTTGGTCATTCGAAGCGATCCGAGCGGCAAGAATAAGGAATGCCAGGTTTTTCATTCTCTTCATGCACAGTACCCTGATAGTGTGTTTGGCCTGCAGGATGGAATGCTGGTGGCTGATGTCAAATCGTACCAGAAATGGAGAGAGCTTAGAGGAGATGGTTTCCGGGGGTGGCGTTCGGGAATAAAGCACGATTCCAGCAAGGTCTTTGAGCTGCACGTTGAGCATGGGAGATTTGTTAACGGGCTGGGAGAATTCGTTGACATTGAACCGGAAGTACTCTTTCCTTTGCTTAAAAGCTCCGATCTTGCAGCGCACAGGAAGCCGCGTCGCTGGATGATTGTGCCTCAGCAGACGATGAGCGACGATCCAGGCCGTCTCAGGGCAATTGCTCCTGAGGCGTGGAATTATCTTAACGCGCATGTTCACCTTTTGGACAAACGGAAGAGTTCCATCTACAAGGGCCGACCGCCCTTCGCGGTCTTCGGGGTTGGACCCTATACATTTGCTCCCTGGAAGGTTGCCATCTCAGGTTTATACAAAAAACTGGAATTTGTCCCGGTTCCACCTTTTCAGGGACGCCCGGTGGTGTTGGATGATACCTGTTATTTTTTCCCCTGTAAGTCGGAAGAAGCGTGCAATCTCTTGTACGAGCTGGTGATGTCCGAACCTGCCAGAGAATTTTGGTCAGCCTTAATTTTCTGGGATGCAAAGCGTCCAATTACGGCACAACTTCTTAACTCGCTTGATCTGATGGCTCTTGCGAGAATATTGGGGAAAGAAGGCGAAGTCGCGCAGGCTCTTGCGGAATGGCAATTGATAGAATACACGGAAGGAGCTTACCAGAGACTCCTTTTCAGGGAAGAAGCGACTGAGTATGGAACCGAGGCAGTTGTGAACGGATTGGAACCACCAGACGCTCAACAAACGCTTGTGCCTGATGCCACTCCGCTGGCTTTACAGCACAGGTGAAGCGCGAGCCGTTATCGCCTTCGATTTGTCCTCCCTTTTCCTTACCCGACAAAGTGGGGACACATCCGAGAAACTTCCATCGTAGTGTATGGCCCCCATTGCTACGAAAAACGAAACAGGATGGTCGTGGAGACCATCCTGTTTTTTTCCTTTTGTCGCCTTCAAGGCACGATCCAGGTGCCGGTTTCGCCGCGCAGGGCACGACCGATGTTCTCTGGGTTCGTGATCAGGGCTTTGCCGTTCGGGTTGGCTTCCAGGAACCAGATGATCGCCTGGATCTTCGGGGCCATTGAGCCTTTGGCAAAGTGGATACCCTCGGCCAGGTATTGTCTGGCTTCAGCCAGGGTCATGTGATCCAGCCAGCGCTGGTTGGGTTTGCCGTAGTTCAGGGCCACTTTTTCGACGGCAGTGGAGATCAGGAAGAGGTCTGCTCGCAGCGCACGCGCCAGCAGACTGGCCGCATAATCTTTGTCAATGACGGCCGCAATCCCGCGCAGTTGGCGATTGCCCGTATCAATGACCGGAATGCCGCCTCCGCCGACAGCGATGGTAACCACCCCGGCCTGGAGCAGGATTCTGATCACATCCAGCTCGATGATTTCTTTCGGGAGCGGCGAGGGGACAACGCGTCGCCAGCCGCGCCCGGCATCTTCGACGACAGTCCAACCCTGTTCCTGCTGGCGGCGACGGGCTTCTTCTTCGGTCATAAATCCCCCGATGGGTTTGGTGGGGTTCTGGAAGGCAGGATCGTTCCGATCCACCAGCACCTGAGTCACGATGGTAGCGACGGGTTTATGGATGCCGCGCAGGTGGAGCTCGTTCTGCAGGTTTTGCTGGAGCGCGTAGCCGATGGCGCCCTGGGTATCTGCGCCACAGACATCCAGCGGCACCTCATGCATCCCTTCGACTTTGTGGGCGATCTCCGAGCGGCGCAGGATAAAGCCCACCTGCGGCCCGTTGCCATGGCCAATCGCCACGTCCCAGCCCTGTTCGATCATCTCGGCAATGTAGTGGCACGTCTCACGCGCCGCCTCGTACTGGTCTTCTACGGTCTTGTGGGCTTCGTCCTTAATCAGCGAGTTTCCACCGATTGCGATAACAGCCAGTTTTCCCATCGTTCCCTCACGCCATGGTCAGCGCCATCACAGCCTTCTGCACGTGCAACCGGTTTTCAGCCTGGTCATAGACGACCGAATGCGGGCCATCTATCACCTCGTCGGTGACCTCGATGTTGCGATCCGCAGGAAGCGGATGCATGTAGATCACATCTTCTTTTGCCAGGCGTAGCTTTGCGGCATCCATGATCCAGTGTTTATACTGATCCTGCAGGCGCTTTCCCTCGTCGGGGTCGGTGGTGGTGAGCAGGGGGCCCCAGGATTTGGCATAGATCACGTCCGCATCCTTACAGGCCTCTTCCATGCCGTTGGGATCGGCGATGATCTCGAAAGCGGTGCCGTATTTGCGGGCCTGCTCCCGAGCCTGCTCCACGATTTCTGGCATGAGCGGAAACTCCGGGGGATAGGCCAGCGTGATGTCCATCCCGAAGCGCGGCATTTGCAGGATCAGCGATTGGGGCACGGAGATCGGCTTCAGGTAAGAAGCCGCATAGGCCCAGGAGACAACCAGCTTTTTGCGTCGTAGATCGCGCCCTTTCTTTTCGATGATGGTCATCAAGTCGGCCAGAATCTGGAAGGGGTGATAGATTTCGCATTGCATGTTCAGCACCGGGACGCGGCTGTAGCGGGCGACTTCGTTGATATACCGATTGCCTACGCCCCATTCCACATGGCGGATGGCAATGCCATCAAAGTAGCGACCATAGATCTCGCCGATCTCTTTAGCCGTATCCCCATGGGCGATCTGCGTGGTCTTGCTTTCGATAAAGGCCGCATGTCCACCGAGCTGAGCCATTCCGGCCTCAAAAGAGCCGCGCGTGCGCGTGCTGGAGTAGAAGAAGAGCATGGCCAGCACCCTGTCACGCAGGTAGGGATGAGGTTCTCCCAGCGCGCGCTTGCGTTTCAGGTCAAAAGCGACATCCAGAACGGTCTCTACTTCCTCCTTGCTGAAATCCAGATCGCCGATCAGGTCACGACCGCGAAGATACGTTTGCATTGGAAACCTCCTCAAGAGTGATTACAGAAATTGAGCCTGAGATCGTGAAGCCGATCTTTCAGTCAGGCCTGCTTTGCAAGTTCCTGGTGTAGCATGGCCGGCAGGAGCGCATAAAACGCGGTGGCATCTACCACTTCGTCTAAGGGGACTTGCTCATCTATGCGATGGGCATATGTCTCATCTCCCGGCCCAAACCCAATCGAGGGAATCCCGGCCTTGCCGGCCCAGTAAGTGCCGTTGGTGGAGAAATTCCACTTTCCGGTGGGGCGCTCTACCTTCCACAACTGGCGGAGGGTCTCCTGTCCGGCCTGCACCAGGGGATGCGATTCTTCCAGCGCCCAGGCTGGATAGTACTTATCCACCGGGAAGACGAAGCCGGTATAGGAGGGTGTATCGTAGAAAAGCTCCTCCACCGTGATCTGATGGCGCAGGTAACCGGGGATGAGATCGCGCACCTGCTGAATGGCCTCCTCTTTGCTCTCTCCAAAGGTCAGGCGGCGATCAATGAAAATCGTGAAACGGTCTGGAACTGCATTGATCGAGGGGGTGCTGATCTGGGCATCTGTCACCACGATAGTTCCCTTGCCCAGGAACTCATGCGTGGCCAGGTATGCATCCAGTTCACGAATGCCGGCAATGACCGGGAGCATCTTATAGAGGGCGTTCTCTCCCAGGTAATGGGAGGCCGCGTGTGCGGAGCGACCGGTAGCCGTCACTTTCAGCTCAATGCGCCCCTTGTGGCCGCGGTAGACATGCATACGCGTCGGTTCGCCGATGACGACGAAATCCGGCCGCACCTTTGGGTCCACCTCCACGAAGGCGTTGGGGGCGAGCCCATCGCACCACTCCTCCATATTGCCGAAGTAGTAGACCGTCCAGCCCTCCAGCAGCCCCAGATCGCGGGCGATTGCCAGGCCATAGACCATGCCGGGGGTGGAGCCTTTCTCATCGCAGGCGCCGCGGGCGTAGAGGATGCCATTTTCCACTTTGCCCTCGAACGGGTCCCAGGGCCAGGCTTTCGGGTCGCCGATGCCGACGGTATCAATGTGCGAATCGTACACCATGATGCGCGGCCCGTTCCCGATGCGCCCCAGGATGTTGCCCATCTTATCGAAGCGCACCTCGTCAAAGCCTAGCTTGCGCATCTCCTGCCCGATCCGTTCTCCCACCTCGCGGATTTGAGCCTCCATCGAGGGGATCGCCACGATCTCGCGGAAGAAACGCAGAATTTCTTCTCGTTGTGCTTGAACACGGGATTGAATGGCTTCTATTTTGTGTTGCATAGGCCTCTCACCAGAAGAAGATAACCCGGCCTCACTCACTTCCGGCGATGCGCCGCAAAATGTGGAAGTGAAAGTGGCCGGGGATAAACACACTGAAAGAGTAATCAATCACGCGGCCATCCTTGCGGTAGAGCTGGGCGGTGAAGTGGAGCAATGCATCGTTGCGCTGAATGTTGAGGACACGCGCCAGCTCCGTATCCGCCGCGATGGCGCTGATAACGGCGCGGGAAACGGCAAGATTCTCGCCGCGCTGGAGCAGGAAATCCAGCACAGAGCCGCCAAATTTCTCCGGCAAGTCCTCGGGGCGCAGTACATCGGCAGGGAGGATGTCCACCAGGTAGGCGACCGGGTGTCCCCTGAGCCAGATCACCCGCCGCACGCGGGTTACCTCGGCGGAGGCTTCCAGTCCCAGGGCGTGGCGCTCCTCTTCGCTGGCCGGCCCGCGCTCGATCTCCAGGTTCCTGACCTGAATTTCCAGGCCCAGACGACGGGCGGTCTTTTCCAGGCTTTCCAGCACTTCCAGCCCGGCCTCCAGTTGGGGCAGGCGTTCGTTGACGAAGGTCCCCGCTCCCTGGCGACGGTAGATCAGCCCCTTTACCTCGAACATGCGCATCGCCTCGCGCAGCGAAGCGCGCGAGACCCCCAGACGCCGCGCCAGCTCCGGCTCCGAGGGCAGGCGTTGACCGGGTGGGGTAGAGGCGATCAGGTTCGCCAGCTCCGATTGAAGGCGCGCCAGATGCTGGCTCATAGCCTTTCTAAGACCGGCACAAAGTCGAAGCGAGTGACATCCACCAGTCCCTTATCCGAAATGCGCAGTTCGGGGATCACTACCAGCGCCAGCAGGCTAAGCTGCATATTCGGGTTGTTCAGGCGACAGCCGCAGGCGCGGAATCCCTCTAACACGGTGGCAGCCTTGCGCGCCACGACCTCGGCGCGCTCGTTCGACATCAGGCCGGCAATGGGAAGCTCAACCTTGCCGATCACTTCGCCGTCTTTGATCACCACCTGCCCGCCGCCGATTTCTGCCAGGGTGTTTGCCGCCTGCGCCATCAGTGCATCATCCGTGCCGACTACGATCATGTGGTGGCTATCATGGGCGACGGTGGAGGCGATGGCGCAGCGCGCGGTGAAGCCGAAGCCGCTGACCAGCCCTACCGTGATCTCCCCTGTGCCCCGATGGCGCTCTACCAGGGCGACCTTGGCCAGATCGCGGCCGGGGTCTGCCTGGATGCGGCCATCCTGGACTTCGATCTCCAGGCGCAGGTGACGGGTCGGGGCCTGATTTTCAATCACGCCGATCACGTTGGCGCGCACGCGCCCATTGCTCCCTGGCGGAGCGGCCAGGGTGAAATCGGCTGCCTGAAGCGGTCGCTGGAGATGCACCGAATGCGTGGCCCATTGCGGATATGAAATGGAGGGCAGTTCGATGAGCCATTTCCCCTCCTCGGCGATCACCGCTCCACGGGCAAGCACCAGTCGCGGCCGAAAATCGCGCAGATCAGGAACGATCAGGATGTCCGCCCAGCGGCCGGGGGCAATCTGACCGATCTCTCGCGCCAGGCCGAAATGTTCAGCCGTGTTCAGGGTCGCCATCTGCAGCGCAGTCATGGGAGGGAGACCTTCGGCGATGGCATGGCGCAGCACGCGGTCCATATGTCCATCCTCAACCAGCGTTTCGGCATGGGAATCGTCGGTGCACAGGATGAAATGGCGCGGATCGAGGCCCAATTGGGTGATCGCCTTCACCTGGGCGGCGACATCATGCCAGGCCGAACCATAGCGCAGCATCGCCTTCATCCCCTGACGCACGCGGGCGATAGCATCCTCTAATCGTGTGCCCTCGTGATCGTCTTCTGGGCCGCCGGCCACGTAGCCGTGGAAAGGCAGGCCCAGATCCGGGCTGGCATAGTGCCCGCCGATCACCTTGCCGGCTTTACGCGTCTCGACCATCTCGGCGAGCATTTTCTCATCGGCATTGAAAACGCCGGGGAAGTTCATCATCTCCCCCAGGCCGATGATCCCCGGCCAGCGCATCGCCTCGGCTACCTCTTCGGGGCCAATGCTGGCGCCCGGGGTCTCCAACCCTGGCGCAGAGGGCACACAGGAGGGCATTTGTACCCAGACGTGGATGGGCTGCTGCTGGGCCTCATCCACCATGAGCTTTACCCCCTTTAGCCCGAAGACGTTGGCGATTTCATGGGGGTCAATGAACATCGCCGTCGTTCCATGGGGTGCAACCGCGCGCACGAACTCGGTGACGGTCAACATGCCGGATTCTACGTGCATGTGACCGTCCAGCAAACCGGGGGTGAGGAAATGTCCTGTCGCTTCGATGACCTGCGTCCGTTCCCCTATCGTATGGGAAGCATCCGGCCCGACATAGGCAATGCGCCCCTCCTTGATGGCAATATCTGTCTGCGGAACGAACTCCCCGGATTGCACGCAGGCCCATGTTCCTTTGCGGATCACCATATCGGCTGCTGCGCGCCCCATGGCGACATCTATCAGTGCACGGTAAATATCTGTTGAAATCATGCCTGCCTCCTATTGCTCAAGAAACACCGTATAAGCCAGCCAGACCGTCAACATCAACAGGGGAAGCTGTGTGAGCAGCGCCGCCCTGCGTTTCTGGCGGTAGGTGAACCACACGACCAGTCCCTGCAGGAGGGAGAGGAGGAGCGCCAGCCAGCGGAAAAGCGGCGCTCCAGCGAGGTAAAACGTGAAAGGCAAAATGAGCAGCACGCTGGGGCTGGACCAGCGCCAGTCTTTTTTCCACAGGGCGATCAGCGCCAGCGCAATCGCTGCCAGGAGAGCAGGAAATCCAAACAATGCGGATATGAATGCTTCCATGCGTTTCCGAAGGGCTATCCGCGCAGGTTCAGGAAAGCCGCCAGCGCGATCAGAAGCATCAGGAACAGGAGAAGAGCGGGCAGCAGGAGTATCCAGGCCAGGCGAGTGTTCTCGCGGCGCAGGCTGTAGGCGGCGCCGAGAAGCGAAAGCGGCACCAGCCAGACCAGCAAACCGAGATCGGAACTGTTCTGGAGATAGAAACCAATCGGCAGGCTGAGCAACGCCGCCAGCACAGGGAGCCAGACTATTTTGCGCCAGACCCCTATTCCTGCCAGGATCACGGCCAGGATGAAGGCAGGAAAGCCAATGGAAGAAAGATTCATACAACCTCCTATGCAGAAAGTAATCTTCGGGCAGCGCGATTATGCTGCTCTATCAACCGTTCCTCGTCCACGGTGACCATGCGCCCCTCTCGGACGATGACGCGCCCACCTACAACGGTGTAATCCACCCGTAGCGGCTGACAGAAGACGACGGCGGCCAGCGGGTCGTGGAGGGCGCCGGCATATTCCAGGCGATCCAGGCGGATGGCGAAAAAGTCAGCGCACTTGCCCGCTTCCAGCGAGCCGATGTCTGAACGTCCCAGGACGGCTGCGCCGCCCCGTGTGCCCAGCCAGAGCGCCTGACGTGCTGTGAGCAGGCGCCGCGAGGGATCGTTGGAGCGAGAAAAGCCACGCAATCCTTCCCGAACCCGCGCCAGCAGCATCGCCTGGCGCGCCTCTGCCAGCATGTGGGAGCTATCATTGGAGGCCGAACCATCCACTCCCAGCCCGACCTTCACGCCGGCCTCCAGGTACTCCTGGATGGGGGCGATCCCCGAAGCCAGGCGCATATTGGAGGTGGGACAATGGGCTACGCCGCATCCGTGACGGGCAAAGACTTCGATCTCTTCCTGATTGACCCAGACCGCGTGCGCGAACCACACATCCTCCCCGATCCATCCCAGCTCCTGCATGTAGCTGACCGGGCGCTTGCCGAACTTTTGCAGGCAGAAGTCTTCCTCGTCCTCCGTTTCTGCCAGGTGGGTGTGGAGGTGGACGCCGTAGGCGCGCGCCAGCGCTGCCGATTCACGCATCAGTTGCGGCGTGACGCTGAAAGGTGAGCAGGGCGCCAGCACGATCTGGATCATCGCGCCCGGCGCAGGCTGGTGATACTGTTCGATCAGCCGTTGCGAATCCCGCAGGATCGCCTCTTCCTCTTCGACGACCGAATCCGGTGGCAGGCCTCCTTTCGATTCTCCCAACGACATGGAACCGCGTGAGGCGTGCAGACGCAATCCCACCTCACGGGCGGCAGCGATCTCGTCATCCAGCCTGGAGCCGTTGGGGAAGAGGTACAGGTGATCGGCGGCGGTGGTGCAGCCGGAAAGGGCCAGCTCGGTCAGCGCCGTCTGGGTGGAAAGATAAATATCTTCCGGGCGCAGGCGGGCCCAGATGGGATAAAGAGTTTTGAGCCAGTTGAAAAGGTTGGCATCCTGTGCGGCGGGTACGGCGCGGGTGAGGGTTTGGTAGAAGTGGTGGTGGGTGTTGACCAGGCCGGGCAAAAGGATGTGCTCCCGAAGGTCGAGGACTTCGTCTGCCGCCTGCGGTAATTCGGCCAGCGGAGCCACCTGTTCGATGAAGCCATCGCGGATGAACAATCCCCCCTGGGGGATCTCTCGCTGATGGTCATCCATGGTCACCAGGTACGCGCTTTTGACGAGAAGTGTGCTCATGGCAACAATTTGTCTGACAAATTTTTCTTAGTGTAGCAAGGAAGCGAAGGGATGTCAAGAGGGAACAAAAAAGGGCGACAGGCGTCGCCCTGGCTGACACGGAGAAACTCAGACCCAGCCGCGCAATTCCATGGCCTCGACCACCCGACGGATGGCTACCATGTAGGCCGCATCGCGCATGTAAATCCCTTCTTTGACGGATAAGGCGAGCACATCGTGGAAGGCCTGGGTCAGCTTGGTATCGAGTTTTTTGAGCACTTCCTCCTTCGACCAGTAGAAATTCATGTCGTTCTGTACCTGCTCGAAGTAAGAGGTGGTGACGCCGCCCGCGTTGCAGAGGAAATCCGGGATGACGAAGATGCCCTGGGCTTTGAAGAATTCATCGGCCTCCAGGGTGGTGGGGCCGTTTGCGCCCTCGGCGACCAGGCGCACCCTGGGCGAAATGCGCGTCATGGTCTCGGCGTTGATCTGGCCCTCAATGGCGGCCGGGATCAAAACATCGGCCTCTTTGGAAATCCAGGCATCGCCATCTTCGATGATGTAACCGGCCTGATGCGCCTTTTCCTTGTCAATTGTGCCATACTGGTCGGTGATGCTCATCAGGAAGCGCGGGTTGACGCCGTCCGGATGGCTGTAGGTGTATGCGCGTTTATCCTTGTTATCCCAGCAGGAAACGCAGGCCACTTTACCGCCCAGAATTTCCACAAATCCGAGCGCAGCATACTGCGCGACGTTGCCGAATCCCTGGATGGCGGCGACGCAGCGGGTGGGGTCCATTTTGAGGTGTTTCATCGCTTCGCGCACGGTATAGATGACGCCGAAGCCGGTGGCCTCTGTGCGTCCCTGCGAGCCGCCGCTGCCGATTGGCTTGCCGGTGATCACACCGGGCACATATTCGCCGCGGAGCTTGGAATATTCATCCATCATCCAACCCATCATCTGGGCATTGGTGCCGACATCCGGGGCCGGCACATCCATGCGCGGGCCGATATTTTTCCACATCTGGTCCACCCAGCCGCGGCACAGGCGCTCTTTTTCGCCAACGGAAAGGGTGGTGGGGTCTACCACGACGCCGCCTTTGCCGCCGCCCAGCGGTAGATCGGCGACGGCGCACTTCCAGGTCATCCACATCGCCAGCGCGCGCACGGTATCAATGGTCTCATTGGCGGCAAAGCGGATTCCTCCTTTGGCGGGGCCTCGGGCATCGTTGTGCTGAACGCGAAAGCCGAAGAACACCTGTATCTGGCCGTTATCCATTCGCACCGGGATCTGGAAGCGGAACTCGCGCAGTGGCCAGCGCAGAATGCCGGCGATCTGGGGGTCTAACCCCATTTTCTGAGCCACACCATCAAACTGTTTCTGGGCTAATTCAAAAGCATTGATGGGCTGCATTTACTACCTCCTGTCATTGAGCTGGAAAAATATAAGCGGGCATCCCCGGACAGGACGCCCGCTCGTTTTCGGGATATGTCAGAACTTGAAGCATAGGCATTGGCTCGACTTGTCTTACAAATTTCCACTACACTTAATACTCTAAAATGCGCGTCTCGTCAAGGATTTGACAGCGCCGGTAGTGTATCTTTCCTTCAGGAAATTGGAGAACGAAAGTAACCACCCCCACTGCCATCGTTGTTGCGGTAGAAAATTTTCTTGTTGCGGTAGAAAATTTTCTTGTTGCGGTAGAAAATTTTCTACCGTTACATTGCGAGCCGCCGCAGGCGGCGAAGCAATCCCCCTATCGGCCAGGAGATTGCTTCGCTACGCTCGCAATGACAAGAGTTAGAGAGTTCTTCATCGCTTAGGGTAGGCAGTTACTCGGATCGCAAGATTTTGCAGCATGTAGTGCCTTTTAGTGCCAGATATTGGCCTTGTGACCACGCACAGGCTCATGAATCGAGTCAAAATCTTGTGATTGAATGCCGTTTTTCAACGAATCGCTTCTGGTTGCACAAAACCTGGGTTAATTCTCCCATTTTCATCCCTTGCCCTGTGATATACTGAAAAAAGGAAGACCTATGAAGGAACCTGACCTTACGACGTTGAGCACGATGCTTGAAACCTGCTTTGCCTCGTTCGATGAGGTGGTGCTGGCTTATCTTTTCGGTTCGTATGCGCGCGGCCAGGCCTGGGCGCACAGTGACGTGGATGTCGCTGTCTTGCTCGCTGGTCAACCCGATGACGATCATTGCCTGGACATGCGCCTGGAAATCATGGGCAGCCTGATGGATGTTTTGCACACCAACGAGGTAGATGTGCTGATTTTGAATCAAGCGCCGCCAGCGTTGCGTTATGCCGTATTGAGGGAGGGCGTGCTGCTCTTCTGCCGCGACCGCGAGGCGATGGTGATGTTTCGCCTGCGGACGCTCAATGACTATCTGGACTTCAAGCCTATCCTGCAACGTCACGAAAACGCCCTCCTGGAAAAGGCGCGGAGAGGAGAACTGCTGCATGGATACAACCCCTATCAAGGCGCGCTTGAGCGTTATCGCCAACTGCGTGAACGTCTTGCGCACCTTTCGACCGCTGACGTATGAGGAGTTTGCTCACGATTACATCCTGACGGGGGCTGCCGAGCGCAACTTTCAGGTGGCCATCCAGGCCGCGCTGGATATTGCCAGCCTGATCCTTGCCCACCAGACCACCATTCTCCCCAAAGAATACAAAGACCTCTTCCCGGCTCTGGCTCAGATTGGCGTCTTGCCGGCAGACTTTGCCCAGCGGTTGGTAGCAATGGCAAAGTTCCGCAACGTTCTGGTGCATCTATATCTTGAAGTTGACCTGCACCGCCTGTACCGCTATCTCCAGGAGAACCTGGATGATTTCGAGGTTTTTGCCCGCTATGTGGCGGAATGGCTGCAGGCTCATGCCGAGGAATGACTCCTCCCATGTCCCCTATCCGTCTCCTCGGACGAACTCCTCGGACTGAACCATCTGATGCATGTGCAGTATGACTATCCGAATGTGCCCGTGTATGTGACCATGGGCAACGTCATTTTTTCAGCCGCTGCGGGCCGGAGGCGATTTTGGTTTTGTAAACAAGACGGGAGATAATTGGACAAAAAGGAAAGAAAAGTCATGATCTCTTTGTGACCTTTATCACTTGCCTTGTGCAGGAAAAACCATAAAATAGCATAAAACGGTAATCCTTATCTGAAATGGAGAAGTGCTATGCAAATCACACGACAGGCGGATTATGCGATACGGGCGATGCTGTATCTGGCACGGGAAGGCAAGGGGAAGCGTGTGGCGACCAGTGATGTGGCAGATGCGCAGCGCATCCCGCCCTCTTTCCTGGCGAAGATTGTTTCTCAGCTTTCCATTGCCGGCCTGTTGCATACCTCCCGAGGGATGCGCGGGGGTATCTCGCTGGCGCGTGACCCCTCCCAGATCACGCTTCTGGATGTGGTTGAGGCCATTGATGGGCCGATTCGACTCAACGAGTGCGTGACCAACGAAGGAGTTTGCCCTTTCGAGGCGGAATGTCCGATCAAACCCGTATGGTGCGATGCGCAGGTAGAACTGGTGAATCGCTTGAAGAGCGTGAATCTGGCCATGCTCGCAGAGGGGCAGCCATCGCAAGTCGCCGCAGTTTCTTGAAGTTTACCCTGCAACCAGTAGAAAAAGCGGAGAACACGAACGACCTTTGCGGCTTCGTGTTCTCCTTGTGTGCACAATGCCCGTTCAGTGCGTTTCGCCGAAAACCAGTCCTTGTTGAGGGGGAAGATAAAGTTCACAGGGTTGATCGGCGTGCACTTCCACGCGACCCTCTCCGAATACGATACCCCACCTCCCGGCAGCGAAGTTCAACCCGTTCAGGTCAACGCGGACGGTTTTTGCCTGCCTGGAGGCGTTCAGCGCAATGATGAGCTTCTCCTGGGCGTTTTGCCGCCCCAGCACCACCACGTCCGGATCGGCGTAGAGCACCCATCCGTGGCCGCGGCGCAGGGCCGGATGTAGCTTGCGCATTGCGATACAGGCCTTGAGGTAAGCCAGCAAATCGTGATCCCAGCGTTCCGGCACATGCCAGGGGAAAGATTTACGGCAATCGGGATCATGTCCGCCATCCAGGCCGATTTCGTCCCCGTAATAGATGCACGGCGCTCCCGGATAGGTGAAAAGGGTGAGCCAGGCCAGCTTGAGGGCTTGCCGATCCCCGCCTGCGGCCGTCAAAAAGCGAGGCGTATCGTGACTATCTATGAGATTTAGCTGCGCCTGCACGATCTGCGGATGGTACCACTGGCTGATTTCCTGCCAGCGACGGGCAAATTCCTTCCCATCTATGGGGTGGATGCGCGGGCCATAGCCGGCCTTGCGGATCTCGGCGAAGTTCAGGCTCTCGCGCCCAAAGAACGAGAGACAGGCCTCTCCAATCGGATAGTTCATGACGGCGTCGAATTGATCGCCGCGCAGCCAGCGATCCGCCCGTTCCCAGATTTCCCCGACGATATAGGCCTCCGGATTGATGGCCTTGACGCGTGAGCGGAACTCCTGCCAGAAGGAATCATCATCAATCTCCGCGGGCACGTCCAATCGCCAGCCATCTATTCCAAAGCGAATCCAGTGCTCGGCGACGCCGAAGAGGAAATCGCGCACCGCCGGGGTGTGCGTATTGAACTTGGGCAGAGCCGGCAGGTTCCACCAGGCGCGGTAGCCGATGGCGGTCAGGCTATCTTCGCCGCGGCGCAGGGCCTTCTCCTCTTCGGGATGGGGATAAGCGCCCCAGGGCTTCTTACGCTGCAGGCGTTGGGGATCGAAGTAGAACCAGTCCACATAAGGGGAACCATCGCCGTTTTCGAGCACATGGTGGAATTGCCAGAAACCGCGGGAGGCGTGATTGAAGACGCCATCCAGGATGACGCGTATCCCGCGCCGATGCGCCTCGTCCAAAAGCTCCCGCAAGGCCTGGTTGCCTCCGAGCAATGGGTCAACGTTGTAGTAGTCGTAGGTATGGTAGCGGTGATTGGAGGCTGAAGCAAAGATAGGGTTGATGTAAAGCGCCGTGATCCCCAAATCCTGGAGATAATCCAGATGTTCCACGATCCCGTAGAGATCGCCTCCTTTGAAGCCGAACAGGGTGGGGGGGCTATCCCAGGGTTCAAAATGCAGGCCACGGCGATCCAGGCGCTCGCTGCGCGCGAAGCGATCGGGGAAAATCTGGTAGAAGATGGCATCTTTTACCCATTCTGGAGTGTGGATTTCGGTCATAAGAGCCTCGGTAAAAGATGACAGTCACCGCGAAGTGACTGTCATCAGAAGATGGGCGACAGGCGCACAGGTGTTATTTTACCTGCAAAAGCGGGAGTTGAGCGAAATCATCGGCGCCCAGGGTGGCAATATCGGCTGTTGTGGAGGGATAGCGAGAGAGCAAGTCCTGCTGGGAGGGGCTGCCATCCCAGGCGAGGTCAATGATGCGGGTGTGATTGGTATCGGCAGGCGCGCCGCCGAAGCGCCACTGCGAGGCCGAAGGGTTGATGTCACGCAC
>JAGHYK010000192.1 GCA_017743695.1 Chloroflexota bacterium
CGCAGACCGCGGACCGCAGACAGCAGTATGGCGGGCTTTCCAGCCTGTCAGACGATGGACGGTGCAAAGTGGGCTTCCCGCTAAGGGCATACACACGCACCGAAAAAAACTTGACATCCGGTGGATTGAGGAGTAAAATAAAAGCCCCCTACCCACCTGGGGGGGGTCTGGAGGTTGCATGAGTCACAACGAGGATGTGTTGCACCGTTTGAAGACCATCGAAGGCCATTTGCGCGGTGTGATCCGCATGGTGGAAGCGGATGCTTATTGCATAGATGTCATTCGCCAGATTCAGGCCATTCAAGCGGCCTTGAATAAGGTGAGCACCCAAATCCTGGAAGATCATCTGCGCTCTTGCGTGACAACAGCCATCCGCAGCGCGGATGAAAAGGAACGCGAACGCGTTCTGCGCGAGATCGCGGAGGTCTTTGAAATGTCCACGAAGGTATAGATAGGAGGAAACATGGGCGAGGCGTGTTGTCAGGTCTCTCCGACTGTACAGGATGCCGCCTGTCCGCTGAACGGACGGGTGGGACGCAGGGTAGATACCCTGACGCTCAAAGCGCAGTTGCGCGGTTCGCTTGCAGTGCTGCGGGATGTGGAATACCGTTTTTGCCCGGATGCTACCTGCCCCGTGGTCTATTACAGTGTTGACGGGCTGCAGACGTTCACGGAGAGCGATCTACGCGAGCGCGTTTTTCAAAAACATCCAGAGGAGATGGAGACCTTTGTGTGTTATTGTTTTCGATACACGGTCGGCGAGGTGCGGCATCGCGGCGCGGCCGTGGTCGAGGCAATCACGCAGGGCGTAAAAGCGGGTCAATGCGCCTGCGATATTCGTAACCCGCAAGGGAGTTGCTGTCTGGGCAACGTTCGCTCTTTGTTACAAAAATCTTAAATTTTGGAGGTGTACGATGGCTACTGTCACTTACAAAGTTCCTTCCATGCATTGTCACCATTGCACCCACACCATTGAAAGCGAACTCTCCGAGCTGGCTGGGGTGCGAGAGGTGAAAGCCGAGCTGGCCAAACGCCAGGTTACCATCACCTTCGATGCGCCGGCGACCGAAGAGAAGATCAAGGCCCTGCTGGCCGAGATCAATTATCCTGTTGCCGAATAGTGGAAGCCTCCGATGACCTCCCCCTCGACCCGACAGGTGATCTTGCCGATCACAGGCATGACCTGCGCCAACTGCGTGGCGACGGTGGAACGCAACTTGAAGAAGGTGGAGGGGGTGAAGCAGGTGGTGGTCAATCTCTCTTCGGAGCGTGCCACGGTTGAATTTGATCCGGCGCGGGCGGGCCTGACCGATTTGATCGCTCGCGTGGAGCGCGCCGGCTACGGCGTTGCCACCGGTAAGGCGGAATTCGCTTTGCGCAGGCTGGCCGATGACAACGATGCGCGCCGCCTGGAAAAGGCGCTGCGTCGCCTGGAAGGAGTGGTGGAGGTGCAGGTCTCGGTAGCGACGGAAAAAGTACATCTGCGCTATATTCCCACCCTCCTCTCGCAGGCGGAAATTCGCAGGGCAATTGCTGCTGCCGGCTTTGAAACGCTGGAGACAGGCGAAGAGGTAGAAGATGCAGAATCCCAGGCGCGTCAGCGAGAGATCGCTGAGCAAAAGCGGTTGTTGTGGATAGGCCTGGCATTCACCGCGCCGCTCTTCCTGCTTTCTATGGCACGCGATCTTCATCTCCTGGGGGCCTGGGCCCACGCCCCATGGGTCAATTTCCTGATGTGGGCGCTGGCCACCCCGGTCCAGTTCTATGTTGGACAGCAGTATTACATCGGGGGCTATAAAGCCCTGCGCAACGGATCGGCGAATATGGACGTGCTGATCGCCATGGGCTCCTCCATTGCCTATCTTTATTCCGTGGCGATTACATGGGGAGTGCTCCCCGG
Source organism: Chloroflexota bacterium (assembly GCA_017743695.1). Lineage (GTDB taxonomy): Bacteria > Chloroflexota > Anaerolineae > Anaerolineales > Villigracilaceae > 630D-37. Next base: position 1,901 of record JAGHYK010000192.1, read on the forward strand.
TCACGTTTACTTTGAAACGGCGGCGGTCATTGTCACCCTGATTCGCCTGGGGAAATATCTCGAAGCGCGGGCTAAGGGTCGAACCGGGGAAGCGATCCGCAAGCTGATGAGTCTGCGAGCCAAAACGGCGCGTGTGATCCGGGATGGGCAAGAGATCGAGGTGCCTGTAGAGCAGGTGCAGCTCGGCGATATTGTGCTCGTGCGACCGGGGGAGAAAATCCCGGTGGATGGAGTGGTCATCGAGGGGCGAAGCACGGTGGATGAATCCATGCTGACCGGCGAATCGTTACCGGTTGAAAAAGGTCCCGGTGACACGGTGATCGGCGCAACGCTCAACCGGCAGGGTATGCTGCGCTTTGAGGCCACGCGGGTGGGAAAGGAAACCGCTCTGGCGCAGATCATCCGTCTGGTGGAGGAGGCGCAGGGAAGCAAAGCGCCCATTCAACGCCTGGCAGATCAGGTTTCAGCAGTGTTCGTGCCGCTGGTGATCCTGATCGCCTTTCTGACTTTCCTGGGCTGGTATTTCTTCGGCGCGCCAGGCGATCTGACGCGGGCACTGATCAACATGGTGGCGGTGCTGGTCATCGCCTGCCCCTGCGCGCTTGGACTGGCAACGCCTACGGCTGTGATGGTGGGGAGCGGCAAAGGGGCAGAAATGGGCATCCTTTTCCGCAGCAGCGAAGCCCTGGAGCGACTCGGACAGGTGCAGGTCGTTGTGCTGGATAAGACCGGCACGATCACCCAGGGAGAGCCACAGGTCACCGATGTGATTGCGCTGGGATCGTGGGATGCGGAAAGCGTCCTTCGGCTGGCGGCAGCGGTTGAAAAGGGAAGTGAACATCCGCTTGGCGCGGCCATCTGGGCGGAGGCGACGCGTCGAGGATGGACCCTGGGCGAGGCTGCCGCTTTTCAGGCATTCGCCGGCGAAGGGGTGCAGGCGGAGGTGGATGGCAAGCGCGTGCGGGTAGGCAGTGCCCGCTTCATGCAGCGCCATGAGCTGGATGTGACCCCGGCCATGGCCATCGTCGAACGCTTGCAGGAAGAAGCGAAAACGGCCATGCTGGTCGCAGTGGAGAACGAGCTGGCGGGTGTGATTGCCGTGGCAGATACGCTCAAAGAGGGCTCTCTGGAAGCAGTCAGAGAGATGCAGCGCATGGGGCTGCGCGTCCTCATGCTCACAGGCGATAACCCGCGCACGGCCCAGGCGATTGCGCGCAAGGTGGGGATCGAAGACGTGTTGGCGGAGGTGCTGCCGGAAGGAAAATCCCAGGCAATCAAAGCCCTGCAGCAGGAAGGTCATCGGGTGGCGATGGTCGGGGATGGGATCAACGATGCGCCGGCGCTGGCCCAGGCGGATGTGGGGATCGCCATTGGGAGCGGTACGGATGTGGCAATGGCCACGGCTCCGGTGACGCTGATCAGCGGCGATCTGCGCGGCGTTCCGCGCGCCATTCGCCTTTCGCGGCAGACTTTGCGCACCATCCGCCAGAACCTGTTTTGGGCATTTTTCTATAACGTGATCCTGATTCCAGCGGCTGCCCTGGGCTATCTCAACCCGATCCTGGCAGCGACAGCCATGTCTTTCAGCAGTGTGTTTGTCGTCAGTAACAGCCTGCGCCTGCGAGTGACACGATAGAGAAAAATGCCGTCAACGGTTGGAAAGGGGGGTGAGCGACGAACGGCGGAACGCAATCGGGGATTCTGCCCATCCAAAGGGAGTGATCGTTTGGGGCAAGGGAGCCTTCAAAACAGCGATATTTCGCTGCTTTGAACAGGCGTTTACAACGATTTTGCAATGATTTCCTCCAAAAAATGACGTATATCTTCTGCTGCACGTCTTCAGTGCCAAAAACTATCACGCTCTGTGTACTCCATGGTGAGTTTTACATGGACCCTATCCTCTCTGGAGGTTGAATTGTGAAATCCTATCCTTTTGCCTTTTTCCTTCTGTTGCTCTTAATTTCCCTGTCTGCTTCCGGCTGCGCCGCAGCTCGTTCTACGCCAACCGTTTCTCCTGCTTCCCCACCGTCACTGCCTGCCACGCAACCTGTGGCTGTTCCTACCCAGATTTTGCCCACTGCCCTGCCTGCTACTGCTACGGAATTGCCCCCTTCTGCCACCTCCACTTTCACTTCCATCCCTCCAACGCCTGCCGTAAGCAATCCCCCTGCCTCCTCTCAGCAGGGACAAGCGAACAATCCCCCTACTCAGGGTTCTGCTGGCGGTGAGCTTTCCATCTCTCCCAACCAAGTTGTGGTGCAGAACGGTGTATCGGCGACGTTGACTTCCCTGCAAGTGAGCAGATCGCGAATCCTTGCCACTATCTGCTTCAACCTGCCAGACACTTCTGACTGGTCGGCCTATCCCCGTATCGAAAGTCAGTTTTTCGAATCGCTTGCAGGGGAGCTGGTGAACTACGATGCATCCACCATGCAGAGTACCTATCGTTGCTATCTGTACAAGTTCTACAATTCCAAAGGATTCAACCTTTCCAGCGGCCAGGAGCTGGCAATCGTGATTGATGCTCTGCAAACCAATCCTCCAGAAGCCATCACTCCTGAGATGGTGGAAAGGGCCAATCAACGTCTGGCCCCTCAGGGCGTCCAGTTCACCATCGAGACCCAGGCTCACGCCATGGGGTTCAAAATCCTTGCCAAACCTGAAAACATGAGCGAAGAAACAGCCTATCAGCTCATCCAAAACGCGCTTTCTGAATCCATCCCTGGCCCCTGGAGATTCTCGGTGATGCTTCCATAGCCAGAGTGTTTGCTCTGGCCGCGCTCGCGCATGAAAGAGGATAGCGGTGAAGCGGAAAATATTAAT
>JAGHYK010000193.1 GCA_017743695.1 Chloroflexota bacterium
CGGGGTGGCAGGCTCTTCCGCAGGGGGTAGGGGCTCCTTTGCTTCAGGGGAGGAGGAAGCGACAGGCCCGGCAGCCGGGCCGCGGTCGGGGGGTGAAGGCGCAGGGGGAACCCTTTGCCCGGAAGGCTCGCTGCTCTTTTGCAATGGGCGCGAGCCGATAGCGGGCGCGGGGTTTTCGGTAATGATCTTAAATTCTTTGGATGCACTATCCACCAGGATTTTGGGCGGCGGGTTGAGAAGGTCCACCTTGCCCTCGACGATCAGGATGGCGCCTTCTTCAAAGAGGGGACGGTAACGTTCCCAGGTCTTGGGGAAGAGGATCAGTTCGATCTCGCCTTGCAGGTCTTCCAGCGTGACAAAGCCCATCGGTTTGCCGTTTTTGGTCTGGTAGGGGCGCACGCTGGTCACCAGCCCGGCCACGCGCACTTTTTCTTCGTGGGCGGCCTCTTCCAGTTGGGCTGAGGTGTGCGTGATGATGCGGATGAGATCGGCCTGGTAGGGCTGAAGGGGATGCTCCGAAAGGTAGAGGCCGATCAGTTCACGCTCCCAGGCCAGCATCTGGCGCCGCGCCCCTTCTCCGCGAGCGGAGTCAGGGGTAGTGGGGAGATGGATTTCCTGCCAGGAGGTGCTGCTGATGGAGCTGGCGCCGAACAGGGTGAGCTGGCCGGCCTGGGCGGCTCGCTGATGCTCGGTACTCAGCGCTATTAATCGGTCGAGGTTTTCAAGGAGCGCATGACGGCTGCCGAATTCATCCATGGCGCCCACTTTAATCAGGCATTCCAGAGCGCGCTTGCCCACCTTTCGCAGGTCCACCCGATGCAGGAAGTCGCTCAGGTTGCGGAAGGGGCCGCCCTGAGCGCGGGCAGCCACGATGGTCTCCACTGCACCCTGCCCGACGTTTTTGATGGCGCCCAGGCCAAAACGAATGGCGGGGCCTTCTGGCCGATCCTCGATCAGAAAATCCCAGTCCGAGGCGTTGACGCTGGGCGGTAAGACGGGGATGCCCAGGCTACGCGCTTCGGCCACATAGAGGGCCACTTTGGCAGTCTCGTTCTTGCTCACCGAGAGCAAAGCGGTCATGTATTCGGCAGGGTAATGCGCCTTGAGATAGGCGGTTTCCACGGCGATCATGCCGTAATCGGCGGCATGGGAGCGGTTGAAGCCGTAGCGGGCAAATTCTTCCCAATCTGAGAAAATCTGATTGGCGGTTTCTTCAGGGATGCCGTTTTTGACAGCGCCGGCGACGAATTTCTGGCGGTGTTTTTGGAGTTTATCGGGGATCTTCTTGGCAATCGCCTTGCGCAGGTCATCGGCCTCGGATTGGGTGTAGCCGGCAAGGGCGACCGCGGCGTTCATGAGCTGTTCCTGGTAGACCGGGATGCCATAGGTGGAGCGGAAGATCGGCTCCAGGGCCGGATGACGATATTCGACCTCGGCCTCGCCGTGCATACGGGCGATGTAATCGGGGATGAATTGCATGGGACCGGGGCGATAGAGCGCCACCATGGCGATCACGTGTTCCAGGGTCTTGGGTTTCATCTGGACCAGCCAGCGGGTCATGCCGCTGCCTTCAAGCTGGAAGATGCCGGCTGTTTTGCCTTCGCCGAGGAGTTCAAAGGCTTTGGGGTCGTCGAGAGGGATGTTGCCCAGATGGTAGCGTTTGCCGTGGCGCTTTTCGATCAGCTCGCAGGCGCGCGCCATGAGGGTCAGAGTGGCCAGGCCGAGGAAATCCACCTTGAGCATGCCCAGGCTCTCTAAGATACCCATCTCGAACTGGGTGACGGTGCGGATAGGGACCCCTGCCCCGCCAGCGGGGTTAGGGGTTGACTCGCTGCCGGAGGTGGGGCGATGGAGGGGAAGGTATTCGACGAGGGGTTTATCGGAGATAACCACACCGGCGGCATGGGTGCCGGCATTCCGTACCACGCCTTCCATGCGGGCGGCGGTGTCCACCAGTTTGCGGATGTGTTCCGCGGAATCGTAGAGCTGGCGAAATTCTGGCACGGTCTCCAATACCTCGCGCAGAGTGACCGGCTTTCCCGGAATGGCCGGTACCAGCTTGGAAAGCCGATCTACCTCGGAAAGGGGAATGTCCATGACGCGGCCCACGTCGCGCAGGGCAGCCTTGGCACCCATGGTGCCGAAGGTGATGATCTGAGCGACCCTGTCCTCGCCGTATTTTTTCACCGCGTATTCGAGCATTTCAGCGCGGCGGTCGTCCTGGAAATCGAGATCAATATCCGGCATCGAGATACGCCCCGGATTGAGGAAACGCTCGAAGATCAGGTCATGCTCGAGGGGGTCTACCAGGGTGATCTCCAGCGCGTAGGCGACGATGGAGCCAGCAGCCGAGCCGCGGGCGTTATACCAGATGCCGCGCTCACGGGCATGGCGGCAGAGGTCCCAGACGATCAGGAAGTAGGTATCGAAGCCCATCTCATGGATGACGCGTAGCTCATATTCCAGTCGCTGGCGAACGCGTTCTTCCGAACTGCGGGGACCATAGCGTTTTTGGATGCCGCTTTCGCAAAGCTGGCGCAGGTACGTTTCTGCAGTATAGCCTTCGGGAACAGGAAAATGCGGCAGGTGGTAGCCCTTGAAAGAGAGGTCCACCTGACAGCGTTCGGCGATCCAGAGGGTGTTTTTCAGGGCTTCTGGGACTTCGGCGAAGAGCGCGGCCATCTCCTGCGGCGAACGCAGGTAGTAAGAGGCGTCGCTCATGCGCATTCGCCTGGGGTCGCTGAGCACGCTGTTGGTCTGGATGGCGAGCAGGATGTCCTGGAGGACGGCGTCTTCCGGGTTGATGTAGTGCACGTCATTGGTAGCGACGAGAGGGAGCTGATAGGCGCGGGCCAGCTCGATCAGGTGTCGGTTCAGGTCGCGGATTTGGGGGATCTCATGGTGCTGGAGTTCGATAAAGAAGCGCTCGCGCCCGAAGAGGTCGAGGTACCATTCCAGCGTGCGGCGCGCTTTTTCCAGGTTGCCTTCCAGGATGGCCGAGGGGATTTCGGCGGACATGCAGCCGCTGGTGCAGATCAGGCCTGCCGAATGAGCGGCCAGGAATTCGCGATCAATGCGCGGGTAGTAGTAAAAGCCCTGGAGCTGGGCAGCGGTGGCGATTTTGAGGAGGTTTCGGTAACCTTCGTCGTTCTCGGACAGGAGCAGCAGATGGAAAGAGGTGCGATCCAGTTTGGGGTCGCGATCGGTCATGCGGCGGGCGGCCATGTAGGCCTCAACCCCGATGATCGGCTTGATTCCGGCTGCCTGGGCGGTGTTGTAGAACTCGATCACGCCGAACATCGTGCCATGATCGGTGATGGCCACGGCAGGCATCTCCATCTCCCGGACGCGTTGCATGAGCTGCTTGATGTTGGAGAAGCCATCCAGCAGGGAATACTCAGTGTGGAGGTGAAGATGGACAAATGACATGGCTACGAATTCCAGGCAACCCCAAACCCCGCTTGCGGGGCAGGAACCCCAAACCCCGCTTGCGGGGCAGGGGTCCCTAACCCCGTTTACGGGGCAAGGGGGTTGTAACCCCGTTCACGGGGATTGACTCAATTGTAACGCTTTTGGAGAAATCGAGGATTAGAAAATGGACGGCAGACCGCGAAATGGACGGTGGACGGTAGACCGCGGGATGGCGGAGCGTGCAGGATGGGCTTTCCAGCTCGTCAAGGGGGAGGACCGTCAACGAATCAGGAACGAATCAACGAATGCAGACGGCAGACCGCAGACCACAGCAGGGCAGGCTTTCCAGCCTGCCAGGGGGAGGAGCGTCCACGAATGGGGGACGGTAGATGGGCGGCGGATGACAGATGGCAGACTGTGAACGGTGGAGGGTTTCTTGTCATCGGGAGAAGCGTCATCAGGGCCTGACGCTCCAGAGCTTTCTTTCCGTGGCCGGTTTTCGTAGAGGCTTTTTATGCTCAATTTATTGCAGTGGATGGTATAATGATAAAGAGAATGTCCAACCTTTTCCGAACAAAGGAGGTTCTAATGAAAAAGACAGTGTACGTGTTTGCTTTCTTTGTGCTGATAGGGGTGCTCAGCCTGGCCTGTCTCTCTCCTACCATCTCTTCCCCGCCTGCGCCTACGCCTGTTCCTCCCACACCGACCGAAAGCCAGCCTCCTGCTTCAGTAGATACCCCCACGCCACTTCCCACCAGCACGCCCGCCGACACCCCCACCCCGGAAGCGCAGGATTTCTTCACAGAAGAATTCAATAGCTCCGCAGACCTGTGGTCCTACTTCATTATTGACGGCTATCAAGAGAAGAATCGCCTGGTAGAGGGGGATGAGCCGAAGGTCTCTGTTCGGACGAACAATGGATACCTGGTCTTTGAGATCAACAAAAACTATCAGTATGTGTATGTGACCTATGATCCCTACACCTACACGGATGTGCGGATAGACGTTCGGGCAGAGAATTTTGGGGTGAACAACAACAATGTGAGCCTGATTTGCCGCTACAGCGATCAGGGGTGGTATGAATTTAATATTGCCAACAATGGGCTGTACTCGATACTTTACGCGGAGTGGAAACCCTCCAAACAGGTTTCTTACCATCTGATTGCGAATGGCGGCTCGAACAAGATCCGGATGGGGAAGGATGTAAACGAGTACACGGCAATTTGCAAGGGGCGCACGCTGCAGCTTTTCATAAACGGCTATGAGACGAAGACACTGACTGAAAATCGTTTTGCCTTGCGCGAAGGAC
>JAGHYK010000194.1 GCA_017743695.1 Chloroflexota bacterium
TGCCGATGTGGTTACTTTCGTTCTCGGAATTTCCTGAAGGAAAGATACACTACCTCGGCAAGCGCCACGGTTTGGACATACCCCTCTGATCAGGCATCTGCCGGTAAAAGGTAAGAGTTTTTCCAGGTCATACTGTCAACGAATTTTTAACGAATAAGCGAATGTGCGCTCCTCCCCTTCGTGACAGCCTCCTCCCGACAGGCCACAAAGCCCATCCTGCCACTGTTCACCGGCCACGGTCTATCGTCCAACCGCGGTCTGCCGTCGGCGGTCTGATTCGTTGATTCGTTCCCCTATTCGTTGACGGTTTGCTCTCCTTGACAGGCTGGAAAGCCTACCCTACGGTGGTCTGCCGTCTGCCGTCTGCCATCCCGCGGTCTCCATTCGTTTATTCGTTTCCCATTCGTTGACGGTTCTCTCCCCCCACAGGCTGGAAAGCCCGTCCTACAATGGTCCACACCGTCTGCGGTCCGCGTTCCGATTCGTTGATTCGTTCCCCTATTCGTTGACGGTTCCCCTTACGGAGCCCAGGGTCTCTTTTTGCCTGACAGGATGTCCCCAACTTTCTTGAAGTGAGATACACTCCCTGTCCATCCATTTGCTCTCCATTTTCTCATTCGGGTATGTTAAAATTACGCCCATGCATTGCACCACAGAAGTCACCCAGGGATCGCCGAAGCCACAAAAGCGGGTTGGCAGTGGGCAATGTGCGCCGGCCCTGCGCCTGCAGAATGCCACGGGTGCAGCACGATGCCGCGGTCACCCTCGAGAGCGATCCCTTCCGCACTGAGGCAGAAACGCCCATGCATCCTCTCTCCAGCTAACGGGTTTCCCAAATGAAAATGGTTCAATCTCCCTGGTTCAAGCGCGGATTGACGCTCCTCGCCCTGGCGGTGGTGATTTATCTCTTCTGGCCGTTGATCGGCGAAATACGCCAGGCGGCTCATCTCTTCCTTTCCGCCCGCTGGGAATGGTTCCCGCTGATCCTGCTGATCCAGGTCATCTCCTATGGCCTGCTGGCCTGGCTCAACCAACTGGCGCTTTTGCCCTTTCCGGGGCAACCCCTGGGGCTGGGGCGGATGGCCGCGCTCCTGACTTCCATGGCGTTCATCGAGGTAGCGATCCCCAGCGCCGGCGCCAGCGGCGTAGTGCTGCGCGCCCGGCTGCTCGGCAAGCATGGTTACACCCCCGAAGTCTCTACTTTCACCCTGGCGGTCGAAACTTTCTTCCTGGGAGTGGTCTGGGTTGGCATGGCCGTGCTGGGAATTTTTTACCTGCTCGCCGATGGAATCTTGAAACGTGGACAGCTCCTTTCGCTGGCTGCCCTGGGAGTTCTGGCAATGGGGAGTGGCTGGCAGTTCTGGCGGTGGCTGAACGATCCGCTGCGCAGCCGGGAGGGACTGCTTCGCCTGGTCCATGCCTGGAACAAGGCCCGTCAACGCTGGAGATGGCTCTCCCCTCTGCCGCGTTGGGAGGCGGCGCCAGCGCTCCAGCGACTGGAGCAGTTCCAGGCCGGGCTGGTGCGTTTGCGCGCCGTGCCGCTCTGGAAATTCTTCCTGGCGGCTTTCGGGCGCGTGGCGCTGGATATAGCCACCCTGGGCGCCTGCTTCCTTTTCTTCGGTCATCCCCTGCCCCCCGGCACCTTGCTCATCGGCTATAGCCTGATCCTCACCACCAGCACACTGGCGGCCCTACCGGGTGGCCTGGGTATGGCAGACCTTTCCATCCCCGGCCTGTTTTTGAAACTGGGAGTGGATGGGGCAGTCGCTTTGAGCGCCGGGCTGACCTATCGCCTGCTGGCCTTCTGGCTGGTACGATTTGTCGGCTTTTTCTCCTGGCAACTGCTGGAGGGCAAATCGTGAATCCCTCGCTCATTCGCCAACGTTTCGATCAGCGCGCGGCGCGCTACGACAATCCTCTCACCGCATGGATCGGCGAACAGGAGTTGCGCCAGATTCGCCCCTTGATCCCGCCGGGCGCAACGGTACTGGATTACGGCTGCGGCAGCGGCCGGGTGACGCTCGACCTCGCCTCTCGCGGGCATACGGTGACCGCCTTCGACATCTCTTCGGGTATGCTCACCCGGGCACAGGAGCGCACAAAGGGACTTCCGCCGGAAATCCGGCAGCGGATCACCTTCGTCAGCGACCTGGAGGCGATTCAGCAGAAAAAATGGGATTGCATCACCTGTATCGGCGTGCTGGATTACTATCCGCAGCCGCACCCCCTCTTGAGACATCTCGCCTCGCTTCTCGCCCCGGACGGGAGGCTGGTGATCACCTTCCCGAACGCGCACAGCCCCCTGGGGTGGACCTACGCCCTCGCTTCGCGCTTCACCGTGCCGGCCACGCCGCGCACCCCGGCATTTGCCCGCCAGGTCGCCCTCGAAAGCGGATTCTCCCTCCTGGCCTTGCGCTACGCCTTCCCGGCTCTTCCCCTGCTGGGACACACCCTCGTCCTGGCGCTGCACAAATCCACAGATGCTTCGACGGAGAAGAAATGATGAACCATCCTTCGCGCCATTCTATCCCGGATGTTCCGCAGGTGGCTGCCATTATCCCGGCCTACAACGAGGCCAGGCGGATCGGTGCCGTCCTGGAAGTCTTGCGGGGAGTGAGCCTGCTGAGCGAAATTATCGTGGTGGACGATGGCTCCACCGACGGCACGGCGGAGGTCGTGCGACGCGCGGCAACCGCCGATCCGCGCCTGCGCCTGCTGCAGCACGAGAAGAATCTGGGCAAAGGGCAGGCCATTTTCACGGCTTACGCCGCTACCCGCGCGCCGTATCTTCTCCTCCTGGATGCCGATCTGCAGGGTCTGACCCCCTCCCACGTCGAGGCGCTGATTCGTCCCCTCCTGGAAGGGCGGGCCGACATGACGTTGGGAGTATTCCGCGGCGGACACTTCAATACCGATCTCTCCCACTGGTTAACTCCCTGGTTGAGCGGTCAACGCTGTCTGCGCGCCGAACTGCTGGAAGCTGTCCATCGCGAGGCGGCAGCCGGCTATGGCTTTGAGACGGCGCTGACGGTGGCAGCCGCACAAAAAGGTTACCGTACATGCCGGGTGCCGTTGCGTGGCGTCTGGCATCCTCCCAGCGAATTTCATCGCAAGCATGGCCTGATCTGGCGGATGAGGATGTACGGGCAAATTGTGCGCGCCTGGAAGATGAGCGGCGGCTGGAGTGCCTGGCCGCGGCATTTCCGCAAGCGCATCTTCCCCCTGGTGCTTTTCCTGTTCCTGGCTTTGTTTGCGCTGGCACAGTATCGTGGCTATGCCACTTCCTCCGCGCTTGAAACGCTCACCCGCCTCCAGGAACTGCCGGCGCTCGAATTGACGGACGTGCAGCACCTGATGGTGTTCGCGCCGCACCCTGACGACGAGACACTGGCGGCTGGCGGCGCCATCCAGATCGCTCGCCAGCACGGGGCGCAGGTGAAAGTGGTGATCGTCACCAACGGAGATGGGCAGGTCTTCGCTCCGACCATCCTGGAAAAGCGGCCGCGGCCCTCGCCACAGGATTACATCCGGCTGGGATTGCGCCGTCAGCAAGAATCGCTGGCTGCCTTGCGCCTGTTAGGCGTGCCGCAGGAGAATGTGGTCTTCCTCGGCTATCCGGATCGCGGGCTGCTCCCCATGTGGCTGGCAGACTGGCAAACCCAATGCCCGTTCACCGCGCCCTACACGAAGGCCCGCGTGGATCCGTATACGAATACCTACGACCCTCAGGCCGAATACTGTGGACGCAATCTGCTGGCCGATCTGCGCCTGCTGCTGGCGCAGGCCCGCCCTGACCTGATTCTGCTGCCACACCCCGCCGATCAACACCCCGATCACCGCGCCCTGAGCGCCTACGTCCGACTGGCAGTGGCGCTGGAAGAGCAGGATCACCCGGACTATCACCCGCGTCTATGGGGTTATCTGGTACATTACGCCTCCTTCCCCCGACCGCGCGGCCATCTTCCCCAGCAGGCATTGCTGCCGCCTGAACGCCTGAAGGCGCGCGAGGTCTGGGGACGACTGGACCTCTCCCCGGAGCAAACGGCGCTGAAAGTCCAGGCGATCCGGCAATATCCTTCTCAGGTGCTGCTGCTCGGCAATTTTCTCCCCAGTTTTGGCCGGCGCAACGAACTCTTTGCCGAGATCTTCCTGCCCACCCTGGCCGGGCTGGATTTCCGCTCGCTTTCGCTGCCCGCGGCGACCATCGCTGAGCCCGGCGACCCCGATCAGGCTGCCTTCACCCGCCTGGATGATCTGCCCGTGCGCGGCAACGCCATCGAAGACTGGCAGATTGCCAGAGCAGGTAATACGCTCCTGGTAAAATTGCAAACCCAACGGGAGTTGCTCCCGCTCCAACGGGTCATATTCCTGGTAAAGACACCGGATGGACATACAAGGAGAGTTCAGTTAAGACCAGATGGCGCGGTATTCGGCGCCACCACGTACTTCGGTCAGTTCGATCTGGGCGAATTGGGCTACCCGGCGGTGCTGGCATTTTCCGCAGAGATCCGGGAAACCCGCCTGCTGCTGGCCGAAAGCGGCTGGCAGGTGGTCAGGATTGGGGCATCGTGGCTTCCGTGAGTTTTCCTGTGGGATAGACCGCAGACCGCCGACGGCAGACCGCGATTGGATGATAGACCGTGAAGAGCCGTAGGACGGGCTTTCCAGCCCGTCAGACTGATAGAAACGACGGCAGACTGCGC
>JAGHYK010000195.1 GCA_017743695.1 Chloroflexota bacterium
CTCTCCGCGAAAACGCAGGATGCCGTCATTGTCTATGTTATAATTAATGCCTCAAGAATACTCCCATGAAAGGAGGTGATTGCCAGAGGCCCTTTCCAGTTCCGTGCGTTACTTTCCAGCTTCCATTTTTCTTCACAAACTATCTCTCAGGAGGAGGCTATGTCTAAACTGGTTCGTATCTTTGGATTGCTTGTGGCCCTCAGCCTGGTGCTGACAGCCTGCGCGCAGCAGCCAACGCCTACGCCTCAAAAGGTGGTCGAAACAGTGGTCGTGACCGTTGAGGTGCCGGTGACTGCCGCTCCTGCCACCCCAGCCCCCACTCCTGCTCCCAGCGGTTTCGGCGAAACCTTGAAGGCGATCAAAGCGCGTGGCAAGCTGGTGTGCGGCGTGAATGGGCAACTTCCCGGTTTCAGTTTCGTGGACCCGCAGGGGAACTGGAGCGGTTTCGATGCTGATTTCTGCCGTGTGCTGGCCGCCGCCATCTTCGGTGACGCTACAAAGGTGGAATTCCGCCCCCTGACTACCCAGGAGCGGTTCACCGCCCTGCAAACCGGCGAGGTGGATGTGCTCATCCGCAACACCACCTGGACGCTGGTGCGCGATACCGATCTCGGCCTGAACTTCACCGTGACCACGTTCTATGATGGTCAGGGGATCATGGTACGCAAGGATAGCGGTATTACCAAGCTGGAGGACCTGAACGGGGCGACCATTTGTGTCCAGAAGGGTACAACCACCGAACTCAACCTGGCTGATGCTTTCTCCACTGCTGGACTCAACTACACCCCCGCCACCTTCGAGGACATCAACCAGACCTATGGCGCTTATGCCGAAGGTCGCTGTGACGCGGTGACTTCTGATAAATCCCAGCTCTCCTCGGTCGCCAGGGGGGCATTACCGGATCCGGAGAACCATGTCATTCTGGATGTGACGCTCTCCAAGGAGCCACTGGGGCCGGTGGTGCGGCATGGCGACGATCAGTGGTTTGACATCGTGCGCTGGGCGGTCTTTGCCACCTTCTTCGCCGAAGAGAAGAACATCACTTCTGCCAATGTGGACCAGGTGAAGGCCAGCACCACAAATCCGGAGATCAAACGCTTCCTCGGCCTGGAAGGGGATTTGGGGACCAAGCTCGGCCTGAGCAATGACTGGGCCTACAACATTGTCAAACAGGTGGGGAACTACGCCGAAATCTATGATCGCAACCTGGGTCCGAATACGAAGACCTACATCCCACGTGGCCTGAACAGCCTGTACACCAACGGCGGCCTGCTCTATTCACCGCCATTCCGCTAAAAGCGCGCTCAGGGGGCGGGGAGTCAGCTCCCTGCCCCCTTTTGCCAGGAGCTACCATGGGCCATCGTGACTCCTACATCCCCTTCTGGCGCGATGTACGCTTCCTGCGCTTCTTCAGCCAGTTATTGTTTCTATTGATCGTCGCTGGGGTGCTGGGATACCTGTTCCAAAACATGCTCCAGGCGCTTCGGCAACAGGGATTGGTGCTCGGCTTTTCTTTCCTGAGGCTCACTGCCGGTTTCGATATTGGTGAAACGCTAATCCCTTATGATCGTAGCTCCACCTATGGCCGGGCATTCCTGGTGGGTTTATTGAACACCGCCAATGTCAGCCTGCTCGGCATCCTTTTCGCCACTCTGATCGGGATCGTGGTAGGGGTGGCGCGACTTTCGCGAAATTTTCTGATCCAGCTTCTGGCGCGCGCCTATATTGAGGCGCTGCGCAATATTCCCCTGCTTGTCTTATTGATTTTTATCTATAGTGGGGTCTTCCTGAAATTGCCCCAGATCCGTCAGGCGCTCTACCTTGGGCCTATCATGTTCAGCAATCGTGGCGTTTTTATGCCCTGGCCTCTCCCTGCGGAAACCTATCCCACCTATCGCCTGATCTTGCTGGCCGGCCTGCTGGCAGCAGCAGGAGTTGGATTCCTCCTCTGGCGAGAGGGGCAAAAAACCGGTCGTCCGCCGCTGATCGGGTTTTGGAGCCTGCTGGTATGGTTGATCTTTGCAACAGGCGGCCTCTTGCTTTTACATCCCTTCAGGCTTGATTTTCCGCAGATCGAGGGGTTACGCGTGGTAGGTGGGAGACGATTGACGCCGGAATTCATGTCTCTGTGGAGTGGGCTGGTGATCTATACTTCCGCGTTCATTGCCGATGTGGTGCGGGCTGGCATTCAGGCTGTCCCCAAAGGGCAGGTGGAAGCCGCGCGCGCCTTAGGCCTGAACGGGTTCCAAACATTGCGACTGGTCGTTTTTCCCCAGGCCTTGCGCGTGATCGTGCCGCCACTCACCAGCCATTACCTTAACCTTACCAAGAACTCCTCCCTGGCGGTTGCCGTGGGTTTTCCTGATCTCTTTTCCGTTTCCGGCACCATTTTGAATCAAAGCGGTCGCGCGGTGGAGGTGATTGCCCTGGCAATGTCCATCTATCTTTCGCTCAGCCTGCTGACCTCGCTCTTCATGAACTGGTACAATCGTCGCATCCGTTTTGTGGAGCGTTAGAGCATGTCCCGCCATTCTGCTGCCCCCGATACGGCTCTCCCTCCGCCTGTTGAACGCTATACCGTGCTGGGCTGGGTGTATAAAAATCTGCTCACGCCCTGGTATAACGCACTTTTGACGCTCCTGGCCTTATGGCTGATTTACGTTATCTTCCTGCCCCTGGCGCGTTGGGCCTTTACGGCAGCCCGTTGGGAGGTGATCGCGGTCAACCTGCGCCTGTTGATGATCGGACAATATCCGAAAGAACAGGTCTGGCGCATCTGGCTGGCGCTCCATTTTCTGGCTTTCGTCATTGGGCTGACCTGGGGAAGCCTGACGCGTCGCTGGCGCAGCCCTGCCCTGGCGATGATGCTTTTGCCATGGGGGCTGGCGCTGATTCCAGGTTTCAGCAGCTCCACCCGCACGCATCTGGCGATCCTTCCCCTCATCGCTCTGATTGCGTTTGGGATTGCTCAGGTCGCTCAAAGCGCAGCGCGTCGACAGGTAATCCCCCTCTGGGTTTCGTACTTTATCCTCTTCATCCTTTTAATCCGTGGCCTGACCCCACCCGAAGGCTGGTTCCCGATTGTCCCGACGAACCTTTGGGGCGGTCTGGTGCTGACGTTTGTGCTCACCGTGACCGGGATTGTGCTTTCTTTCCCGTTAGGCCTGTTACTGGCGCTGGGGCGACGCTCGAATTTGCCGATCATCCGCTGGTTCAGCATCGCCTATATCGAGCTGATCCGCGGCGTGCCGCTGGTCACCATTCTGTTCATGGCGCAGATTATGCTCCCGCTGTTCCTGCCAGGGAACGTGCAGGTGGATCGCGTGATACGGGCCATCGTGGGCATCGTGCTTTTTACTGCGGCCTACCAGGCAGAAAACGTGCGCGGCGGTTTGCAGGCCATTCCTCACGGTCAGTATGAGGCAGCGTATGCTCTGGGATTGAATGGTTTTCAAACCAATCTGTTCATCATCCTGCCGCAGGCTTTGCGAAATGTGATCCCCGTTCTGGTGGGGCAGTTTATTGCCCTGTATAAGGATACCTCGCTGGTAGCCGTGGTCGGCCTGCTGGATTTGCTGGGGATCGCAAAGGCGGTGCTGGCTCAGCCTGCGTATGTAGGCACCCAACGCGAAGTGTATCTGTTCATCTCGGCCATTTACTGGCTATTCAGCTATGTGATGGCCTATCTCAGTCAACGTCTGGAAAAAGCCCTTGGAGTAGGAGAACGATAATATGAGCCAACCTATCATCATCTGCCGTGACGTTCACAAATGGTATGGGCACTTCCATGTCCTGCGGGGTATCAATATGGAGGTGCATAAAGGGGAAGTGGTTGTGATCTTTGGCCCCTCCGGTTCGGGCAAATCTACGTTTATCCGTACGATCAACCGCCTGGAGGAACATCAGCGCGGTCAGATCATCGTGGATGGCATCGAACTGACGAATGATACGCGTAACATTGAAGCCATCCGCCGCGAGGTGGGGATGGTCTTTCAGCAATTTAATCTTTTTCCGCACCTGACGGTGCTGCAAAATATCACGCTGGCGCCTATCCAGGTGCGCAAGTGGCCTAAGGAAAAGGCGGAGAAGATCGCCATGGAATTGCTGGAACGAGTGGGTATTCCGGAGCAGGCGCATAAGTATCCCGGCCAGCTCTCTGGCGGTCAGCAGCAACGGGTTGCCATTGCCCGCGCCCTGGCCATGCAACCCAAGATCATGCTTTTCGACGAACCCACCTCCGCCCTCGATCCAGAGATGATCAAAGAAGTGCTGGACGTGATGATCGAACTGGCGCGTTCCGGGATGACGATGCTGGTTGTCACCCATGAGATGGGGTTTGCCAAAGCCGTCGCCGACCGCATGTACTTTTTCGATAAAGGGCAGATCGTGGAAAGCGGCACGCCTGCAGAGATTTTCGGCAACCCGAAAGAGGAACGTACCAAACTCTTCCTCTCCCAAATTTTGAGCCATTAATGCGCTCGATTGCTGTTTATCTTTGTGCCTTTTAGACTTTTTGGTGAAAATAAAATAAACCACCAGGTCGCAAAGGCACAAAGTTTTTTCTCTTCGCTCTGTTGATGGCCTGATCTCTGACGGGCTGGAAAGCCCGTCCTACAGCGGCCTATCGTCTGCGGTCTGCATTCGTTGATTTGTTTCCCCATT
>JAGHYK010000021.1 GCA_017743695.1 Chloroflexota bacterium
AAGACCGTCAACGAATGGGGAACGAATAAACGAATGCAGACCGCGGACGGCAGACAGCAGACCGCAGACCGCCGTAGAACAGGCCTTCAGCCTGTCGGGGGGCAGGCCGTCAACGAATGGGGGAGTACAGACCGCGGGCCGCAGACGGCGGGAGGGCGGCAAACCCTTGTAGGACGGGCTTTCCAGCCCGTCAGAGACTGTCAACAAATGGGGAACGAATCAACGAATCAGACCGCAGCATGGACAATAGAAAGCATCGGGGAGCGGCTGGTAGACACAGGAAGGCCAGCCACAGCCAGAGGGGTTTCACCGACTACGTTCCATCCAGCGAGAGGCCAGCCTCACGGGTGGGCAGTCTCTGATCCCCCTGTTTTTCCTGCCGCGACGAGTCGGGAAAGAGATACTTTGAGGGGAAAATCAGGCTATGTCTTTTCTCCCCTGAGATAACGGTCGCATTCCTGCGCCGCCTCCCGTCCTTCGCGGATCGCCCAGACCACCAGGCTTTGACCGCGATGCATATCGCCGGCGACGAAGATGCCAGGCACGGAGGTTTGGTAGCGGCCGGGAGCCGTGCGTACATTCCCCCGTTCGTCGCGTTCTATGCCTAACTGGTCGAGCAAGGAGGTTTCCGGCCCCAGGAAGCCCATCGCCAGCAGCACCATCTGAGCAGGATATACTTCTTCGGTACCGGGAACAGGGCGCGGAGTCATTCGTCCTTTTTCATCCCTGACCCATTCGACGCGCACCGTATGAACCGCCCGTACCTGCCCCTGTTCATCGCCTTCAAAGCGAGTAGCCGTAGTGAGGTAACGGCGCGGATCGCTTCCATAGAGCGCGTAATGCTCTTGATGCCCGTAATCCATGCGGTAAACTTTTGGCCACTCCGGCCAGGGGTTATCCGGCTGACGGGTTTCAGGAGGACGCGGCAGGATTTCCAGTTGGGTGACACTTCGGCATCCCTGGCGCAAGGCGGTCGCCACGCAATCGGTGCCGGTGTCTCCTCCACCGATCACCACCACATCCTTGCCTTCAGCAGAAAGATACGGATACCCGAAGGCGCCTTCGACCTGTACATCCCCATGTTGTTTATCCAGCAGATGCTTGGTATTGCCATGCAAATATTCCACTGCGAAGTGAATCCCGGCCAGTTCGCGCCCCGGAATGTTCAGATCGCGAGGGCGCGTTGCCCCGCCGCAGAGCACAACGGCATGGAACTCGCGAAGTAGCTTTTCCACTGGATAGTTCTTTCCCACCTCCACATTGACAACGAATTTCACGCCTTCCGCCTCCATCAGGTCCAGACGGCGCTGCACCACTCGTTTATCCAGCTTCATGTTGGGAATGCCGTACATCAGCAGGCCTCCGATGCGGTCGGCGCGTTCAAACACGGTGACTGTATGGCCGGCCTTGTTGAGCTGATCGGCACATGCCAGCCCCGCAGGCCCCGATCCGACGATCGCGACGCGCTTTCCCGTGCGGTGCAAAGGCGGAGATGGCTTGACCCACCCTTCTTCAAAGCCGCGTTCGATGATCGCCAGCTCAATTGCTTTAATGGTCACGGGGGAACCATGCAGGCCCAGCGTACATGAACCTTCGCAAGGCGCCGGGCAGACGCGCCCTGTGAATTCCGGGAAGTTATTCGTAGCCAGGAGGCGTTCCAGCGCCTCGCGCCACATTCCACGATACACCAGATCGTTCCATTCAGGGATCAAATTGCGCAAAGGACAACCCGCCACCATGCCACGCAAAAGAACGCCTGCATGGCAAAAGGGGGTGCCACAATCCATACATCGCGCCGCCTGCTGGGGCAGTCTTTCCGCAGCATGGTTAAGGTGGAATTCCTCCCAATGCCGAATACGCTCAAGGGGAGGCTGTTCAGGGGGTGCTTCTCGAGAATATTTCAGAAAATCGCCAGGCTTGCCCATGGTTTCCCTCCTTTCAATTTCCAGAGATGCGCGCTGGATCTCGCTTGTTCTGTTCAAAGGCGGCCATCATGGCTTCTTCCCCTCGCAGGCCGCGGGCCATCGCTTCCTGGATCGCCAGCAGCATTCGCTTGTAATCTTTCGGAAAAACTTTGACGAATCTCGGCACCATCTGATCCCAGTCGCGCAGGATGCGCTGAGCCAGCAGGCTACCGGTATATTGCTGATGCCGGCGGATCAACTCCCTGACTTCCTCGATCTCTGCCGCATCCTCCAGAGCTTCCAGGTAAACCGTTTCCCGGTTACAACGGGATGCGAAATCTCCATGCCAGTCAAGCACATAGGCGATCCCACCCGTCATGCCGGCCGCAAAGTTACGGCCCACGCGGCCCAGGACGACCACTCGCCCCCCGGTCATATATTCGCAACCATGATCGCCGATCCCTTCGACGACCGCCACGGCGCCGCTGTTTCGCACACAGAAACGCTCCCCCGCCAGGCCGCGAAAATAGGCTTCGCCGCTGGTTGCACCATAGAGCACCACATTTCCTACGAGGATATTCTCCTCCGCCGCGAAGGTAGCCTCTGCAGGTGGATAGACGATGATCTTCCCCCCGGAAAGGCCTTTCCCCAGATAATCATTGGCGTCTCCTTCCAGAATGAGCGTGACTCCGGCGGGCAGGAAAGCGCCAAAGCTCTGCCCGGCCGTTCCCTGGAAGTGCAGGCAAATGGTATCTTCGGGAAGCCCCGCCGAACCATAGCGCCTCGTGATTTCGCTTCCCAGAAGCGTTCCCACAGCGCGATGGACATTGCGAATGGGCAGGGTCGCACGAACCGCTTCGCGCCGTTCCAAAGCCGGCTGGCATAACGGAAGCAGGACGGTATAGTCGAGTGTCTTTTCAATGCCATGTTGCTGAGAAGTGCGGCAATGCAAACTGCCTGGGTCTTCCACTTCTGGCTGATAGAGGAGCGCGGAGAGGTCAAGGTAGCGGGCTTTCCAGTGATCGGTCTGACGCACGGTTAACCTATCCGTGCGCCCGACCATCTCCTCAACGGTGCGGAATCCCAGTTGGGCCATCAGCTCCCGCATTTCCTGGGCGATGAATCGCATCAGGTTGATCACATCTTCAGGCCGGCCGCTGAATTTCTTGCGCAGTTCCGGGTTTTGGGTTGCAATCCCGACCGGGCAGGTATCCTGATGACAGACGCGCATCATAATGCATCCCAGGGCAACCAGCGGCGCAGTGGCAAAACCGAATTCTTCTGCGCCCAGCAGCGCGGCGATCACCACATCCCGACCGGTCATCAGCTTCCCATCCACTTCAAGGACGACGCGATCGCGCAGGTTGTTGAAGACCAGCGTTTGATGCGTCTCCGCGAGCCCGAGTTCCCAGGGCAGGCCGGCGTGTCTGATGCTGCTGAGAGGGGAGGCTCCGGTCCCGCCATCGTAGCCGCTGATCAGGATCACATCCGCATGGCCTTTGGCGACCCCCGCGGCAATGGTGCCCACGCCGATTTTGGAAACCAGTTTCACGTTGACACGCGCCGCCGGATTCGCATTCTTCAGGTCATAGATCAGTTGAGCCAGGTCCTCGATGGAGTAAATATCATGGTGAGGCGCCGGGGAGATGAGGCCAACGCCGGGGGTCGAATGGCGCACGCGGGCGATCCACGGATAGACCTTGTGACCGGGCAGCTGTCCCCCCTCTCCGGGCTTGGCGCCCTGGGCCATTTTGATTTGCAGTTCGTCTGCGTTCACCAGGTATTCGCTGGTCACACCGAAGCGTGCGGAGGCCACCTGTTTGATGGCGCTGCGTCTGGAATCCCCATTGGGCAAAGGTGCAAAGCGCGCCGGGTCCTCGCCCCCCTCGCCGGTGTTGCTCTTGCCGCCGAGGCGGTTCATCGCAATTGCCAGCGTCTCATGAGCCTCCTGGCTGATCGATCCGTAGCTCATCGCTCCGGTTTTGAAGCGTTTGCAGATAGATTCAACCGACTCCACCTCCTCCAGTGGAATGGGTTGAGAGGCAAAGCGGAAATCCAGCAAGCCGCGCAGCGTCGCAGGCTGGGTAAATTGCTCATTGATCAGTCGCGAATATTCTTTGTAAAGTGCGTAATTGTTCTCACGACAGGCACGCTGAAGCAGATAGATCGTCTGGGGATTGTAGAGGTGATAGTCCCCATCCTCACGCCACTGATATTCACCTCCCGATTTCAAGAAAGACCCGTTGCCCTGTCGCTTATACCCTGTATCATGGCGCATCTGCGCCTCCTGGGCGATAATATCCAGGGTGATGCCTCCCAGGCGAGAGGTGGTTCCTGTGAAGTATTCCTCGATCACAGCCGGATGGATACCGACCGCCTCAAAAATCTGTGCGCCGCAATAGCTTTGAATGGAAGAGATTCCCATTTTGGACATGGTTTTGACAATGCCTTTCACGGCCGCTTTGACGTAGTTTTGAATCGCCTGTTTTGGATCGGTGATCTTCAGCATACCCCGACGCACCATGTCCTCAATCGTCTCAAGGGCCAGGTAGGGATTGATCGCGGTAGCTCCATAGCTGATCAGGGCTGCAAAATGATGCACCTCTCGCGGCTCACCGCTTTCCAGGATGAGTCCTACCTGCGTGCGATTTCCGGTTTTAATCAGATGCTGGTGTAATCCTGAGACGGCCAGCAAGGCCGGGATCGGGACGTGATCTTTATCCATTCCTCGATCCGATAGAATGATCAGGTTGACCCCGCGCGCAATCGCCTGATCGGCTGCCTGATAGAGGGCCTCCATGGCTTGTTTCAACCCTGTCCCGCCGGAATTCGCCGGGAAAAGGATGGGCAACGTAATGCTCAAAAAGCCGGGCAGGCGAATATGGCGGATTCTTGCCAGCTCTTCGTTGGTCAGCATGGGGGAATCCAGCCGAATCTGGTGACAGCTTCGAGGCGAGGGGGAGAGGAGATCGGATTCTGCTCCCACCATGACCTCCGTTGCAAAGACAATGCGCTCTCGCTCAGAATCAATGGGTGGGTTCGTAACCTGAGCGAACAATTGCTTGAAGTAGTTGTAAAGCAGTTCGGGTTTTTTGGAAAGCACCGCCAGCGGAGCATCGTAGCCCATGGAGCCGATCGGTTCGACGCCTGTTTCTGACATCGGCCCCAGGATAAAGCGCAGGTCTTCGAGGGTATATCCAAACGCAGCCTGTCGCTGGGAGAGGGTGGCGGGGTCCGAAGGAGGGATGCATTCGGGGCTGGGATCGGGAATTTCATGCAGGCGCACCTGATATTTGGCCAGCCAGTCACGATAGGGGTGTTGGGTTGCCAGTTGATGTTTGATTTCCTCGTCACTGATAATGCGCTTCTGGATGGTATCTACCAGTAGCATCCGTCCTGGTTCCAGCCGCCCTTTATACGCAATCTGCGCCGGGGGAATTTCCAGGACGCCGGCCTCTGAAGCGAGGATCAACAAGTCATCTTTGGTGATATAGTAGCGCGCCGGTCGCAATCCATTCCGATCCAGAACCGCGCCGGCCACGAAACCATCGGTGAAGGCCATCGCAGCCGGTCCATCCCACGGCTCCATCATATTGGCATAAAACTCATAATAAGCGCGCTTTTCTTCACTCATGTGTGGGTTGTTCGACCAGGGTTCCGGGATCATCAGGGTCATGGCCTGAGGTAACGAATAACCTGCCAGCACCAGGAATTCCAGCACGTTATCAAACATGGCGGAATCACTCCCGTCCGGCTGGATCACAGGCAAAACTTTGTGCAAATCGTCCCCGAAGCGCTTTGATTCGAGATGCTTCTCCTGCGCCTGGAACCAGTTGACGTTCCCGCGCAGGGTGTTGATTTCGCCGTTATGGACAAGATAACGTAAGGGTTGCGCCCGCTCCCAACTGGGAAAGGTGTTGGTGCTGAAGCGGGAATGCACGAGCGCAATGGCGCTCTCCATATCGGGAGCGGAAAGATCGTCGAAATATTCGCGCAGTTGGTAGGTGATAAACATCCCCTTATACACAATCGTCTTGTAGGACAGGCTGGCGATATAGAAATACTGACCGCCCTCCAGACGATGACTGTAACGGATTTCTTTCTCCGCCCGACGACGGATCACATACAGTTTACGCTCAAAATCCATATCGTCCTTTATATCGGGGCTGCGGGCGATGAATACCTGACGAATTTTTGGCTCGGCTCGACGGGCAGTCGGGCCAAGGTCGGTCTCTTTATTGATCCTTACCGAGCGCCACCCGATGACGCGCTGTCCCTCAGAAGCCACGATGCTCTCAAAATGAAGCTCGCACAGTCGGCGATGGGTCGGATCGGGTGGCAGGAACACCATACCCACCCCATACTGGCCGGGTTCCGGAAGGCTGAACCCCTTGCCATTGGCCTTGCGCTGCAGGAAAGCGTGAGGTAACTGAAGCAGGATGCCGGCGCCATCCCCTGTATTCGGTTCGGCCCCTCGCGCGCCGCGATGCGTTAAATTCTCTAACACCGTCAGCGCCTGCTCTACCACACGATGGGATCGCTCCCCCCGAATATTCACCACCATCCCGATCCCACAGGCATCGTACTCCCTTTCAGGAGAAAACAATCCCTGTCCTGTCTCTCTCTTCTGGCGCATACCTCTTCTGCTCCTTTCTCAGATAGACTGCATGAGCACATCCTTTTCAAGGCGAAGGCCTCAAAAAGGGTGTATTGAGACTCACTTTTCTTTTCGTTTATAAGAAAAAGCGGGGAAAGAACGGCCTCGAAGGTTGTTGTTTCTTCATGATACAGACCAGGCCGGGAAAAGAAAATCACCCATTCGGGTAGTTTTTAGCGCTTGTGGTCACCCACCCCATAGCGCCCGCCTTGTCACCTGTCGGGTTATAATCTCCCTATCCTATCCCCTGAAGGAGCTTCCTATGTCCGAATACACCCTGCTCGATGCCTATCTGGAATCCAATCTGGAGGCCAGCCTGCAGGAGCTGGCACGACTGGTGGCACAGCCCTCGGTGGCGGCGCAGAATTGGGGCTTGCAAGAATGCGCTTCTCTGGTGGCGGAGATGCTCCACCGTCGAGGGTTTCGCGTCGAGGTGATGCCTACCGGCGGCGCGCCGGTGGTGCTGGCCGAACGCAAGGGACGGAGCGATAAGACCCTGCTCTTCTATAACCATTACGACGTGCAGCCGCCCGAACCCCTCGAACTCTGGGAAACGCCTCCCTTTGAGCCATCCATCCGCGATGGGAAGATGTACGGTCGCGGTGTGAGCGATGATAAAGGGCACCTCGTGGCACGCCTCTTTGCCCTGGACGCTCTGTTAGCCACAGAAGGCGAATTGCCCTGTAACGTCAAGTTTATCATTGAAGGGGAAGAAGAGACCAGCAGCCTGCACCTGCACGAATTCATCCTGCAGAATAAGGAGCGCCTGCAGGCCGATGCCTGTATCTGGGAATTCGGTTACGTGGATCATCGAGACGTTCCCATGCAGTACCTGGGGCTGCGCGGCATTTGCTACGTGGAGCTTTCGGTCGAGACCGCCGCTACCGATGTGCATTCCGGGCTGGGCGGCTCGATCTTCCCCAATGCCGCCTGGCGACTGGTATGGGCGCTCCATACGCTCAAAGGTATGGATGAGCGCATTCGCATCCCCGGCTTCTACGACGCTGTACGTCCGCCTTCAGCGCGCGATTGGGAGCTGATGGCCGCCCTGCCGGATGTCGCGGAAGAGTATCGCAAGCGCTACGGGGTGCGGGAATTCATCAAGGGCTTGCAGGGAGGCGCCGAATTACACATCGAGGAAGTCTTCAGCCCGACCTGCACCATCTGCGGCCTGACCAGCGGCTACCAGGGCGCCGGTGCGAAGACGGTGCTCCCGGCACGCGCCTCGGCGAAGGTGGATTTTCGCCTGGTGCCCGATCAGCATCCACAGGATATTTTGCAGAAACTTCGCGCCCATCTGGATCGCGAGGGTTTTTCGGACGTTCAGATTCGATTCCTGGGCGGCGAACCGCCGGCGCGTACCGATCCCGATCATCCGTTCATCAACCTGGTCGTGGAAACGGCGCGCCCGGTGTATGGCGTCCCCATGCAGAAAGTCCCCATGACCGGCGGCTCCGGCCCGATCTATCCCTTCGTCCATGAGCTGGGATTGCCCGTGGCGACCGCCGGCCTCGGCTATCCAGATACCCGCGCCCATGCTCCCAACGAAAATATTCGCATTGATCTCTACCTGAAACACGCGCGACACATGGCACGGGTGATCTGCGAGTTCGCCAGATAGTCAGGGAGCGGTTCGGGAAGCCCAACTCCTGACGGTGGACATCGCTCTATTCCCCGCTCACAGTGACCGGGATCGAAGTGATGTCCACCGTTCCATCCTGGCGCAGCACCTGAAGCTGGAGGATGTAAGCGCCTTCCAATCCCTGGGTATCCCATTCAGCGAGCACGTCTTCGATGCGTGGCGTTTCTGCGCTGGCGATGGTTTGCCACTCCTGAGGGTCGAGGCCTTTGCCTATCAGGAGGCGATAGGAGCGAAAATGCTCCCCGGCGGCGGTGCCGCGCACGATCACGCGCCCGTGAACGCGCTCAAACGCCGAGGGTTGCAGGATGCGCGCCCAGGGCAGCGGCGGAGGCAGGCGAATCGGATCGTAGGCGGTGGGCGGTTGCGCCCACCCATGGGCTTCCGCCCAGCGCCGCGCCTGGGGCGGCACCTCCAGGTAGACGCGCTCTTCGATCAGGGAGGGCGGCGTGAAGACGGTAGCCAGCAACCCGGTCTCACGATTGATGCGATAGCGTCGGTAGAGGGTATCCACCTCCTGGGGCGCGTTGCCGCTCAGGAAGACCTCCATCACCCGTTGGGGGCAAATCGGCGAGGGGAGCAAGCCGGAGGGATCGCAAACTTCCACCTGGATCACACCGGGCGGGAGCGTCCAGTCTTCTGCCGGCAGCGTGCGGAGCGAAGCCTCTAACAGGGGGCGCGCCAGGCTACCCAACCATTGCGGCGCGACCCGCTCACCGCTCATGCTCCCCAGCCAGAGCGCTATCAGGCGCTGCGGCGTATAGACGACCAGCCAGGCCTGCTTCTCATCCGCAGTGCGACCGATCCCCACAGCGAGCGGCCGCCCGATCTCCAGGATGCCGGGGTCACCCCAGGTATCACGGCGCGCCACTGCATCGCTGAGAACATGGTTGACCAGATAGGTCACCGCCGGATCGATCAGAGCCTTTCCCCGATCCGGGGAGGGCATCCAGAGGGCATGATCTTCACGCTCCAGGCGCAATAGCGTTTGGGGTGAGCGATACACTCCGGAGCGGGCAAGCGTGGCATAGGTCGTCGCCACCTGGAGCAGCGTGACCTTGCTTTCGGAAAGGTCAAGCAGCGAAAGGGTGTGCTCGACGGGGATTTCTCCCAGCTCGCGCCGCAGCGACTGGGTGGGACGCGGGAGCGCATTCGCCATTGCCCGACGCATTCGCATCGGCCCCAGATACCCCTCCCCGGCCTCGTCCTGGGGAGGCAAATCCCAGATCAGAGAAGCAGGCGACCACCCCCTTGTGAAAGCCGTCAGATAGACGAAAGGATCGAGGATCGAACCCGGTGGATGGGAGGCCCAAAAAGGGGATTCTTTCCCCTGGAATGTCTCACCCATTGCGGCCAGCACCTCCCCGGAAGGCACATCGAGGATCACCAGGGCCAGGGAAGGCAGGCCGACATGCGCGCCGGGTGGAAGCGTCGGGAGCGGCGGCGCCTGGGGACAGGGGATCGGCTCGGGCTGCGCGGCGAGGCGCTCCGTGAAGCGCTGCGCCAGGCACTCCGCCTGCGATTGCAGATCCCTGTCTAAGGTGGTATATAGCTTCCATCCCCCTTTTCTTAAGCGATTGAGAGAGAACGAGGCCTGCGCCTGCTCCAGGGCGAAACGCAGGAAAGCCGAATGTTGCGCCGGGACTCCCGCCGGGGTGAACGAAAGGGCGCGTAGCTCCTGTTCCATGCGCTGCGCCTGCGGCTCATCCAGCACGCCCTGATCGCGTAACCGCTGGAGCAGCGCCAGCGCACGCTGACGGGTTTCCACAGGCAGGGTATGCGGGTTGATCTGGGGATTTTGCAGCAGGCTGGCCAGGAGGATGGCGGCAGCAGGGGAAAGTTCGGAGGCCGACTGCCCCAGATAAAAGGGGGCGGCCGCGCCGATGCCGATCAGGTTCTGTCCGAAATCCGCGCTATTGAGATACCATTCCAGCACGCGTTGGCGTCCAAAGCGGGTCGTGATCTGGAAAGCCAGCAGACGTTCCCGCAAGGCGCGGCGCAGCGTGGGCGGTTCGTCGTAGAGCAAGAGGTCGGCAACCAGTTGCTGCGCCAGGGTGGGATGAAGCTCCGGCTCTCCCAGTCCCTGCATCTGGAAGCCGGAATGCTGCCAGAAGGTTGGGTCCTGGGTGAGCAGCACGGCCGCGGGCAGCACGGCGGGGAGCTCCTGCAAGGAGACGTAGCGCCGCAGGCCAGGTTGAGGGGAAAGCTCCTGCAGCAGGCGCCCGTGGCGGTCGTAGAGCCGGGTCGGCTGAAGGAGCTGGCCATTCTGTGGGTCGAACAACAGGGGGAGAATCTCAAGGGAGGGGAGATCGTGGGTGACGAAAACCCAGGCGGCGCCGGCTCCCAGGAGCAGAGCGGCCAGCAAAATGGCCAGGAAGGCGGCAGCGAAAAACGCCGCCGGGGATGGCCCCTCACGGGGTGGGAGGCGCAGGCGGCGGATCAGCAGGAACTTCCCCGCCGCATAATGCAACCCCGGATCAGACAGGGACGAGCCAGTGGGCATATTTCGGGTTGCGCCCGCGCACGACGTCCTCGAAGAGCGCGCGCAGTTTCGCGGTGATCGGCCCCATGCTGCCATTCCCGACCGGGCGGTGGTCCACGCGGGTCACGGCGACGATCTGGGCGGCGGTTCCGGTCATGAAAAATTCATCGCAGATATAGACTTCGGTGCGGTCAATCGAGCGTTCCACAACCGTCAGGCCGAGTTCGGCACGGGCCAGCTCGATCACCGAACGCCGGGTGATGCCCTCCAGGATGTTTTCAGTGACCGGGGGAGTGATGAGCACGCCATCCCGCACCATGAAGATGTTCATCGCCGTACCTTCGGAAATGTGCCCGTTTTGATCGAGCACCAGCGCTTCATCGAAGCCGGCGCGCACCGCATCGGTCTTGATGAGCGCCGAACTGGCATAAGCGCCGCTGACCTTGCCCCGCGCCGGAATGACGTTGTCGTCAATGCGGCGCCAGGAGGAAAATGTGACATGGGCGCCGGTATCGTTGGCGACGTAGCGGTCAAAGGGAAGGCAAAAGATGGAAAGCGCATCCCGCAGGTTGTGGAGGCGCACTCCAATCCCCATATCGGCCTTGTAGATCAGCGGGCGGATGTAAATATCCTGTTTCCAGTCATCGGCGCGGATCAGGTCTATTGTGATCTGGGTCAGCGCCTGCTCATCGTAGGGTACTTCCATGCACATCATGCGAGCGGACTGCAGCAGACGGCGATAGTGGTCATAGGGACGAAAGATGAAAAGCCGCCCCTGCTCCTCGTTCCAGTAGGCGCGAATGCCGCCAAAAACAGCCGTGCCGTAGTTCAGGGCATGGGTCGCAATGCTGATCCTGGCCTCTTCAAAGGGCACAATTTTGCCCTCAAAGAAGGCGAAACGCGTGGGAAGGGACATGGCCACCTCCGAGAAGAGATTTGGGATGAGGCGATTATACCCCCATGGAGTGCTGGATGCCCACCTTTATCCCTCCCTGGAGGTGGAGTCTGGAGCCGGATCAGCCGTAGCGTTCCTCCTTCCAGACATCGGCGTTGTTATGGTAGCCAGCCTGTTCCCAGAAGCCTGGGCGATCCTGGGCCAGGAATTCCAGGCCACGCAACCACTTGGCGCCTTTCCAGAAATACGTGGTGACCAGGTCATCCCGCCCCGGAATGTAGCCGATCACGCCTCGCAATGGATAGCCATGTTCCGGGGTCAGGGGTTCGCCGTTGAAATGAGTGGCCAGGAGGAAATTGTCCTGGAGCACAACTTCCAGGGGCAGGTTCGCTGTGAAACCGTATTCAGCATGTTGCAAGACATAGCGCGCCGTCGGCTTGAGGCGGATAAATCCCTGCTCCACCAGCGTTTTGACGGAAACCCCTTCCCAGACGGTATCAAACTTGCTCCAGCGGGTCACGCAGTGAATGTCCATGACAATCCGTGTTCGCGGCAACTGGTTGAACTCTTCCCAGGTCCAGCGGCGCTCTTCTTCGACCTCACCCCAGATGCGAAAATCCCATGTGGCGGGATTGAAAGGTGGGATCGGGCCGTAATGGAGCACCGGAAATTTATTGGTGAGCGCCTGACCGGGTGGCAGACGCTTCTCGCGGCGCATTTTCTCTTCCTGCTCACGACGATCATCCCGATAAAACATGTTCACCTCACAAAAATAGACGAATCATCTCCGATATTCAATTCTAACCGAAGTTCAGCGTTTTTGCCGATCAACGTGGCCCGCTGGCCGATAAACGAATGCACCAGCGAAAGCTGGCGAACGGTCACCCCGCTTTCCAGGATGCTATCCTCGATGCTGGCCTCTTCGATCACGCAGCCGGCGCCGATGGAA
Organism: Chloroflexota bacterium; assembly: GCA_017743695.1. Taxonomy (GTDB): domain Bacteria; phylum Chloroflexota; class Anaerolineae; order Anaerolineales; family Villigracilaceae; genus 630D-37. The sequence goes on from JAGHYK010000021.1 coordinate 12,527, forward strand.
ACGTTCGGCCCGATGGTCGAATGGCGCACGCGGGCTTCAGGATGGATAGCGACCGGCGGGATGATGCGTACATCTTCGGGGAAAGAGGGCGCAGGGAAGGGACGGTGAGCCAGCAAATAGCGATTGGTCTCCAGGGTGGCTGCGATGGTGCCGGTATCCAGCCACACCGGAACGGTATGAGGGCGCATCCTGGCCCCACGTTCGAGGAGGATATTGATGGCATCGGCCAGGAAAAACTCGTTCTTCAGGCGCAGGTCGCGGCGCATTTGTTCCTCAATCGCCTCCACCAGGGCCTCCCCCTGGCGGAAGTAGTAACAACCGACGACTGCCAGCCGATTTTCCGTGCTTTGCGGCTTCTCAATCAGGTGACGGATGCGGCCCTCTAAATCTATCTCTGCCACGCCGAAGCGACGCGGGTCCTCGACTTCTTTGACCCAGGCCACCCCATCCGCCGTCTCTGCTTCGAGGAAGGAGAAATCTGTCTCCATCAGCGTATCCGAAAAGCACATGATCATCGGGCCTTGCAGGTGCTGACGAGCCAGGTAGAGCGCATGGGACTGGCCTCGCATCTCGTGCTGGACGACGTAGTGCACGCGCAGATGGGGATACTGTTCAGCCATGAAGCGCGGAATCTGGGTCTCGCCCAGGCCAGGCGAAACGATGAACACATATTCGACCGACCACCCCTGCGGCAACGTGCGGAACATATCCAACAGGTAATCCAGCGCGGTTCTGCCGGCCACCGCCACCAGCGGTTTGGGTTTGCTCCAGGTTTGGGGACGCATACGCGTCGCCCAGCCGGCCATGGGGATCACAATCTTCAAGGGATTCATAAACTCCTCAAAGCTCAAAGGATGCGCCTTCTGCCGAGGGGAGGCTTACACCTTTGGCCCCGCCGCAAGCACCTCTGGGGGACAGGCATCGGCAAATTTTCGGAAGTTCTCGATAAAGCGCATCGCAAGCTGACGATATTTCTTCCAGTACTCGTCTTTGTTCGACCAGGAGCTGGAGGGGTCCAGCACCTCATCGGGAATGCCTGGGCACTGCAGCGGCACCTGGAAGCCGAAGACAGGGTCGGCGCGATAAGGCACATGCTCCAGATCGCCCTTCAGGGCGGCGGCGAGCATGGCGCGAGTATAGTGAATGCTGATGCGTTTCCCAATGCCATACGGCCCCCCAATCCAGCCCGTGTTGACCAGCCAGCAGCGCACATTGTAGCGTTCGATTTTCTGACGCAGCAGTTCGGCATAGGTGTAGGGATGATGGACCATGAAGGGAGCGCCAAAACAAGCCGAAAAGGTGATCTCTGGCTCGCGGCCCAATCCCACTTCCGTACCCGCGATCTTGGAGGTGTAGCCAGAGATGAACTGATAAATGGCCTGCTCCGGCGTCAGGCGAGCGATGGGCGGCATCACGCCCGAGGCATCACAGGTGAGAAAGACGATGTTGCGCGGCTGGCCGGCGCGCTTTTCCAGCAAGGCGTTCTCGATGAATTCCAGCGGATAAGAGGCGCGAGTGTTCTCCGTGATCTCATCGGAATCCAGGTCCACGCGACGGGTGAGCGGATCAAAGACCACGTTCTCCAGAATGGTGCCAAAGCGGCGCGTGGCAGCATAAATTTGGGGTTCTGCCGTCGGCGAGAGGCGGATCACTTTGGCATAACAGCCATTCTCAAAGTTGAACACGCCCGCCTCGCTCCAGCCATGTTCATCATCCCCGATCAGGCGACGGGAGGGATCGGCGGAAAGTGTCGTCTTGCCGGTGCCGGAAAGGCCGAAGAAGATCGCCACATCGTTTGGATCATCAGGTGCGACGTTCGCCGAACAATGCATGGGCAACACCCCCTGAAGCGGGAGCAGGTAGTTCAAGACGGTGAAGATCGTCTTCTTGATCTCGCCGGCGTAGGCAGTATTGCCGATCAACCCCAAATGCTGGCCAAAGTGGATGAGGATAAAGGTCTCCGAACGCGTGGCATCCATGGGAGGGAAGGCCTTGAAGCCCGGCGCCGCAATCAGCGTAAATTCCGGGATGAAGCGCTGATATTCCTCGCGCGAGGTCGGCGGGATGAACATATTGCGGGCAAACAGGCTGTGCCAGGCGGTTTCGGTGATAATCCGCACCCGCAAGCGATAATTCGGATCGGCGCCGGCATATACATCTTGGACGAACACATCTCGCCCCTGGAAGTAGGCCAGCAGGCGATTGTACACATCTTCAAATTTTTCGGGCGCAAACGGACGATTGTAGCTTCCCCACCAGACATGCGCCTCGCTCTCCGGCTCGCGGACGATGAATTTGTCGCTGGCTGAGCGCGCCGTATGTTTGCCGGTATGCACCAGCAGCGGCCCCGCATCCACCATCCACCCTTCGCCTCGGAAGAGGCTTTCCTCGTAAAGCACGGCAGGGGGCAGGTTCCAGTACACCCGACCGAGATTGATAAAGCCGTGATTTTCCAATCCGTAGTCGCTTTTCAAGAGCATGGCCACAGACTGGGCCGGGGTTTTGGCATTCAGAAGGTGGTTCATAGCCAGTCCCTCACCATGCGTCGGTCGCCAATGTAGATTTCATTCGGGGAGGTGGGATCGAGGGCCCAGCGAATGCGGGCAATCCCTTCCACCACATCTCTGGTCTCGCCGGCGTAGCTGATGCGCAAATGCCCTTCCATGCCGAATTCGCGCCCGGGCACCGTGACCACCAGCGCTTTCTGGAGCAGGAAACGCGCCAGGGCCATCGAATCCTGGGAATAGGCGCGGAAATCCGGCAAGGCGTAGAACGTACCCTCCGGGCGAATACAACGCACATCCTGAAAGGTCTTCAGCTCCTGGAGCAGCACATCCCGATTGTTCTGCACGTGCAGGCGCAGCGCCTCGACGACGCTCTGCATCCCGTTCAAGGCGCCTTCGGCGGCTGCCTGGAGGATAGCCGCGGGGGTGGTGACGGTCTGGGATTGCACGCGGCGCATGATCTCGATGATCTCCCGCGAGGCCACTGCCCAGCCGATGCGGAAGCCGGTCATGCCATACAGCTTGGCCACGCCGTTGATCACGATGATGTGACTGGCATTCACATCCTTTTGTGTGAACGAATAGGCCGGCACCGCCCGTTTCCCATCGAAAACAAGCTTGTGGTAGATGTCATCCGCGATGTAATAAATGCCCCGCCGCTCGCAGAAATCTACCAGTTGGGCGATCAATTCGGGCGGATAAATGGCGCCCGAGGGGTTGTTGGGGCTGTTGACGATGATAGCCCTGGTGGAGGAGGAGACGGCGCGCTCAATTTCCTCAAAGCGCGGCACAAACGTTCCATCTTCCGGCGTCACAATGACCGGCACTCCCTGGCACATGCGCACCATCTCCGGATAGCTCACCCAGTAAGGGGCGAGGATGATCACTTCATCGCCAGGGTTGAGCAGGGTAAAAAGCACCATCCAGATAGCGTTTTTTGCGCCAATGGTGACAATGACGTTTTCCGGCGCCACCAGACGGTCGTAATTTTCCTCGGTATAGCGGATAATCGCCTTGCGCAGCGAAGGGGTGCCTTCCACAGGGGTATATTTCACGTCCCCAGAGGTCAATCTGGCTGCGCCGGCCAGGATGGCCTGGAAAGGGGTTTTGTTCTTCGGCTCGCCGATGCCCAGATGAATCACCGGCTCACCGCGTTCACGGAGCAGGCGCGCCTCCTCATTCAGGCTGACCGTAGGGGATTCAACGATGGAACGTGCAAGCTGACTGAGGCTCATGGTTTTTCTCCTGTAAGCATAAGATCCTCTGCGCTCTTTCGCTGTTCCTCCAGGGTGAAGAGCAGGGAACGAAGCGCCCGCAGTACATCACTGGCGAGGACGCTGGCCGCAGCCAGGGAACGGGTCGCTTCCAGGCCGGCCTGTGCATGGAGCCAGGCCGCCAGCCAGGCTGCCGTATAGGCCTCCATGCCCTGGGCGCGCAGGCCGGTGATCATGCCGGCCAGCAGATCGCCGGTGCCGCCATGAGCCAGCGCAGAGGTGGCAATGGGGAGCGTGGCCGTGCGGCCATCCGGGGCGGCGATCACCGTGAACGCGCCCTTCAGCACCACCACATGGCCCCATTCGGCAGCGAAGCGACGCGCCACTTCCAGACGATGGGCCTGAATCTCTGCCACCGGCAAGCCGCACAGGACGGACATTTCCCCCGGATGAGGGGTGAGAACCGTCGCAGCCGGCAGGCGCTGCCACCACTCTGGCAAACGGGCCAGGAGCTTCAACCCATCCGCATCCACGACCAGCGGCGGCAACTGGAGCGTCTCTGCAGAAGACGGTTTGGGCGCGGCCGTTTCAGAAGGGATGAAACCGATACGAGCTGTTGTTTTGCGAACCGGCGCAGACCCTGAAAGGAGCTTTTCTATGAACTCCTGGGTGGTATCTTCCAGCCCGAAGCCGGGGCCGATCAACATGGCCGTTGTACGTCCCAGATTTTGCAAGATCACTTCCGCGGCGGCAGCGTCAATGACGCCCAGCTCATGGGGCAGGAGCAGCCAGGTCGCTTCGGGCAGATGGCCGGCCAGCGCAGCATGAAGCGGCGAGGGCACCGCCAGGGTCACCAGTCCTGCGCCGACTGCGTAAGCGCCCTGCCCGGCCAGCAGCGCCGCCCCGGTGTAATTCAGCGATCCCGCCACGATCATCGCTGTACCAAACGTGCCTTTATGTGCATCCGGTGGTCGCCGGGGCAGCACATGGAGGACCACCTCCGAGGTGATCACCTCGTCACGAATAGCCGCCAGAGCAGGCAGCGCCTCCGAAAAGCCAATATCGGCCACTTCCAGCTCGCCAAGCCTGGAAAAGGCCGGGAGTTTCAGCAGTCCCTGTTTGACCGCGCCCAGGGTAACGGTACAATCCGCCTGAAGCGTGGAGGGGCTAACCTCGCCGCTATCACAATCTGTCCCACTGGGGCAATCCACCGCCACCACCAGGCGGGGTGAATGCTTCAGGAACGCCTGCACAGCCTCCAGGAGGATCGCAATTTCCTGGCGCAAGGGCAGGCGAATCCCTGTGCCCAGCAGGCCATCTAACAGGATATTCGCCTGACGCAGGGCGGTCGTCAGGTGCTGAAATTCCGGGTCCTGTTCCATCAGGAGCACTTTGCCGCCGCTTTCCAGGAACTGGCGGACGAGAGGATCGATCTCCTGCCCATTCCTGCGTTCTTTGATCAGGTAAGCCGTGGCCTCCCAGCCCTCCTGAGCCAGAGAGGTGAGTGCCACCAGTGTATCGCCGCCGTTGTTTCCGCTCCCGACCAGACCGAGAACGGCGGGCGGTGTGCGCCATCCGCGTTCGCCCTGATGGATCTGCGCCAGGCGGCGAACGGTTCTGGCAACCGCCTGGCCGGCATTTTGCATCATCTGATCGTAGCTCAGGCCGCGTGCATCTGCTTCAGCCTCGATCTGACGCATCTGGGCAACGGAAACAAGTTTTGGAACAAAAGGTTTTCGCTCGCTCATTCGATTTCCTCCAGATGGTCTAACCCCAGGCGGCGCAGCGTTTGGGGAAGAGGGGCGCCGCTCTGCCAGTCCCAGCCGCGCGCCTGATAATAGACCTGGAGCATCTCGTCAAAAGGAATGACATACCCCGCGGCGCCTCCCTCGGCGTAGGGCTGGAGCAAGGCTTTGGGGAGTTTCTCGTGCTCACGGCGCAGGCCCAGACGCAAATTGATCAGACGCTTGAGGTTCCAGGCGCGCTCACCCGCCAGCATCATCTCCTCCAGCGACCAGTTCAGGCCGCAAGCCGCGTTGATCAGTTCCACCTGTAGCGCCGGCTCGATGTTGGCGAACAGACACATGACCATGGCGTTGAAGACCGTGCGCCAATCCTGGTGACGGGCAACATTGGCCGCCTTTTCAGCGCCGGCATGGCGGGAAAAGTACTCGATCCCCAGCGAGGGTTGAACATGTCCCCAGTCCACAAAGAAATAATCCGACTGATTGTGGCAGGCGCCGCGCGGACTGGTGGCATAGACCAGTGCCATCCCGGAAACGCCACGCGGATCGTGACAGGCGACTTCCAGCCCGTTGACCTGGACTGCCTCCCCAGCGGCCCCGAAGGCCTCGGCCAGGCGCCGCGAGCCCTCTGCCAGCAGATCGCCAAAGCCCTCGCGGTAAGCGGTCATGCGGATCAGTTGACGGATGGCTGCGACATCCCCCCAGCGCAATTCCAGGCCGCCGGTTTCCTGGGTGGTGATGCGCCCCTGCTCAAAGAGGTGGAAAGCCAGCCCAATCGTGTTTCCGGCGCTGATGGTGTCCATGCCATAGCGATCACAAAGTTCCCCCAAACGCACAATGGAGGCAAGATCGGGATTCAGGAGATTCGGGCCAAAGGAGACGATGGTCTCATATTCAGGGCCTTTACGCTTTTGTCCATCTTCCAGGCGCACCACGCGACCACAGGCGATCACGCAGGCATGACAGGCACTCTGCCCGGCCAGGATGGTTTCGCTCATGGTGGCGCCGGAGATAGCATCTACATCCGGGAAACTTCCCTGATGGTAGTAACGGGCCGGCATCGCCCCCAGATATTCCGCATAGTTCGCCGCGCCCGCCGTGCCCAGGGCATGAAGCACCTGGGCTTCGTTATCCTGGCGCAACCAGCGATTGGCCTGGGAGCGCAGCGTAGCGTAACGCCCGGCATCGAAGAGAGGCAGCGTCTTGTTGGTGCCGCGCACCGCAATCGCCTTGAGATTCCTGGCCCCCATCACGGCCCCCAGGCCGGTACGCCCGGCGGTGCGCCCATGATCGCAGTAGATACCGGCAAAGCGCACCCCTCGCTCTCCAGCCGGGCCGATCACAGCCACATGCAGACCTGCCTGCCCGACTTCCGCCTTTATCTGCTCCTGGGTCTGGTAGGTATCCAATCCCCACAGGTGGGTCGCAGAACGAATTTCCACTCGATTGTCCTGGATCAGCAAATAAACTGGCTCTTCCGCGCGCCCTTCGATCCAGAGGCCATCATAGCCTGCGAAGCGCAATTCTGGCCCCCAGAAGCCTCCGCAGTTCGATTCTGCCCACAGACCGGTGGCAGCGCCCTTGCCACAAACGACAAAACGCCCCACAGCGGGGCCGGCCGTTCCGGTCAGCGGGCCGGTGAGAAAGAGCAACGGCGCCTGGGGAGAAAGCGGATCCAGACTGGCGGTGAGGAACGGATAGAGCAGACGCGCTGCCAGAGAGGCGCCGCCGAGGAAATTCTCACGCCAGGCGCGCGGGATTTCCAGGCGTTCGATCCGTCCTGCGCCAAGATGAACCTTCAGAATCGGGAGCATGTTTACAAGATCTCCTCGGTGATCTCACGGCAACAGCGTACAAAATCCAGGACCGTCGGCACATTGCGCATCATGTAAGCCATACTTCCCCGCACTTTGAGCTTGCTGGTCATCATGGCCGTCATCGGGTCCAATCGCCCCTGAAGAATGCTCACAAAGTGCTCATAGGGAGCTGTCAGGACAAAGGCCGCCTGTCGTTCTGCCGGCGGCATCATCTCCGTCCTGCGACATTTCCCATGCCACAGGTCGAGATACATACGCACTTCTTCGGTCAATTTTCCCTGAGGTTGGATGATAAAGAGCAGGTCCCCCTCCCAATTGCGAGCGACCTGTGCATACCGCTCATCGCTGTTGAGCTTCTCTTCCAGCGCCTTCAACCATTCTGCAGAGGGAAAAACAGTGCCCATGCGTGAGTCTCCTGAGGATAAGGATATGCTGGATTATACCGCGCAGGAGGGCTTTTCAGCCTGTGAGGAGGTGCAGACCGTCAACGAATAGGGAACGAATAAACGAATCAGACCGCAGACCGCGGACGGC
>JAGHYK010000196.1 GCA_017743695.1 Chloroflexota bacterium
GGGATTGGAGGTCGGCGGTAAAAAGTACCAGATTGAACTGGTGATCGAAGACAATGAAGACAAGGCGGAATCCGCGGCCGCAGCAGCCCAGAAACTGGCTACCGCCGGCGTCCTGGCGATGATCGGCCCCAACGCCAGCCGCAATGCCATTCCGGCAGCGGAAGTTGCAGAATCGGTCGGTATGCCGATGATCAGCCCCTGGTCCACCAACCCGAAGACAACCATTGACGCCAAGACCGGCCAGCCGAAGAAGTTTGTCTTCCGGGCAGCCTTCATTGACGACTTCCAGGGAGTGGTGGCCGCTCGCTTTGCCATGGAGCAATTGAAGACGCAGCGCCCGGCCGTGCTCTACGATGTCGCCTCGGAGTACAACAAGGGGATTGCCGAGGTCTATAAGCGCACCCTGGAGCAGAACGGCATTCAGGTCGTCGCCTTTGAGACGTATACGACCGGAGATAAGGATTTCTCCGCTCAGTTGACCAAGATCAAGGACGCCGGCGCTGATAGCCTCTTCCTCCCCAATTACTACAGTGAAGTTCCGCTGCAGGTGCAGCAGGCGCACAAAATCGGCTTCACCGGCGCCATTCTGGGGAGCGACTCCTGGGGGAATCTGGAACTGATCAGCCTGTGCGGCACGGAGTGTGAGGGATATTTCTTCACCACGCACTATGCCCCAGATATTGCCACCCCCAAAGCACAGGCGTTCATTAAGGCCTACGAAGCTGCCTATGGCAAGACTCCAGATGACGTCGCTGCCCTGACCTACGACTCCTTCGGTCTGCTCTTCCAGGCGATCCAGGCGGCGGGTAAGATTGACCGCCAGGCAGTGCGCGATGCGCTGGCGGCGATTACCCTCTACGAGGGCGTCACCGGCAACATGCAATTCAAGGGGACGGGCGACCCGATCAAGAGTGCGGTGATCCTGCAGATCAAAAACGGGAAGTTCGTCTACTTCACGACGGCAAATCCGTAAGCCCCATCAGGGAGGGCGGTTCCTGGAGCCGTCCTCCCTTTTTCTCTTTCCGAATTCCTGGAGATGGACTTGTGAAGGTGGCACAATGGAATTCTATATCCAGCAAGTCCTGAATGCTCTGCAAGTGGGGAGTGTATACGCACTGATTGCGCTGGGCTATACCATGGTCTACGGCATTCTCACCATGATCAACTTTGCCCATGGGGATATTTTCATGGTGAGCACCTACCTGGCGTTTTTCTTTTCAACGTTTTTCCTGGCGGTTTTCAGCAACGCCTCCCCACTTCTGGTGTTTGTGAGCACCCTGCTGGTAGCGATGTTTGGCACGGCGTTGCTGGCAGTGCTGATCGAGCGTGTGGCCTACAAACCCTTACGAACCGCGCCGCGGATTTCCGCTGTGATCACGGCGTTGGGAGTAGGATTGTTCCTGGAGAATTTCATGGTGGCCTTCAAGCCAGTCGGCCCGGCACCTCGTTTTCTCCCCCCCTTGATTCCACAAATCAATTACACCTTCGGCGGGGTCACGGTTTCCTCGATACAGATTGTCATCATCGTGGTCTCGGCGCTGGTGATGTTTTTGCTCGATACCATCGTCCGGCGCACGATGGTAGGGATGGCAATGCGCGCCATTTCATGGGATAAATTCACGGCGCCTTTGATGGGAATTCCCGTGGATCGCGTGATCTCCCTCACGTTTGCTCTGGGCGCGTCTATCGCAGCGGTTGGGGGCACGCTCTACGGCATGGCTTACACGATTGACCCCTACATGGGGATCCGCATCGGCTGGTGGGCCTTTATCTCCGCAGTCGTGGGAGGCATTGGAAACATTCGCGGGGCCATGCTGGGAGGGTTTATCCTGGGATTTGTAGAAATTTTTACCCCCGTCTTTCTTCCCTCCACCTATCGCGACTTTGTAGCGTTTTCCCTGCTTCTGCTCTTGCTCATCTTCCGCCCCACGGGTATTTTAGGACGGCCAGTCGCACAGAAGGTATAAAGGAGAGCAGCCATGATGAAGAAAACCTTCTGGGATCGTTGGGGAACGCCGTTGATCTTGCTTATTGGCTTCGCGTTGAGCATGGCATTGCCTGCGAGCGGCCTGATCAACCCTTACATCGAACTGGTGCTGAAATATATCGGCATAAATATTATCCTCACCATCAGCCTGAACCTGGTCAATGGCTATATGGGGGAATTCTCAGTGGGACATGCCGGCTTCATGGCGATTGGCGCCTATGTCTCCTCTATCCTGACCGTATGGGTATTCCCTGCAGCGTGGGAGGGGGTGCTTTTTCCGCTGGCATTACTTGCAGGCGGTATAGCTGCAGGGCTGGCAGGACTGGGGATCGCCTTTCCCTCATTCAAAACTCGCGGCGATTATCTGGCTATCGTTACCCTGGCCTTCAACATGATTATCAAGAGTGTGCTGGAAAACCTGGAAGTGCTTGGGGGGCCGCGGGGATTTATGGGAATGAGCAAACTGACCACCCTGTGGTGGGTTTATCTGGTAGTGGTCCTGGTCGTTTATCTGGCGCGAAACTTCGTCTATTCTTCCTTCGGGCGGGGGGTGCTCTCGATTCGAGAGGATGAAACGGCAGCCAGCCTGGTGAGCGTCAACACGCGACAGGTCAAAGTTCTGACTTTCGTATTCTCCGCCTTCCTGGCCGGGCTGGCAGGTGGATTGTTCGCCCATGAGTTGCAATTCATCAACCCACGCTCTTTTACCATCCTGAAATCAACGGATATGCTGGTGATGGTATATCTGGGCGGGATCGGCAGCCTGGGAGGTTCGATCCTGGGGGCTACAGTGTTCACGGTGGTCATGGAAGGATTGCGCAGCGTGCTCCAGCTCCTCAACATCTCTCAAGAATGGCGGCTGGTGGTAGCGCCGCTGATGTTGATCCTGCTGATGCTCTTCCGTCCTCAGGGGATCATGGGACTGCGTGAATTTCGCTTCTTAATTCCTCTCCAGGAGCGTTCAGAAGCAATTCAAAAGGCTCGCGAAACTGCTCGCACGCAGCGACGGATCGGGGAGGTGCGATCATGACCCTGCTGCAAATCCGCTCCCTGACCCACTGGTTTGGTGGCCTGCGAGCCGTCCATGATTTCAACCTGGACCTTTTGCCAGGTGAACTGGTGGCTATTATCGGTCCCAATGGGGCCGGCAAGACGACGATTTTCAATCTCATCACCGGTGTCTACGTGCCTTCTCAGGGGGAGATACGTTTTGAGGGTCAATCGCTCATCGGCCTTCAGCCCCATGAGATCATCTCGTTGGGCATCGCCCGCACGTTCCAGAACATTCGCCTTTTCAAAGAGCTTTCGGTGCTGGATAATGTCCGAATTGCTCATTATGCTCGTACCCATTACTCAATCTGGGAGGCACTCTTGCGTCTGCCTCGCTTTGGGCAAGAAGAACAGAGAGTACGCTATGAAGCGCTTGAATTGCTCGATATCTTCGGCCTGGCCGATCTCGCCGAAGTGCCGGCCAAAAGCCTGCCTTACGGTCAACAGCGACGATTGGAAATGGCTCGCGCGCTGGCCATTGCTCCCAAATTGCTTCTCCTGGATGAACCGGCTGCGGGAATGAACCCGGCGGAGATCGATCAACTGATGGACACGATCCGTTGGATACGTGCTGAATTTCGCCTGACTATCTTGTTGATTGAGCATCAGATGCGTGTGGTGATGAATATCGCCGAGCGCATCAAGGTTTTGGATTTTGGCCAGACCATTGCGGAAGGCACACCCCAGGAAGTGCAGCGTAACCCGCGCGTCATCGAGGCCTATCTGGGTGAGGAGACGATACTATGAGCCAGAATGGCACATTGCTCCAAGTAGAAGACCTGGAAGTGGCTTATGGGAATATCGTTGCCCTGCATGGGATTTCGCTGGAGGTACATCCGGGAGAAATTGTCACCCTGATCGGGGCCAACGGTGCCGGTAAATCCACACTTTTACGCTCGATCTCTGGCCTGGTGCCACCGCGCCGTGGACGGATTCTTTACCAGGGGGTAGATTTGCGTACTCTTCCGCCCCACCGGATTGTGGAAATGGGGATCGCTCATGTGCCTGAAGGTCGGGGCATTTTTGCCAATCTGACCGTTTTGGAGAATTTGAAACTGGCAACCTGGACGCGGCGCGATCGCCATGAGCTAACGCGCGACTATGAACGTGTTTTCTCGCTCTTTCCCCGCCTGGCGGAGCGGCGCCATCAGCTTGCCGGCACCCTTTCCGGCGGAGAACAGCAAATGCTGGCTGTCGCCCGCGCGTTGATGATGCGCGGCCGGCTGATGCTCCTCGATGAACCTTCGATGGGACTGGCGCCATTGCTGGTGCGGGAAATTTTCAATACACTGCGCGAAATCAACGCCAGTGGCACTACGATTCTCCTGGTGGAACAGAACGCGCGTCAGGCCTTGAAACTGGCTCATCGCGGCTATGTCCTGGAGACCGGGCGCATTGTGCTCAGCGGTAACGCCCGCGAACTGATGGAAAATCCGCAGGTCAAACAGGCCTACCTGGGCGGCTGATCGTATCGTTGATGCTCTTCCCCCGACAGGCTGGAAAAGTCTTGTGCTACCCGCTCGCCATCTGTGTCTGCGGTCCTGGTTCATTTCTGGTGTTTGAGTTAT
>JAGHYK010000197.1 GCA_017743695.1 Chloroflexota bacterium
ATTTGAATTTGAAATCCAAAAAATTCTTTGTTATTCTTTTCTTATGTTATTCTCGCTCACTAAGCTTTTCTTTACATTATTTTTCTTTGTCCTATCCTTTGTCTTATCTTCTTTACCTGTAAATGCTTGCGAGTGGAACTCCATATACCAAACATGTACCGGAAGTTGTTTGTGCGGCAACTGCGGGCCAAATGCATGTCAACTGATTGCTCCCGAAACCTGCGGGTGTATCGCAAACACCCCTCAACCAACCGCCACCCCAATCAAAAATCCCGGCACCTCAGCCACGCCGAGACCACCCACAGCTACTCCTGCGCCTTGTACATCAACCAGCGAATGCTTGCAGTACTGTGGCTCAATTCCCAACTGCAGCGCTGCCTGTATAAACGGTTACTGCGTTTTCACCAATCCGACAATAAACAACTCCCAATGTAACACTTGGGGAAACTGGAGCGGATGTATCTCTGGGCAAGGCGCTTGTGGTGGATGCTCCGCCCAAGGCTACACCTGCCAGACTCGTTTTTGTACCAACCCTTCAGACGCCAATCTCTACCAGATCTCCTGCGGCTGCAGTCAGCCGCCAGGCGGTGGTGGCGGCAATCCCACCAACACCCCCGCCCCAATCCCAACCCTGTCCTCGATCTGCGATCCTTCTCACCAAAAAAGACATAAAATTTCTTCACCTTTGTGTCTTCGTGTCTTAGTGGTTAAATAACAATAAACCATAAAGTCACAAAGGCACGAAGGTATTTTCTCTCGACAGGCTGGAAAGCCTGCCCTACTACCGTCTACGGCCTACCCTCCATCATCTGACGGGCTAAAAGCCCGTCTTACATCTACCGCCGTCCGCCGTCGTCTGCCGTCTGCGGTCCGCAGTCTTGTATCACTCAAAAAGACATAAACTTTCTTCACCTTTGTGTCTTCGTGTCTTAGTGGTTAAATAATCGTCACCCCCATCGTCTCACTCTCCCAGTGTGCTCTCCCCGTAGCTCAGCACGTAGAAGCTACGCCGCGTCTCGGCCTCGAAAATGAAGTCGGTGACCAGGTAACCGGCCGCGAAGGCGGTTTCAAAAAATTCGCGCGTGAAAAAGCGCCATGCGCGCGCCAGCGACAGGTCTGCGGCCTTCAGGGCCTCGATGTCGCTGGGGATTTCAGCCAGCAGCAACGGCCCCTGCAGGGTGGGTAGAGCAGAAGGGGGAGAAGGGTGTCCCTGTGGGGTGCGCCGGGCTTCGTATACAGGCTTCACTCCGGCCTGCAGAAAGTGCTCCAGTCGGAGCGTCGGGCGGGGATTACGGCTCAGGCGGCGCTCGACGCGCGAGGTGCGAATCCACCAGTCCACCTGAAAACGATCCGAAGGCAGGCCGATGTTTAACGCATCCCGCATTTCCCCGTACTCCGAGCGCCGATAGGTGTTGCAAACCGCCCCCAGGCGGGCGATGTTCAGATAGGCATTGCGACTGAGCAACGGATCGTAGGTCCAGGTGACATGCGTCAGCCCCTGATGGCGCACCATCTGCCATTGGGCGCGCTTCAAAGCGAATCCCAGCCCGCTATTGCGATAGTCGGGATGCACCCCCAGCATGTGCGAGCAATGTTTAGGCGCCGGCCCATCCGGCAACATATCCAGGCCAGGAAAGCCAAAGACGAAACCGATCAGGCGCGGCGGATGCCCCCCATAGGCTCCCAGCACCAATCCCCCGTTGTGTGCGGCCGTGATCAGCAGGTGCGCCGGCACCACATCGGTCTCGCTCCCCGGCCAGACCAGTCGCTGCAGTTCCTCCACTTCACGCATTTCTTCGGGCGTTTCCAGCACGCGAATGTTCCATTGCATGGGTGATCCTGCTTCCTGAGCGGAAATGTCGCTACCTCGACAATGTTATATTTCAGCATCGTTGTCATTGCGAGGGCGTTCTTTGGCTATCGCCGCCTCGCAATGACAGGGGACAGGTAATCGAACATTGTCGAGCTACCTGCACCATAAGCACTGTCTGACCTTACTCCTGCGGCGACACGATCTCCGCCGCCAGCGTTTTCAAGGTGGTGATCTGGCCTTCGTCCATGTTTAACGAGCGCCAGTAATGCTCCAGCAAATCCAGCGGGGAGAGGCTGGAAACACCCTGATCGGGCGGCAGGCGCAAACGGGTGGGATGGATCGGGCGGCGCACCAGGTGAAACTCAAAGGCGCTCTGACAATGCCGCCGCAGCATCGCCTCATCAATCAGCGTTTCAAGCTCACGCGGATACTCCAGGGTCAGGCGCACAATCGCATCTTTGAGCTGTTCGGGCGGGGGCAATTGTTGCAGAATGGCAGCCATGACCTTTTCCGCAGAGGCAATGCGCACAAAGCGGTCCACGAAGGGGCGTATGCCTTCAATTTTGCGCCATTCGACCACGGTTTTGCCTTTCTGAACGTCAGCCAGGACGAAGAATTTTTCCTGATCCGCCTCCCCGAAATCCACGCGCTCGATGGAACCCGAATAGATCACCGGCGGATGCCCCCCTTCGTTGAGATTCTGGGCCTTGTGAATGTGCCCCAGGGCCACATAATCCAGGCGCGGGTCTTTGACCAGCGCAGCCGGGAGCACCAGATCGTTGCCGAGCATCACGGAACGCTCGGAGCCGTATTCTGCGCCCTGCACCGAAGCGTGGGCAAGCAAAACGGTGGGCAGATGCGGCGCAGCCTGCGCCAGCCAGTCCTGGACGATCTCGTAGAGGGCCTCACCGAGCTGGGAATACACTTCCTCGAGGGTATTCCCCTGAAGCTGGCGACGGGCAATGAACGCCGAGCGCGTCACCCAGGGGAGGGCCAGCACCTGCAGCGGTAATCCCCACAACTGCTCCGGCCCCAAAAACTGCGGCTTCGCCAGCACCTGGACATAGGGGACCTGCAGCGTCTCAAATTCCTGAATCGCATGAGCACGGCCAACTGCCGGCGAGAGGTCATGATTCCCCACCAGCAGCAAGGTCGGAATGCGGGCGCGGGAGAGGCGCATGATGCGCGATCCCCATTCACGCTGATAGGTCGGCGAAGGCGAGCGATCCTTATAGGCATCGCCGGCAAAAAGCACCAGGTCCACTTTTTCCTGGATCGCGGTATCTATGATCGTGTCCAGAGCGCGCAGGAAATCCAGGACACGCAGCGGCAGACCACTCGCCGGATCCTGGCGGCCGTAGCTGGCCATGTCAATATGGGCATCGGCAAAATGCAGGAGCTTCATGGCTGGATTCCCAACTCCCGTAAGGCTTGCAAGGCCGGCGCCCAGCGCGGATGAACGCGGAGGGCAGCGCGGAAATCTTCTATGGCGGCTTCGCGCTGACCGATCATCAGGTAGGCGCGCCCGCGCCAGAGCAGGCTTTCCTCCAGCACCGGCCCATCGGTGGGCGTCTGCAAGGTGACATCGGCCAGGTTGATCACGTCCTGATAGCGGCCGCTGTAATAGTAAGCCCAGTAAGGCCCGGTCTGATACCACATCATCCGATAGGGACGGCTGGTATTATCCGCCGCTAACTGCGCATAGAGCTGAAAGGCGTAGTCATAGGCATAGGCCGCGTCCACATACTCGCGCAAGGCGACATGACTGCTGCCGACATTAAACCAGGCAAAAAATTGATCGATCCCGCTCAACTGCTGCGCCTCCCGGAGCGCTACCTCTAAGGCGTGGCGGTTTGCCCAGGTCTCATCGGCGTAATTCCCCAAAAGGCGCATCACCTCCGCCTCACGCTCGACCGGGAACGTGACCATAAACAAATAGTTGAACGAACGCCATCCTTCCATAAACGTTGGGTAGGGCAGGTGAAAATCCGGGCCATCGCGATAAGTGTCCTGAACAATCAACACGCCTGCGGGATCGTCGTAGCCGGTGATGAACTGGTAATGCCCCATCCATCCGATCTTGCCGGTATAATCGCGCTCGTAGTAGCCCTTCTCGGCGATCACCGGATAACCGTTTGCCACCAGGCGCTTGATCACCTCCAGGTCGCCGCCCAGGCGGATGATCACCTCGAAACCGGGGACATTCTCCGCGACGTAATCCCGGAACTCATAAGGCATCACATTCTTGTCCTTTTCTCCGGGTTTAATCGCCCTGCCGATGGTATCCCGGTCGCCTTTCCAGCCCCAAAAAGTGAGCGACATCGCAAAATTCGCAGGCCCGCAGTAATTCCAGCGATTGAATTGATTCTCATAGCGAAAACCACTCAGGGTTGCCGAAGGTGGAAGCGGCCAGGGAGTGGGCGTAGGGAGCGCGGTGGGAAGAGAAGAAGGCGCAGGAAGAGCAGAAGCAACGGTTTTGCGTATCACCTGGGGGGGCGGCAGCGGCGTAACCGGGGTGGGCACAAAAAGCATCGCATCCGGCGGATGGAACCTGGCGCGCCACTGCGCCCGCAGCATCTCGATTCGCCACGCCAGACGCACATGCACAGGGGGAAAATACCACAACCCGATGAGAAGGAGCAGGATGCCCGCGGCGATCCCGATCTTGCGCGAGAAGGTCATGGGATGATTATACCCAGTTTTCATCGCCGATAAGACGGTACTGTATCTTTCGTTCAGGAAATTCCGAACACAATTGGGGGGTATACCGCA
>JAGHYK010000198.1:2500-4574 GCA_017743695.1 Chloroflexota bacterium
CTCCCGGCGCAGCGCCTCGTTGAACAGCTCGTTGTAAAGGCGCCAGCCGATCTTTTCCAGCCCCCGGAAAATGTGCTCCGGCGTGGGTCCCTGATCCGGAACATCCGTCAGAGGGTAACCATCCGCATCCAGCCCTTTGGCCAGATTTTCGATCTCGTGCATCAGCAAATAACGGTACTGCTCCGGGTCGGCCCGCAGGCGGTCGCCTTCGATGATCCGCTCCTCGGTGTTGTGGTAATGCAGCGTGTAGGTGAGCCGGTTGTCCCTGGTGCAGACCCGCAGCACCAGGTCGGGATAGGGGGCCCGGTAGTCGCCGACCCGCAGGGCCTGGGTCGGGAGTTTGCCCGGCGGCGAGACGACGCCTGCTTCCTCGGCGGTCAGGGTGTGGGTAGCGCTGACCAGCAGATCGCTCTGGGAGTAGAAATCAATCAGCACCGATTGCGTGCCGACCCGGACGGCGCGCAGGTAGAAGACCACCGGCTCGCTCTCGCCTTCTTCCACGCGCAGCGTCCTGGCGGGTTCGCTCAGCAGTTCCGGCCCGCGCGGGGTGAGCACGACGCGGATGAGTTGGTTGAGTTGAGCCTGGATGGCTGCAGCCTCCTCGTCGGCGGGGCTGCGGGTCAGGCCGACGATGATGGGGAAGCGCTCGCCCACCGCCACCCGGGTCGGGGCGTAGATGTCGGTGTAGCGGGTGACGGTGGGAGGATGGAGCAGGGCCTGCAGGCGGGCCTCGGCCTCGGCCTGGCGGGCCAGTTCGGCCGCCGATAAGGGTTCCACTTCGCCGCGCGCTTTGCGCTCCCCGCCCGCCAGCATAAAACGCCGCAGCGCTTCGGGGCCGCCGGGGATGGTGCGCAGCAGGCGGGCGATCTCCAGGGCGACCCCGGCGCGGCGCTCCTCATCCTCCAGCGCGGCGTAGCGGCGCAGCAGGTCCAGGCCGCGCCAGTAGAGAGACGGCCACTCCGCCCCGACACGATGGGGCAGTTCCGGCCAGAGGTCCAGCAGGGCTTGAACCGAAGGGGACAGGGGTTTCATCATCTCACCTCCCCGGCGCCGGTGAAGGTAAAGGGCGCCCAGAAATAGGGATCGGCGTAAGGCCGGGCCTGAGGGTCACCGGTGGTGATCACCTTCACCAGCAGTTCTTCCAGCAGGGTAAAGGGCATCCGCCGGCCGCTTTCCAGCCGGGCGCGGGCAATGGCCTCGTGGTGGGTCAGATAGGCCTCCAGGTCAGCGTTGGTCAGGTCGCGCAGCCAGACCTGAGCCTGGCGCACGGCCTGGGGCGGGGAAAGGCGCTCCTGGAGCATATACTCGTAGGTGCGGGTCACCAGAAGCGCGGTGGCGGCGTCGTCCACGCTCCACAGCGTGCCGATGACCGCCGGCGCGCCAGCCTGGAGGAAGCCGGCCGGCAGGCCGATGGCCTCCTCCGGCAGGTCGCGGAAATCGGTCACCGCGGTCTGGCAGGCGGAGAGGACGACCAGTCGGGCCGCGCGCAGCGCCGTGGACTCGCCGGCGAACAGGTCGCGCAGGGTCAGGCGGGCCTCCTTGCCTTCTTCGTCCACCAGCAGCAGGCCCGATTGCAGCGGGTCATCGGCCTGGAAGACGCCGTGGCAGGAAAAGTGGACGGTGGTGGCGTGCGGCAGCCGTTCCAGCAAGGCCCGTAGGGTGGCCTCCTGTTCGTAGAGGGGATCGGCCGCTTCCGGCGGGAGCAGGTCCACCACGCTCTGCAGTTCCGCTCTGGCGTAGCGCAGGCTCAGCGGCCAGCGGCGGCTCAGGTCCAGCAGGCGCTGCACCGGTTCCCCCAGGTCTTCCGGCAGGCGCAGGATCAGCCGCCGGAGGAGGAAGCCTTCATGGCGGAGTTGGGCCGTGGGCAGTTCGGTCAGGCGGAGCAGTTCCTGGCGCAGCGGGCGGATGCGTTCCTGGTCGGGCAGGGCGGCCACGGCCTCCTGCAGTTCGCGGTGCAGGTCCGTCAGGGCTTCGGGGGGTGGCAGGGGATTGCCCACGCCGGCCAGGAAGAAGGGGGCCTCCTGCCGGGCCTCGGCCTCCCGGCGGGCCGCCTGCAGGGCCTGAGCGCTGGGCG
>JAGHYK010000199.1 GCA_017743695.1 Chloroflexota bacterium
AGCAGACTTGCAAGAATGATACCACAAAAACAATCAATTGTGAATCAACTCTAATGAAGAACCCTCTGCCTCTGGTTATTGCAAGTGCAGCATGAGAAAAGCAATCCTCTAAGCCGTTATCAGAGAGAAGAGCCGGCAGCCAGGGGAAGCAGGTCACCCCCTCCTCACTTCCCCATTCCGACTTTTTCCCCATTCACCCAAAATGTGTAATCTCCCGGCGGCAGGTTCAACGGATACTGCACCGCAAAATCCTGCAGAACTTGAATGCACATCTTGTTGGGGTCTGCCACCGAATAGACCTCGATGAAGACCCGATTCTGAGCATCCGGTGGTTGGACACGAATGCGTAACTGGTGACAGGGCGTTGGCAGGCTACCCTGCAAGCTCAGAACATAGCGCGGCGGGTAGCTTTCGAGCACCAGCACATCGCTCCTTTGCAGGTACACCTCGCCCCGCATCCATCTTGCATCCTCCGCCTTCGGATCGTAGGGAGAAGGAGGGGAAGGAGGAATGCCCACCGTCGGCGTCGCCAGAGGTTCTATGTACATGGGAGGCATCGGTTTTCCCGGTTGAGGCGCGACAGCGGTCTGGTCTGCGGACGCTCCTGGGGATGGCATCCCTGCATCGCGGTTGTTGATCGCGCCTGGCGCTTTCTCTCCCGGCGCACAGGCTACCAGTGCAATGAGAAAGAAAAGAGATAGGATGTGGCGCATATTCACCTCCGTTACTAAAACGACGCTGCAACGAGGAGGTTCCCCTGCGCCCTCATCCCTTGATCACCGCTACCGGCCTCAGGCGGGCGACTTTGCGAGCAATCCCCACCTGACTGACTGTCTCGACCACGCGATCCACGTTCTTGTACGCCTGCGGGGCCTCTTCGGCCAGGCCGGCAAGCGAACCGGCGCGTACCTTGATCCCTTCGCCCTCCAGTTTACGGCGTAGCTCCTCGCCGCGGATGTCTTTCTTGGCCTTTGCGCGCGACATCACCCGCCCGGCGCCGTGACAGGTTGAGCCAAAGGAGCGGCTCATGCTTTCTTCCGTCCCAACCAGAACCCACGAGGCCGTTCCCATACTGCCAGGGATGATCACCGGCTGCCCGATAGGCTGATATTCAGGCGGCAGGCCCGGCGCGCCCGGTCCAAAAGCACGCGTTGCCCCTTTGCGGTGGACACACACCTTGACCCTTCGCCCCTCAATCTCATGGGTTTCGATCTTCCCCATGTTGTGGGCGATGTCATACACCTGCACCAGTTGCCATCCCTTTTTGAAGTGCGGCGCAAACGTCTCCTCAAAAGCCCGACGGGCAGAATGCGCCAGGAGCTGCCGATTGGCAAAAGCAAAGTTAGCGGCTGCGCGCATCGCCTTCAAGTAATCCTGCCCCTCCGGGCTATCCATGGGGGCGCAGACCAGCTCCCGGTCGGGGAGTTGAATGCCATAGCGTTTGACGGCCTGCTGGAAGGATTGCACGTAATCGGTGCATACCTGATGCCCAAGACCGCGCGAACCGCAGTGAATCTGTACGGCCAGACACCCTTCGCGCAATCCCATCACCGCGGCCGCCCGCGGATCGAAGATTTGCTCGATCACGTCCACCTCAATAAAGTGGTTGCCCGCGCCGAGGGAGCCGATCTGCTCACGTCCGCGTTGTCTGGCGCGCTCACTCACTTTGGAGGGATCAGCGCCCTCGATCATCCCAAATTCCTCGGTGCGTTGCAGATCGTTCTCCGTGGCATATCCCTGCTGGAGCGCCCAACGTGCGCCTTCGCGCAGCACCTTATCCAGCTCACCGGCGCTGACTTTCACCACCCCCTCGCTGCCCACGCCGCTGGGGCAGTACTCGTTCAGCAGGGTCGCCAGTGTGTCCATGTAGGGCAATGCGGCCTCATACTCGATTTCGGATGCCAGCAGGCGCACGCCGCAGTTGATGTCGTAGCCGATTGCGCCGGGAGAGATGACGCCATGCGGATATTCGGTCGCTGCCACCCCTCCAATGGGAAACCCGTATCCCTGGTGTACATCTGGCATAACCAGCACCCGCCCAACCAGGCCCGGTAACGTGGCAGCGTTCACCGCCTGCTCCAGCGATTGATCCTCCAGCACCTCCAGCAGCAATTCTTCGCTGGCAAACACGCGCACGGGCACGCGCATATCCTTACGAAAAGAAGTGGGAATTTCCCATTCGTAATCGCCGATCTTGATGAAATCCTTAAGTTTCATCTTCGCCTCCTAAACGTCAAACACGATCTCGGTCTCATATCCCTGCCCGGTCTGGCGAATGGCCAGATTGTGAAAGGTCACCGCCTTGATGGCCTTGACCAGGCGATGCAGGGGACGCAATTTCGCTGTGCCGATCAGTCGCCAGGGATCGCCGGGAAGGATCTGCAGATCGGAGACCTCCAGCAGCAGATTTTCCTGCTCCTGAGCGTAAAGGAGTTCCGAAAGGAAGGCTACCAGGAGCGATTCCGCATCCGCGCCCTGGATTTCGAGCCTGCGCGCCGCGCCCGCTGCTTCATGCGTCCCTGCGGCTTCTTCGGGCTGTGCGCCGGCCAGGGCATACATTCCCCGCGCGGCTTCAAGAAACAGTCCCGGCAAATCCGGCGCCCAGACGTGTAACGCCCAATCGGCGGTGTGAGGCACTTCACGATACCCCATGTTTCACCTCGGTCGGTAGCGTTCCTTTTCAAAGAGATGAGGCGCAGCGACGAAGATGCCCCGTGCAGACACGGCAACTGCTCCATCTGGCAGGTAAATCTCGCCGCTGGCGTAAATCTTTCGCCCTTCCTGCCTCTCCATGCGGGCACGGCAGGAAAGCGATTGGTGCAGGGGCACGGGCTTGCGATAATCCAGGCTCAGATGCACGACGGCGACGTTGTGGCCGGCATACCACACCGCAGCGCCCATCGCCTCATCCAGGATCGCTGCAGAGGCCCCTCCGTGCGCATGTCCTGGCGGCCCCTGCTGGGCTTCGTCCAAAACGAAGGAGGCGGTGATGGTGCCATCCTCCTCTACATACCAGGTCAACCCCATCCCGTGCGGATTCTCATTGCCGCAAACCAGACAACTGCCATGAAACGGTAACGGTTTGCTGTCCATTGTGTACCTCCATGAAATATTGTACCGCATGACCTCCCTGCAAAAGGCGAAGCAACCTCCCATTTATCAAGCCAGCTTGACCTTGGGGATTGCTTCGTCGCAAAGAACGCTCCTCGCAACGACAAACACAACGGTTTTGATGCATGTCTGGCAGTTACGACCACGGAGGATGTGGGCAGGTATCAGCGAGGGGGACGGATGGGGGAATGGCATTACACCATGTGCTGCACCTGAGTCAACGGCAGGGCCGTGATGTTCGACTGGATGAGATACCTCTCACGGCCAGGATAGATAACCCAGAGATGGGCGAGACCCAATTCCTGAACCGCGATGCGCATGGAGCGGGTGAGATGCGGCGCCTCGTTGAACTTGAATTCCACGCCGTAACGTTTCCCATGGTGGAAAAAGAGCAAATCCAGCTCCGCGCCGGAATGGGTAGCCCAAAAATAGGCTTGAGAGGGGCGCAGAATACGCAACACCTGCTCCAGCGCAAACCCCTCCCAGGAAGCGCCACACTTGGGATGCCCCAGCAGGCTTTGGAAATCGGGAATATCCAGCAGGGCGTGCAGCAGGCCGCTATCTTGCAGGTAAATTTTTGGGGCTTTGACCTGCCGTTTGCCGAGGTTCTCGAACCAGGGCTGCAGTTGACGCACCATGAACGCGCCGCTCAGGATGTCGAGATAGCTACGCACGGTCTTATCCGAAAGACCCAGCGAACGCGCCAGTTCGGAGGCGTTCCAGGTTTGGCCGTGATAATGGGCCAGCATCGTCCAGAAACGGCGCATGGCGGCAGGCGGAATGCGCAGGCCAAGTTGAGGCAGGTCTCGCTCCAGAAAGGTGCGGATGAAATTCTCCCGCCAGGCCAGGCTCTCAGCATCCGAATCGGCCAGGAAGGAGCGCGGAAAACCACCGCGCAGCCAGAGCGTCTGCCAGGACTCGGCGCCCGTTTCGGCGAGGTCAAAACCATGCAGCTCGACGAATTCCACCCGCCCGGCCAGGGTCTCCGAGGCCGTGCGGACGAGGGCGGGCGAGGCGCTGCCCAAAATCAGGAAACGCGCCTGATTTTCAGGGCGATCCACCAGAACGCGCAGCACGCTGAACAATTGTGGCATGATCTGGATTTCATCTATCACCACCAGGCCGCTCAAGCCGCCCAGGACCAGTTCAGGGTTCTGCAGGCGACGCTGATCGGGCAGAGACTCCAGGTCGAAAAAGGCGGCCGCGGGTTGATTGCTGGTGAGCAGGCGCGCCAGCGTGGTCTTGCCACATTGACGCGGCCCAAGCAACGCTGTCACCGGGGAGCGTCGCAAAGCCGTTTCCAGACGATTCAGGTAAGCAGGGCGAGGGAGCATGGGAACATTTTACCATGAAAATTCGGAATTAAACTCCGAGATTTCGTGGGATACTGTATCGTTGCTTCAGGAAATTTGTGGAAAGAAGCCCGCTTTTCGCTGAA
>JAGHYK010000200.1 GCA_017743695.1 Chloroflexota bacterium
AACAGAAAAATCGTATGAACACCATTTACACCTGGATAGATTCCCCCACTCACCTTTACCCAGGACACCCCGAACACCCCTCGCGCCTGCAGCGATTGAAGGAGCGACTCCCGGCGTTCGGCGCCAGGGAATTGCCATTCCAAAAGGCCACGCCGCAAGAGGTGATGCGCGTTCATTCAGGCTCTCTGCTGCGAGAACTGGAGCAGGCCTGTCGGGCAGCTCCACAGATCATTGACTATGCTCCCACCTATGTCACCCCCTCCTCCCTCGAGGATGCATTCAACGCCGCCGGAGCGGCGCTTACGGCCCTGCGCGCCATCCTGCAGCAGCAGGCGACCAACGGCTTCGCCATCATTCGCCCACCGGGGCATCATGCCGAACCGCAGCGCGCGATGGGCTTCTGCCTGTTCAACAATGTAGCCATCGCCGCCCGCGAGGCTCTCTCCCAGGGGCTGGAGCGCGTGCTGATCGTGGATATTGACGCCCACCACGGCAACGGGACGCAGGCCGCCTTTCGCGAGGAGCCGCGAGTGGCGTATTTTTCCACCCATCAGTGGGGAATTTATCCGGGGACGGGATGGCTCGAAGAGGCCCCACAGGCACGCCAGCGGATTGTCAACGTACCCTTGCCCGCTTTCAGCGGCGATACCGTGTACCTGCGCGCGTTCGAGGAATGCCTGGAGGCACAGGTCAACCGCTTCCAGCCGCAACTTTTCCTGATCTCCATCGGCTTCGATGCGCACTGGCGCGATCCGCTCACTGAACTGGGATTGACGCTGCAAGGATACTTCCGACTTGCACAACGCCTGGTCGAACTGGCTGAACACTGGTGCGAAGGGCGCATCCTGTTTGTCCTGGAAGGAGGATACGATCCCCACATCATCGCTGAAGGAGGCATGGCTGTCCTGGCTGCTCTCGCCCATCATCCCTGGACACCCCCTCCTGAAACCCCACCCGCTGCTGAACCAGAGATCGAAGACCTCTTGCAGCGCATTCGACGCTGGCATGGGTTTTGAAGATGGACGGCGGACGGCAAACGGCAGGGTGGGCGGTAGGCGATGGTCGGTGGATGGCCGCAGGATGGGCTTTCCAGTTTCAGGCCAGATTCACCGCCTGGAGACTGCTTCATCGCAAAGGACGCTCCTGGCAATGACATGCGCAATGGTTTTGAGGCAGGGCTGAATGGTTACATTTTAGCTGATAGAACGCGCCAGGCGCGCCAAAAATCGTGTACAATGAAGTCAAATCTGCACTTCAGCCAGCATTCGGCGTTCCGATCTTTCACCCCATCCATCATTTTGTGACTTCCACGGCGCAGTCCCCGCAATATCGCAAGGCCGTGTGGTCAAAATTCCGCTCAAAAGGAGAAAAATATGAAAAGGCAAACGGCGATTATCCTCACGGTCGTTGCGGCCCTGCTTTGCGGTTGTCCGGGATTGGTCATGCTCTGCTCTGGGAGCTTTTTTGCCCTCGCCTCTATGACGCCAGGCGCCCAGATTGACATTTTCGGCAGCAATAGTCCGCAAAGCGCATTGATCTTCGGCGCCGGCCTGGGCTGTCTTGGACTGCTTGGCCTTCTGATCCCCATCGTTGTAGGCTTTGTCACCCTGCGGCGCAAGGACGAAAGCACAAGCATTCCAGCGGAGCCGCTCCCTCCCACCGCATAACGAATGAGCGAGAAATTTCTGCGCCTGATCTGGACCTGCCCGAGTTGCGGAGCACGCAATCCGGGCAATCAGCGCACCTGCGCGCAGTGCGGTGCGCCTCAACCACCCGATGTGGAAATGGAGCTGCCAGCGCAGGCAGAAGTCGTAACCGAAGCCTCAGAAATTGCAGCGGCTCGACGCGGCGCCGATATTCACTGCGCCTATTGCGGGGCACGTAATCCAGCCGGCAGCTCTACCTGTACCCAGTGTGGCGCCGATCTGCGGGAAGGAACGGCGCGCCGCGCGGGAAGAGAACTTACTCCCCTCGCGCCGAGCGCTCACCCATGCCCGGCTTGCGGCCACGAAAACCCAGAAACAGCCCGCTTTTGTGAACAATGCGGGTCGCCATTAAGCAAACAGGAACCTTCGCCTTCCCCCTCATCCCCTGCCCCAGCAGCCGCCAGGACAAAACGAAAAGTCATCGCCTGGAAATGGCTCCTGCTCGGCCTGCTCGTAATGATGGCCTGTGCAGGAATTTTTGCCCTGCTTGCCATACCTGTCCACCAGGTGGAGGGAACAGTCAGCCGGGTGCACTGGCAAACCGTGGTTGCAGTCGAGCAACTGAAACCAGTACGCCATGAAGAAGTAGCCGGCAATCCTCCCCAGAATGCCTATGATGTTTCCTGCTATGACAAAACCGAACAGGTTTGCCATGAAAAGACCATTGATCTTGGCAATGGCTATGCTAAGGTGGTACAGGAATGCGAGGATCAACACCAGCAATACTGCTCCTATACCGTGGACGAATGGGTTATAGCGCAAAAGTACCGCCTGGAAGGCGATGATCTCTCCCCACGTTATGCTCAACCCTCGCTATCCTCGCAGCAGCGTTTGGGAACCACCGAGATCCTCCTGCGGGTTTACTTCAACGTTCCCGGTGGAGAAAAAGTTTACACTGCCGCAGAGCGTGAGTTTTCACAATTTCAGATCGGCAGCCGCTGGCGATTGCAGTTAAACGCACTGGGCGGCGTGATCGCAGTGGAGCCTCTGCCATAAGAGGCAGTAGCAAGGCGTTGGTCAAGCAAAAGATTTTGAGAGAGTTCCCCGATCCGCCTGCACCCAGGCGATGGCCTGCAAAAAAGCCTCCACCATACGCTCCAGGTTAATTTCCTGAGAGACGATACGGTAGGAGGCTTCCCCTTTACGACGCAAGGCAGGAAGATCGGTCAGCGCCGCGCGAAGCGTTTTCACCAACGCCGGATAATCATCGGGTGGAATTTGCCAGCCATTTTCTGGCCGCACCAGATCATCCTGGGTGCCATCGCCGCGCGCCACCAGCACGGGCAACGCATAACTCATCGCTTCCTGAATCGCCAACCCGCCCGTGCCAGGCAGGACGAAAAGATCGGCTTGAGCGAAGTAAGGCGCCAGCTCTGCGCCATGCTTTTCTCCAAAGAATTCAGTCTGAGGATAAAAGCGGCGCGCGAGCTGCTCCAGGTGCGGTCGCTCCGGCCCGTCCCCGACGATCCATAAGCGCGGCGAAGGCGAGACCTCGGCGCAGGCGCGGATCAACCAGTCCACCCGCTTGCGCGCCTGTAGCCGCCCGACGAAGAGCACCGTCGGCTGTTCGACAGTGAGCGGTCGCTGCGGCGGGGGAAAGACGGGACGCGGCGCCACGGCATTCGGCGCCAGGAAAACGCGCACAGGCGGTATTCCAGCCGCAACATATTCTTCCACCCCACGACGGCTATAGGCGATCAAGCCATCAAACTGCTCCAGGAAGCGCAAACGCCCCAGGCGGCGCCACCCGGCCCCAGGTCCCACGAGCGCAGGCGCACCCAATCCCCATCCCAACACCGGGCGCCGACGTTCTTTCATCCATCGCACCGCCAGGTTTGTGCTCAAATAGCGCGGATTGGCCTCCACGATCAGGACTTGCGGGTCCCAGGTGCGTAACCATTCCAGTAAGTTCCTCTGGTAACACAGATAGAATGGTCCCCAGAACAAATGCAGATTGCGCGCCGCAAAATAGTGCCCGTGGATCAGCCCGGTCGCAGGGCGTATCCCTTCCTGGGGACGCGGCTGGCCTGCGAACAGGCTGAATTGCCCTTCCAGGGCAGCGCCCAGCCGCTCGAAGAAAGGACGACGATAGATGGGGTAAACGCGTTGCAAAAGTCCCAGGCGCATCCCGCTACAGGTGACTATCCCAAAGTGGCTCGGCGACGCCGCACATTTTGTTCTCATAGCGCGCCATGACGAACAGCGCATCCGAGAGGCGGTTGAGGTAGGGAATGACAAACGCCCCGATCTTTTCCTGCCGGCTCAGGGCAACCACCTCCCGCTCGGCACGGCGACAAACGGTGCGCGCCAGGTGCAGCCAGGCAGCGCCGCTGGCTCCCCCCGGCAGGATAAAATTTTCCAGGGGGCCAACCACCGCATTTAACTCATCAATCAAGGCCTCCAGACGGCGCACGTGGCGCTCTTCGATCTGGGGCAGGGCATACCGCTGCTTGTCCTCTTCCAGGAACGCCAGATCTGTCCCAAGATGAAACAACTCATTCTGGATCGTGGGAAGTACCTGCTGCAAACGTTCACAGACGCCCTGAGCCAGCGCCAACCCGATCACCGAATTCAATTCATCCACTGTCCCGTAGGCCTGGACGCGCAGACTGTCTTTGGGCACGCGTTGGCCGCCTCCCAGGGCAGTGGTACCGTGATCGCCTGTACGGGTGTAAATTTTGGTCAAACGGGGCATAAACACCTCTGATCAGATGGTTTCCTCACGCAACAAGGCCAATTTTACCCAATGATCATGCGGAATGGACGGCAGACTGCAGACCGCTGACGGCGGGATGGACG
>JAGHYK010000022.1 GCA_017743695.1 Chloroflexota bacterium
GTTGTTCCTTCCAGCGTCGCTCATTCTCCTGCCATTGCAGTCGCTGTTCTTCCCAGAGGCGTCGCTGTTCTTCCCAAAGGCGTCGTTGTTCTTCCCACCAGCGTCGTTGTTCTTCCCACCAGCGTTGTTGTTCTTCCCAGCGCTGCTGACTCTCTTCCCATTGTTGCTGCCAGCGTCGTTCGTTCTCTTGCCAGCGTCGTTCGTTCTCTTGCCAGCGTCGCTCGTTCTCTCGCCAGCGTCGCTGCTCCTCTTCCCATTGCTCCTGCCAGCGTCGCTTCTCCTCTTCCCACTGCTCCTGCCAGCGCCGTGCGCTCTCCTCCCGTTCTCGCCGTTCTTCTTCCAGGCGCCGTTCTGACTCTTCGCGCGCTCGCTGGATTTCGGCCAGCACCTTATCAAAGCGGCTTTCCGTCTCTGCACGGCTTGGGCTATGTTCATGGACGATGTTCCACACCCAGTTGTGCAGTTCCGGGTCCTCGGTGATGAGCCTCGGGAGTTCTCGCATGATAATTGCGCGAATTTCTTCCTCCATGATGACCTCTGCACATATTGTACCATAATCGAGTCGCACCCGATCTCCTGCACTGCATTGTCACCTGCTTTTCTGAGAGCGTCACGGTTTGGGGACATTGCTCCCTGATAATGCATCTGTTGGTAAAACTTAATTTATTTTTCATCAATCTGTCGTTGATCGATTTTTCAGGCCATACCTTCAACGAATTTTTTAACGAATAAACGAATGTGTGTTTTCTCTTCGTTGGCGGTATCCCCTGGCAGGACAGAAAGATTGGGCTGTGCTGCCGCCGTTCACTGTTTTCCACCGTCTGACGGGCTGGAAGCCCGCGCTGAAACTGCGGTCTGCATTCGTTTATTCGTTACCCCATTCGTTGACGGTTTGCCCTCCCCCGGCAAGCCGGAAAGCCCGTGCTACGGCTCTTTGCCGTCCATCGTCTGACGGGCTGGAAAGCCCGTCCTGCAGTCATCTATCGCCTACCATCCATCCCGCCGTCTGTTGTTCGTGTCCGTCGCCTATCCCGCGATCTGCGGTCTGCCGTCCATATTCGTTTATTCGTTCCCCATTCGTTGACGGTTCTCCTTACCGGAGTCGGTTGTTTTTGCCTGACAGGATGTCCCTCATGTGCTACCCTCTCCTTTCCTGAACGCTAAAACCTTTGGAGTAGGTTATAATTCAACGGTTGAATTCTGCTTCAGGAGTTGTTTATGCCAACAGCGTTGATTACCGGGATCACAGGACAGGATGGCTCGTATCTGACCGAGTTCCTGCTGCAGCAAGGGTATCGCGTGGTGGGGATGGTGCGTCGCGCCAGCACCCATAACTACGAGCGCATTCAGCACCTGCTGGATAAGATCACGATTGTCCAGGGAGATTTGCACGATCAGGGATCGCTGCTCAGCCTGCTGGAAGAATACAAGCCGGATGAGGTCTATAACCTGGCCGCGCAATCCTTCGTCCCCACCTCATGGAGCCAGCCCGCGCTGACGGGGGAGGTCACGGCTTTGGGCGTCACGCGGATGCTGGAGGCCATTCGTTATGTCAACCCAAAGATTCGTTTTTATCAGGCCTCCTCGAGCGAGATGTTCGGAAAAGCGCTTGAAGTGCCCCAGCGCGAGACCACACCGTTTTATCCCCGCAGCCCTTATGGGGTTGCCAAAGTATACGGACACTGGATCACCGTCAATTATCGTGAGTCCTTTGGCCTGTTTGCCGTTTCCGGCATCCTGTTCAACCATGAGAGCCCGCGGCGTGGCCTGGAATTTGTCACGCGCAAGGTTTCGGACGGCGTAGCGCGCATCAAGCTTGGTCTGGCCAACGAGTTGCGTTTGGGGAACCTGGAAGCGCGGCGCGACTGGGGCTTTGCCGGCGATTACGTGCGGGCGATGTGGTTGATGCTTCAACAGGAGAGGCCGGAGGATTTCGTCGTCGGCACCGGTGAGACGCATTCCGTGCGCGAACTTTGCGAGCTGGCCTTCGGGCATGTCGGGCTGGATTATCGGGATTACGTTGTCCAGGATGAGCGCCTCTATCGTCCGGCGGAAGTGGATCTGCTGATTGCCGATCCCTCCAAAGCGCGCGCCAGGCTCGGATGGGAACCTACCGTGAGCTTCCCCGAGCTGGTGCGGATGATGGTGGATGCCGATCTCGAACGCTGGAAGGCAAAGATCGCCAGCGGGCAGCTCGTCCGATGAGTGCCTGCCAGGCGCGCAATGGGAGGACCCGATGACGACCCCTGTGCAACTCTCTATCGTTATCCCCGTTTACAACGAGCAGGAGAACCTGCCGCTGCTCTTCGATGCACTGCATCAGACCCTGGATCAGCTTCCGCAGACCTGGGAAGTGATCTTCGTGGATGATGGCAGTCAGGATCGCAGTCTGGACGTGATGCGGGAGCTGGTGCGGCGCGATCCGCAGCATGTGCGCGCCATCGCGTTTCGCCGTAACTTTGGCCAGACGGCAGCCATCGCCGCCGGGATTGACCACGCCCAGGGGGAGATCGTCATTCTCCTTGATGCCGATCTGCAGAATGACCCGGCCGATATTCCTTTGCTCCTGGCGAAGCTTGAAGAAGGCTACGATGTGGTGAGCGGCTGGCGTAAAAACCGCCAGGATGCCACCCTCACCCGCACCCTTCCCTCGCGCCTGGCGAATGCGCTGATCTCCTGGGTGACCGGCGTGCACCTGCACGACTATGGCTGTACACTCAAGGCATATCGGCGGGAGGTGCTGAGCGGCTTTCGCCTGTATGGGGAAATGCACCGCTTCATCCCGGTCTATGCCCATGCAGTGGGTGCACGCATTACCGAGCTGGTCGTTCGCCACCATCCGCGGCGCTTTGGCAAGGCCAAATACGGGCTGGAACGCACCATCAAGGTCATCCTCGATCTGTTCACGGTCAAGTTTCTGCTGAGCTATGCCCACAAACCAATTTATCTTTTCGGCGGCGCTGGCCTTTTGATTATGGGCCTGAGCGCGGCGATGCTGGCTTTTCTCTTCGTGCGTCGCGTTTTCTTCCATGTCGGGGTGCTCGGCTCGCCGCTCTTCCAGATGAGCGCCATGTTCTTCATCCTCGGTTTCCAGTCTGTGCTGATGGGCCTGATCGCCGAGCTACTGGTGCGTACCTATCACGAGGCCCAGGGCAAACCCACCTACACCATACGCGAGCGCATTAATTTCCCGGATCACGATGCACATTCTGCTGCTCAACAGTGAATATCCCCCCATCGGCGGCGGCGCAGGCAATGCCAGCGCTCATCTGGGACATGCCTTTGCCGCGATGGGACATCGGGTGACAGTGGTCACTGCCCATTTTGGCGATCTGCCGTTGCACGAGCAGAGAGCGAACTGGGAACTCTACCGCATTCCCGCCCTCCGCCGCCGTGCGGATCGTTCTGGCGCCCTTGAACAGCTCGCTTTTATCGTGAGCGCTTCGTTTTGGACCCTGCGCCATGCCCCGCGCCTGCGGCCGCACCTCACCCTGGCTTTTTTTGGCGTGCCTTCCGGTGCTGTGGCCTGGCTGCTGAAGAGGGTGTACGGCATTCCCTATGTCGTCTCCCTGCGCGGCGGCGATGTTCCCGGCTTCCGCCCTTACGATTTCAAGACCTACCATCGTCTGATCGGCCCTTTTTTGCGCCGCATCTGGCATCAGGCGGCGGCGGTCGTTGCCAACAGTCAGGGGCTGCGTGAGCTGGCGCAGCGTTTTGAGCCGCGTCTGGAGATCCCCATTATCCCGAACGGTGTTGCCTGGCAGGATTTTGCCACCCCTGTACGCGCCTGGTCGCCCCCGCGTTTGCTTTCCGTGGGGCGCGTGGTTTATCAAAAGGGCTTTGACCTGGGCGCGCATGCCCTGGCCGATTTGCGAACGCTGGACTGGGAATGGTATATCGCCGGGGATGGCCCCTACCGTCCACAGCTCGAAATGCTGATGGACGAACTGGGGGTGCGGGATCGTGTGCACTTCCTCGGCTGGCTGGATCGAGCCAGCCTGATCGAGTGGTATCGGCGTGCCAACCTTTTCCTCTTCCCTTCCCGTCATGAGGGTATGCCGAACGCCGTCCTGGAGGCGATGGCCGCCGGCCTGCCGGTGATCGCCACGCGCATCGCGGGCAGTGAAGAGCTGGTGGTGGATGGCCTGAGCGGCGCGCTCGTCCCGCCGCAGGATGCAGCCGCGCTCCGGGAGGCGCTGCGTCCGCTCCTGGTCGAGGAGGGATTGCGTCGGCGCATGGGACAGGCCTCCTTTGAGCGCGTCCGCCAGCATTATTCCTGGGAGCACAGTGCCCAGGCTTACCTTTCCCTGTTTCAAAACATCTGCGGAGGTTGATCCCCATGTGCGGAATCTGCGGCATTGCTCCGGCTTCTTCGCAAATCCCTGATGCGCCGACCCTGAAACGGATGAACGATGCCATGCGCCATCGCGGGCCGGATGGGGAGGGCTTTTACCTGGGGGAGGGGATCGGACTGGCCATGCGTCGCCTGGCGATCATTGACGTCCAGGGAGGCGATCAGCCGATTGCCAGCGAGGACGAATCGTTGTGGATCGTCTTCAATGGAGAGATTTATAACTTCCTGATGCTGCGCCCGGAGCTGGAGCGTCGCGGACACCGCTTTCGCACCCATAGCGATACGGAATGCATCCTCCACCTCTACGAGGAGCGTGGGGAGGCCGCGCTGGAAGCACTGCGCGGCATGTTCGCCATCGCCATCTGGGATACTCGACGGCGCCGCCTGTTCCTGGCGCGCGACCGCCTGGGGAAAAAGCCCCTCTACTACACGGTGCAGCAGGGCACGCTTTACTTCGCCTCCGAACTTCCTGCGCTGCTCCGTGCCTTGCCCTCACGTCCGCCGCTCGACCTGCAGGCCATTGATCTCTACCTCGGCCTTCAGTACATTCCCGATCCGCTGAGCGCCTACCGCGGCATTTACAAGCTCCCCCCCGCCCATTTTCTGATCTGGGAAAACGGCCAGTTGCACCTTCAACGCTACTGGGACCTGAGCTATCAGCCGAAGTGGCGGGCCTCGGAAGCCGAATTGAGCGAGGAGCTACGCTGGCGATTGAAAGAGGCGGTGCGCCTGCGCCTGATCAGCGAGGTGCCGCTGGGCGCCCACCTGAGCGGCGGCATAGATTCCAGTGTTATCGTCGCTCTGATGGCCGAATTGAGCCACGAGCCGGTCAAAACCTTTTCGGTCGGTTTTGAAGAGGAAACTTTCTCCGAGCTCGAATATGCCCGTGCCGTGGCCCGGCGCTATGCCACCGATCATCACGAATTCATCTTGCGCTATCAGGACCTGCCCGCCACCCTGGAGACAATCCTGGCGCATTTTGGCGAACCCTTTGCCGATCCCTCTGCCTTGCCGCTCTACCATCTCTCGCGCCTGACCCGCCAGTATGTGACAGTGGCTTTAAATGGGGACGGAGGGGATGAGGCCTTTGCCGGCTATCACCGATACTGGCTGGATCCCTGGGCGAACCTGTATCTGAAAGCGCCTTCTTTCCTGACCCGCGGCCTGGTGCCGCGCCTGGTACATTTCCTGCCCGATGCTGCGGAACGCCCGGCCGGCCAGGGCCTGATCAATGGCCTGAAGCGCCTGGAGCAGCTCCCGCAGATCGATCCCCGCGCCAGTCTGCTCCGCTGGAGTTCCTACTTCTCGCCTGCCTGGCGGGCTGCGCTTTGGAAGCCGGAATACCGCTCGCAGATTCGCCTTTCCCAGGCCGAGCAACATTTCGTTGAGCCTTTCGAGCGCGCTGCCGGCACCTGGCTGGACCGCACCCTCTACACCGATCTACACACCTATCTCCCCGGCGATCTGCTGGTCAAGGCTGACCGTATGACCATGGCGGCCTCGCTGGAGGGCCGTTCGCCGTTCCTCGATCATCTTTTCATGGAATGGGCGGCGCGTCTGCCTGATGAGATGAAGGTGCGTGGGCGGATGGGGAAAGTGCTGCTGCGCCGCGCCTTTGCAGATGTGCTCCCCCCGCCTCTGGGAAAGCGCGGCAAGCAGGGGTTCGGCATCCCTCTGGCCACCTGGTTCCGCGGCCCGCTGCGTGACTGGGCGGTCGAATGCATCCTCGCCCCCACTTCGCCGCTCCTGGAATGGTTCCAGCGCCCGATCTTAGAGCAATTGCTGGAGGAACATTTGCGCTTCCGCGCCGATCACGGGAAACGTTTGTATGCGCTGACCATGCTGGCTCTCTGGGCGCGTGCTGCCTGACTCTCTCTTTTCACGGCACAGGCGTTGTTTCGATGTTCTCGTTGTACACAAAGCACAAGACCCCCTCTACGATCCCCTCAGCGACCTGCCCGGTATGGTTCAGCAGGTAATCCCGATCCAGGTAGAGAAAGCCAGTCTCGATAATGGCCGCCACGGTGCCGGGGTCTATCTCTGAGAAGGCATGATATTCCCGCATATCGCGGGTGATGGTGTTGGGATGAAAGGGTAGCCCGGTCACCCGCTGATAGCGATCCTGTAGACACGCTGCCAGGCGCGCAGCCCGATTGGGATCATACCCGTTGGAGGCAGCAGCCACTTTGAACCCTGTCGCCTGCTCGTTGATGTATTCGCACGAGTCGTTATGGATCGAAACCAGCGCTACCGCGCGATAGCCGTTGAGCCGCGTATCGAACTCCTGGAGCAGGTCCACTTCCAGCCCCCTTTCCTGCAGTTTCTTCTGCACCAGCGAGGCGATGCGCTGGTTGACCTCGGCCTCGGTGAGCGTGACGTTGCCATTCCCATCGTAGCAGACCGCGCCGGAGTCGTTGCCCATGTGCCCGGAGACGATCCCGATGCGTATGCGGGTTGTTTCGCCCTGAGGCGAGGCGACAGGGGTCAACAGGAGCGCCAGCGAAGGATTCCAGCCGCCGAAATTCTGCCCCGGTCTTGGCCAGAGGGTGAAAACCGTAGCCAGCAAAAAGGCCATCCCCAGAATGCGGAAGAAAAGGCTCCACGAACCTGTTTTCGAGGGCATGTTTGCACCTACAGACGCACCTTGTAGCCGGCGCCCGTCAGGATCAAGATCACCGGCTCCGGGAGGGACTTGAAAAGCCGGGCCAGGGCGGCCCAGGCCAGCGCTGCGGTGGGTTCGACGTGTATCCCACGTTGGGCCAGGGCATCGCGCGCCGGCAGAATTTCCTCTTCCATAATCGCCAGCACCTCCCCTTCGCTTTCCTGGATTTCCTGCAGCACTTTCTCCCCCCGCAGGGGTACGCGCACCCGCACCCCTTCTGCCAGGGTTGGGTTTTCGCGCACCCATTGCACCGCCAGCGGGCCAAAGTGATAGACGGCCGCGATGGGTGCACAGGCCTGCGCCTGGACTGCGATCAGGCGCGGTCGGCGCCGAATTTGTCCGCTTTGCTCCAGGGCACGGAAGCCCCGCGCCATCCCCAGCAGCAGGCCGCCCTGTCCGACCGGCACAATCACACTGCCTGGCGCCTCGCCGAGTTGTTCCACCAGTTCGTAGGCCAGCGTGGAATAACCCGGAAGGTTAAACGGCAACCATGCGTGGCTGGCATACGGGAGCCCGGCATCGGCGGCGGCCTGAGCCATCTCCGCCGCCCGGCTGCGTGCGCCAGGGACGGGGATGACCTCGGCGCCGAGGGCCTCTATTTGCTGCCGCTTGGGGCCGGAGGCATCTTCCGGGACGAAAATGCGTGCTCGAATACCGGCGCGTGCCGCATAGGCGGCGAAGGAGGCCCCCGCGTTCCCTGAGGAATCCTCTACCGCCATCCTCACCCCGCGGCCTTTCAGAAAAGTGACCAGCGTCGTCATTCCCCGGTCCTTGAAAGAGCCGGTGGGCTGAAGAAATTCGTTCTTCAGATACACCGTTTTCCCAAACGCCTGGAGCGCGATCAGCGGCGTATTTCCCTCCCCCAGTGTGATCGGCGTGAGCGTTTCCGGGAAGCCGAAAAACGCCCGATAGCGCCAGACGCCCCTTTGGTTTCTGTCTATCTCTTGAGGATCGAAGGGAAAAGGATCGGCGTAGTCAAAGATACCGCCACAGCGGCAGCGGTAAGGCATCCCCTCTTCGGGATAGAGACGCCCACAATTCGTACAGCGCACCCGCAGGTTCATGCGGCCTCCGGGTGGGAAAGATCGTCAGGCCCGGGGAGATATTCTCCTTCCACCCAGTATTCCCCCTGCGGTCCGACTTCTTTCTTCCAGATCGGCACGATTTCCTTCAGGCGGTCAATCCCATAGCGTGCGGCTTCAAAGACGCCGCTATCGCGATGGGCGGCGGTACAGGCGATCAAGACGGTGGGGGTGCGCGGCTGCAGTCGCCCGATGCGTTGCACGATGGCGATCCCCTGTACCTCTGGCCAGCGTTGGCGAATTTCTGCCGCGATCTGGCGCATTTTGGCTTCCGCCATCGGGATATACGCCTCGTATTCGAGGTACACGGTGCGATGCGCCTGACCGCGTTCGGTGATGCCGCGCACCATACCGCTGAAAATGGCAGCTGCCCCGGTGGATTCCAGGGTGATCGCATCTAACAGCGCGTTCAAATCAATGGTGTCTTCGGTCACGCGCACGATGAGCGGAAAATCTCCACCTCCGGAGACCGGTGGGAAGAAGGCCACCTCGTCACCCTCCGAGAGGGGTGTGTCATCGAACGCAAATTCACGATTCACCGAGACCAGCACCGACTGGAGTGATTCTTTCAGTACAGGGTATTCCTGGCTCAGCAAGGCCTTCAACTCGCCGACTTTCATGGCCTGTCCGACTTCCAGCTCCAGGCTTTTTTGCCCGAGCTTATCCCGCAACGTGGCAAAGAACAGCAATCGCAGACGCATACACCCCTCATAAAGGTTCGTTGATTACGTTGCCGGAGCGCCCGCCGTGTTTTTCGATCAGGCGGATGTTTTGAATGCGCATTGTCTTCTCGGCGGCCTTGGCCATATCGTAAACGGTCAGCGCGGCGATGCTCACGGCGGTCAGGGCTTCCATTTCGACGCCGGTTTTCCCGCGCGTTTTTACCGTGGCCGTGATGATCACCCCAGGCAGGGTTTCATCCAGTTTCAGCTCTACTTCGATGTGTGTGAGCGGGAGCGGATGACAGAGAGGGATCA
Organism: Chloroflexota bacterium; assembly: GCA_017743695.1. Classification (GTDB taxonomy): domain Bacteria; phylum Chloroflexota; class Anaerolineae; order Anaerolineales; family Villigracilaceae; genus 630D-37. The sequence goes on from JAGHYK010000022.1 coordinate 9,076, forward strand.
ATTCGGCGGTGCGTTTGGCGCCCAGGATGCCGGCCAGTTGTGCGACGGTCAAGACATCCCCCTTCTTCAGTGCGCCCTGGCGAATCAGCTCAAAGGTGGTTTGCTTCATCCAGACTTCGCCGCGTGCGATGGCCACGCGCTCGCTCTCCGGCTTTTCGCCGACATCCACCATATGGGCGCGCCCTTCGCTATCCAGATGGGAAAGGATTGTGGACATGCTGAAATTATACCTTGAGTTCGACTGTACAACCTTGCCTCGCCGTTGCGATAGCTGATACTGTATCTTTTGTTCAGGAAATTCGCGGGAGATACCGATTACCCCAAACTCTGTTTACGGGGCAGGAACCCCTAACCCCGCTTGCGGGGAAGGGGGTCTGGCTACCACAAGCCATGAAAAACCCTCTGCATTCTGTCATTGCGAGCGTAGCGAAGCAATCCCCCCGTCCGCGGGTCTGCGGGCCATTCTGCTGGAGAACGTACCGCAGACCCTCAACGGACGGCGCGACCGCTCTCGGAAGCGCCGAGGCGCGAGAAGCTCACGGCCTGATCACCAGGCGAGCTTCTGCATTCTGCCTGACGCTTTCCTCATTCCACCACATGGGATAGTACTGGATATTGCGCCACAACTCGATCATGTCCGCGTAATGCGGATGGTAGGCATGGCCCGATTGCCCGGTGGTGTGAACGGTGAGCGATTGGTTCAGATCGCTCAGGTCTACAATCATGCGCATCGAAGGCAGCCACAAGACCTCGTAACCTTCGTTTGTATCCCAGGCGGTGGCGTTCACAATCGAAGAGCCACCAGCGGTTGGGAAGGGGCCGCGATTGAAGAGGTTCTCGATCAGACTGATCCCGGATTTGCCCAACGTGGCATTGCGGAAAGTCGCTGTGTGCAGATCGCCCCAGCGCCAGCGCTTCGGGTCCTTGCCCAGGCGCTTTTCGATTTCGGTCACGGCCTCCTGGAAGGCGCTGCGGAAGATTTCATCGCGCGTCTCGATCTTTTCAGGCGTGCTGCGATCATCCCACCAGGGACTCTGGGGCTGATCCACCAGATGGCGCATCACCTCAAACCACTGATCGCCGCCCTCTGGCCAGTAGCGCTTGGGTAACTCATCGCGGAAGGTCTTCGCCAGCAGCCTGCTCCAGAAAACCTCATAGAGCGCCGCCGGAGCGGAATTCATATCCGCCTGATAATCCCAACCGTTGAGGATGCTTCGTACTTCTTCCAGGTGTGCGTCGTTCAGCGGAATGCTGAGCAGAACGGGCACCACCGCGGCTGCGCCTGCGTCGTAGTTATCCCCATGCATTTTCTGGATATAGGCGAGATCCACTTTGGAGGGCGCCTGCTCGATCAGGTCTACGATCCGTTTTGCCCGGAAGCCGTAATCCCAGTCTGCGGTGATCAGGTAAGGATAATCCCACGGATTGACCTGATTGTTGGCCGTGACAATGTATCCAGAAGCAGGGTTGAAGAGATAGGGAAGCTCCTCGAATGGGATGTATCCCACCCATTCGTATTCATCTGTCCAACCGGGGACAGGATAGCGACCATCCCCATTTTTGCGAATCGGGATGAGGCCCGGCATCTGATAGCCGATATTCCCGTCCACATCGGCATAAACCAGGTTTTGTGCCGGAACAGCAAACAGCCGCGCCGCCTGACGGAATTCCTCCCAGTTTTGGGCGCGGTTAAATCCCCAAATCGCATCGAAGACGCGCAGAGGCTGCAAAGCCGTCCAGCGCATGGCGATCACGTACTGGGGCGGTAGTTCAATACCGGCCTGTTCCCGGAAGGGTTTTGCCTCTTTATCTTTCGGGTCCACCTGATCTTTGAGTGGCCCATAGGTATCCGAGATCACCGGGCCGTGGCGCGTCAGGCGAACGGTGATCTCGACCGGGTCGCCGCCGGCCACCTGGATCACCTCTTTGCGTGTTTCAAAATCCACCCATTGCCCGTTGACCTCATACTGGTTGGGGTTTTCGGGATTCACTTTTTCGATATACAGGTCTATCACATCCGGGCCGACGTTGGTAAATCCCCAGGCGATACGGTCATTATGCCCGATGACCACCCCCGGAACACCGGCGAAGGAGAAACCGCCCACTTCCATCGGGCAGGTTTCGCTCTTCGGACGGCAGTGTAAGGCGATCTGATACCAGATGGAGGGCATCTGAATCCCCAGGTGGGGATCGTTGGCCAGGATGGGCTTGCCCGTCGCAGTACGCGATCCGGCCACGACCCAGGAATTCGATCCCAATCCCCGTGCGCCACCGCCGGTCACCCCATCCAATGCCTCAAAACGAGCTGCCAGGGACTCAAAAGGCATCTGCTGGAACAGGGAGAAGAGCGTCTGCGCGGGAGGGGCCTGGAAAACGCCCTCCCCGATCTTGGGCACGATCACGGGATGATCCTTTGGATAAGGCGGCATTAGCTCGTCAATCTGGGCGGGAGTCAGGGTCCTGGCGAGGATGGCGCGCTGAATTTCGCTCCCCATATTGCCGCGCAAGTCCCAGGCCATTACTTTGGCCCACACCAGGGAGTGCACAGGGCGCCACGGCTCGATCTGGTAACCGGCGTTCAGGAGCTTCAGCACGGCGTATTCCAGGCTCAGGGCCTCGCCGTGATGCGTGGCCAGATAGGCGTTCACCCCATCCGCATAAGCCTGGAGGATCGCCCTGGAATCCTCATCCAGCATTGCATATTCCTGTTCGGCCAGTTGACTCCAGCCGAGCGTGCGCAGGAATTTATCCGTCTCAAGCTGGCTTTTGCCGAACATCTCCGAAAGCCGACCGGTTCCGATATGTCGCCAGAAGTCCATCTGCCAGAAGCGATCCTGGGCATGGACATATCCCTGGGCGAAGAACAGGTCGTACATCGTGGAGGCGTAAATGTGGGGGATCCCCATCTTATCGCGATAAATTTCCACCGTTTGCTTCACAGGGAGCTGGATCTCGCCTTCCACCTGAGGAAAGGAGCGTGGCGCCACGGATTGCGGAAGATAGACCCGGAAGTAGTACAACCCGCTACCCGCAACAACGACCACCAGCAACACAATGATCCCCAGCAGAAGACGCAGGGAACGCTGAAACCTGGACATAGCACCTCCAGCAGAAAAGAGTTTGAAAGCACGAGGCTCCTCGTGCCTATCGCCTCAAGCGCGGGAACCAGTACCAGAGTAAATCCGAGGTCGGTTTTCCGTGAATCGAAGCAGAGGGGTCTTGCAAAAGGGCCGGCGGATAGTAGCCGCGGCTGACCAAACCGCTGATCCACGCCCGGCTATTGAGCGCATTCAGGAACGCTTCGTAAATATCTGCTTGCAGGGAAAGGTCTGTGGGGAAAGCAGGGTGAAGTTGCGGCGGATTGAACGCCTCCCAGGGGAGACAGCGGCCAGATTCACCCAGACACGCGCGAGCCGCACCACGTACGGAAGGATAGGCCAGTGCCAGAATCAGCGGCTTCCCGACCTGTTGCTGGAAGGGCGTCAGAGATTCTACCATCCAGCGCTCGGCAGCCTGTGAAAGGGTCTCTTTGGAAGGCGCTTCTTCTTCACTCAGCGGGATCGAAACCAGCAGATAAATTCCATCCACCTGATCGAGAAAAGCAGGGGACATGAGTGCAGGGCTGGCAGGCATGGCCCAGAGCAGGCGTCCGGAATAGCGGGCGCGGACATCCCGTAACAGCAATCGCCAGAGATCATCCGCGTTCGCCGGCGCGCCGGAGGGGGAGCCATCCGGCAGCACTCCATTGCTGATCGCCGGCGCCGTCCATTCACCCCCCAGGATCAAAGCGTCGGCGGCGCTTTGCTGCGCCACTTCGGCGTAATGCAGGGCGAAACGCCGGTAGGATTCAAACCACGCCTGCCACCATTCCGGGGTGCGCGGGACTGCGGCCCAGTAATCACGCTGGAAGCGATCCAGGCGCGGCACGGGGAAGATGGCGGCCTGTAGCCCGGCGGCCTGCGCCTGCCGCACCAGCGCGATCATCTCCGCGTTCAAAGGGGTGCGGCCGGGGCGATAGTACAGAAAGGGTTGGCTGGCATCTGCTTCCCAGCCGGGGGTATAGATCACCCAGTTTGCCTGAATCGCCTGGAGATTGCGTAAGGCGAGCGTGGTGTAACTGAGCCAGGAAGGATCGATCTGCGGCTGAAACTCCACCCCGGCCATGAAGTTCGCCCCGTGGGGCTGTACCTCCCTGGCTACCACCGTGGACTGAAGATCGGAAAGCCATCTCCAGCGTTGAACCGTATCCTGCAAATCTTGTGGCGCCAGCGAAACTGTCGCCAGATGGCCGGCAGCCGCGTTCGTCGCTTCGTCGGCAATGCCGCACTGGGCATTGCGACAATAGCGATAGTGGAACTGCCGTACCAGGTGCAGCGGCCCGTAGAGGCGATATATCCAGCGTCGTTCGTTCAATCGCCACATCGGCAAAGGCTCACTCCACCCTGCGGCATTGAACTGGATATAAACGGTATCTTCCAGGGGAGTATTCGGCGGGACCGTAACCTCAAAGAGGATCGGGCCGGCGTTCCCTTTCTGCCAGCTCAGCACCTGATCCTCGAAGGTGCCGCCCTCTGCAGGGATAAAACGCTCCCGCACCAGGAACTGGGACTGGTTCGGGTCCTGCTCGGCGTTCCAGAAGCCATCCCCCAGGGTGTATTTGTACTGCAGATAAGCCCCGGCGGGCAACTGGATGGCAAGCGCATACCGTCCATCCGGCAGTGGGCGCATTTGTGGCATACGATCGGCCCTCAGGCGTTCTCCCCCCTGCCCTTCTGCGAAGAGATTGCCAAATGGCAGCAGGTTGCCGGCGATCCGCAGCGGAGCGCCGGCCTGCGTATTTGCCGGCACGCTGACCACGAACGTCACCGTGACCAGCGGCCGCCTGCTCAGGGAAACCTCGACCGGGGTGACCATCCCTTGCTGGACGACTGCGCCCTGTTGAAAGGGAGGATAAACGCCATCGAGCGAGGTCAGCAACAGGTTGTGGGTTCCAACGGGGACATGGGGCAGGAAAAAGCGTCCCAGCGCATCGCTCAAGACCTGATAGCCGGCCACAGAGACCAGAATATCTGCCAGGGGTTGCTGAGTCTGTGCATCCCGCAATTCCCCCTGCACCATTCCGGTTGCTCCCTGGAAAGGCACATCGGGCCAGGCCGCCACCATATCTTTGACCAGCATCTCGCCGCTGACATACAACCGTCGTGCCTGTACCACAGCGTTTTCGGCGTTTAGCTCCGGGAAAACCTGCGCGCCGCTCCCACGCAAATAGCGGTAGGCGATCAGGCTGCCATCCGTCAGCGGCAGCGTTGCCTGATAGGTTTGCGCTCCGATGGCCTGCATCGGATAGTTCGAAATGCTCAGCGCGGGATGCGTCACCTCATCCTGCAAACTCAGGAGGAGCATCTCGCCGGGCGGCAGCGGAGCGGGTAAAGTGACCTGAAAAGTGACCTTCGTCCTCGGGTAAGGCGTTGCGGTGGGATTGGAAGGAGCAACAGGAGAAGTGGGAGCCCCTGGAAAGGAGAATGGAAGTTCCAGCAGTGAAAGATTGCATCCTGAGGCGCTCAGCAAAAACACAAGGAAGAATACAGCCTTCAGAACTCTGGGCATCTCTTCTCCTCTTTTCTTGCCTCAACCACGGCGGCGGATGGCCAGGAAACTCAATCCGATCCCCACAAAATACAGAGCCGACATTGGCAGCATCACCAGAAACATGTTCACGGGGTCTACGGTGGGCGTGATGGCCGCCGCCACAATGGCAATGATCACGATGGCGACGCGCCAGCCACGCAAGAGCGGTTGCGGCCTCACCCATCCGATCAGCGTCAAAAGGTAGATCACAAACGGGAACTCAAAGAAGACGCCAATCCAGAACATCAAGCCGGTGACGAAGGAAAAGTAGGAATTCGGGCGCAATTCTGTCTGTATGCCCATAAAATTCAACAAAACGGGCAGGGCGGCAGGTAGCATCAGGTAGTAGGCAAAAGCCATCCCCCCAATGAAGAACAGGAACACAAGAGGAATGGCCAGTAAGCTAAATTTACGCGTGCCGGGTTTCAGTCCCGGAGCGGCAAACAGCCAGAATTCAAAAGTCACGTAGGGTAGAGCAATTGCCAGCCCGGCCATCAACGCCACGCGCATAAAGACGCCAATGGATTCGGTGACTTCTATCGCCTTGAGCGCGGAAAGCCCGCCAACCGGCCGCGCCAGGAACTCGATGAGCTGCGGCGTAAAGAAGAAAGAGAACACAATGCCAATCCCCACCGCAATCACCGCACGCAAGAGATGCGCGCGGAAGGCTTCCAGATGTTCCACCAGTTGTTGACGCGCCGCTTCATCGGGTAAATTCGCCAGAATTTCACCCAGCGGGTGTTCTTCGGGTTCTTGATTGAAAAAAAGGCTGAGCTTCTGAAAAGCTCGCCCTGGCAGGCGGAACAAAATCCAGAGAAGGCGAAACGGGAAGAACAGCAGACGAAGGATGACACGCAACGATGACATGGGGGAATCTATGGTTCGGAGGGCTTTTCTTCGGCGGTGGATTTTTCACTCGTGGGGGAAGCAGGAGCGGGGGAAGGGGGTAAATCGCTAAAGGAGACCGAACGCGGGGGCGCGATCTTCTGCTCGCGGAGCGCCGGATCGTTCTCCCAGATTTCACGCTCCGCTTCGCGCATCAGGCGTGTGGGGAGCGTGGAGATCTCATGCCCGACGCTGCGCATGGCGCGCCAGGTATCTGACTTGACGAAACGATTCATCCACCGCCCCAGTTCGCGCGCCATCTCTTGCATCTCTTTCGGCCCAAACACAATGAACATCAGCAAGAGAATGAAAAGAATTTCGGGAATGCCAATATCGAACATCCTATTTTTCCTTTGCAGGAGTCACTGCCATCAGCGCCTGTTTCACTTCATCCAGGCGATTCACAACCGACCCCAGCACGCCATTGACAAAGCGAGGCGAATTCTCTGAACCGTAGGATTTTGCCAGTTCGACCGCCTCGTTGATGGCGACTTTGATCGGCGTATCTGTCATCGTCAGCTCCCAGCAAGCGATGCGCAGAATGTTGCGATCAATGGCCGCGATCTCTTCCATCGGCCATTCGGGCGCAAAATGGGCCAGCACTCGATCCAGGTCTTTCGCAACCGGGTGGACACCCAACACAATCTGGCGGGCGAATTCAGCCAGAGAAGGGGGAAGAGGGGTCTCCTCCAGCCGATGCTGGAGGGCTTCGGCGGGGGAATGATGACTCAAGTCCACTTCGTAAAGAACCTGTAGTGCCAGACTACGCGCCTGGGTTCGCGATTTCATGCAGCAGGATACTCCACGTCCTCGATATGGATATGGATACCGCTCACTTCCATCCCTACCAGTTCCTGAATTGCCCGCGCCACCTGCTGCTGCACATTGCGGCTGAGTTCACGCAGGTTGCGGTTGCCGTCCAGGATCAGGTAGAGGTCCACTTCTACTTGTTGATCTTCGACGCGCAGCCGGATGCCTTCCTGCCCGCGGCGGAAGACGCGATTTACACCGCCCACCACTTCTGCCAGGCGCATCACGCCGGGGACACCCAGCGCAGCCATCCGCACCACAGCCATCAGGGCCTCCGGCGCCACCGTCGTTACCACTTTTGTCGGATAGCTCATTGGCTCTCTCTCCTTTCTGTCACATCATGGCCATTCCACCATCCACGCCCAACACCTGCCCGGTGATGTAGGCCGCCTGATCGGAGGCCAGGAAAGCAACTGCAAAGGCGATCTCTTCCGGGCGCCCCATCCTTCCCAGGGGCACTAACTTGAGCGCCGCCTCCAGTGTTTCGCGAGGCATGGTGTTCAGAATTTCGGTATCTACAAAGCCTGGAGCAATGGCATTGACGGTAATGTTGCGCGAAGCCACCTCGCGCGCCAGGGCCTTGGTGAAGCCGATCTGCCCGGCCTTTGAGGCCGAGTAATTGGTCTGGCCAGCGTTACCCATCTGGCCAGCTACGGAGGCAATGTTGATGATGCGCCCATAGCGCTTGCGGATCATGTGACGAATGGCGGCTTTGGAGCAGTTGAACGTGCTCTTCAGGTTTGTGCGGATTACTTCGTCCCAATCCTCTTCACTCATGGTCATCAGCAGGGTATCACGGGTGATCCCTGCGTTGTTGACCAGGATATGTAAATCGCCGAAGGTTTCAAGGGCGAACTTGATCAAGGCCTGCGCCTGCTGAAAATCCGAAACATCCGCCTGAAAAGCGACTGCCTCTCCGCCGTTTGCCTGGATCTGGCTGACCACTTCCTGGGCAGCCTGCTCAGAGCGATGGTAGTTGACGACCACCCGTGCCCCACGCGCGGCCAGCTCCAGCGCAATGGCGCGCCCGATCCCACGCGAAGCACCGGTCACCACGGCCACTTTGCCATTCAAGCCCAGATCACTCACGTTGCCTCCTGCTTAAGGGAATGCGGATCGTCCTTGCTGTTTGAACATGTCTTTCACGGCCTGTCGTCCACGGCCTCTTGCCATGGTCTATCGTGCACGGCCTATCGTCCATTATATCGCGTTTATCGCCTCGGATTGAGGCGCGGGCTGAGCGCCAGGATCAGCGCGCCGGCGGTCACGATCAGCGCCGCTATCCCGAACACATCCTGCCAGAAGCGTAGGGGAAACAGGCGGATCAGGGTGTCGGAATAATCGAAAATCCAGCTATCGCCTTCAAAGAAGGCGAGATGGAAAAGGGTGAAGAAATCCCAAAAGGCAAACGCGCCGAACAGACCGAGGGCCACCACCAGCAAAAGCGTGAGCTGTCCACCGCGTTGAAGGCCCTTCAGATAGGCGGGAAAGAAGCGGTAACGGATGGCAAGCAGCCCGAGGACCAGCAGCATCCCCAGGGTCAGATCGCCGAGGCGCAGCGCCTTCAGCGTCACTTTTTGCACATCCAGCATGTGGCGCAGCTCGCGATCGTTGAACAGGGACCGGCCATCGTTCATTTTCAGTTCGGCCAGATAACTTAATGGCTGCGGCGTGCGGATGAATTCCAACGCATAGGTTGCCCAGTGCAGACGCTCGCTCTGGGTAAAGCCATATGGATCAGGCGGGAACGATGCCTGCCCATATTCCAGGCGCAGAAAGGTCGGCGTCAACAGCAGACGCAAGGCAATGCTGAGCAGGATCAGGGGAACGAGCAAAGCCGTGAGCCAGGTGAGGATGGTTTTCATCTCAAGCCCTCTCCATTTCCTTGCAAGAAGAATTTTAAGATCATGCTATCCACAATCCATTCCAGAGAAGAATGATCATCGGTGAAAATTTCGCCCGGCGTATATCCTGGTTGACGGAGATGCAGCGCGGTGACCTGCATCGTCTGGAGAAGCAACGGCGGGGTATCGGGCCGGGCCGTCAAGTCGAACAAATTGCGCAGGAAGTCCTCCGCCTGCGTCGGCTGGCGCGTGGCGAAGATCATCACGTTCAGCGTATTCGGCACATCCATCACGTGCACACTGGGGAAGACGCTGTGCATGGTGGTCGCGATCGCATCCACCAGGCGACGATCTTGAGGCAAGGCGGCGACGTTGATGGCAATGGCTCCTTCCTCGGTCAGATGCTCTGCACATATGAGAAAGAATTCACGAGTGGTCAGATGGGGAGGGATATACGGGGGGCGGTAGGCGTCTATGGCAATCAGGTCATAACGCTCATGGCTTCGGGCAAGTCCCCAGCGTGCATCTTCGATGTAAATATTCAGATTTGGCAGATTGAGGGCAAAATAGCGCTTTCCCACTTCCACGATCTTCGGATCGATCTCCCAGCCATCTATGGGAATGGCGCCATAAACAGCGGTGGCCTGTCGGGCGACGGTGCCGGCTGCCAGACCGAGAATGGCGATGCGATGCACATCGGCAGGTCGGCGATGCGGGTAAAAAAATGGTGCTACCAGGAACTGTTCCCAGGTGCCCCCATAGAACAGGCGATCCGGTGCATAAATCGAGTGGACGCCCTGCCCTTCATTCAGCCGTAGTAAACGCTCCCCGTTGATCTCTTGCACCAGGATATAGTTATAAGCAGATTCCGCTTCGTAGATCTTGCCCGGAGCAGGTCGGGAAAAGGCGGGGAAGAAGAGGAAGGCGAGCAAGGTGAGCAAATTCAGGACGATGGCAAGGAGTAAAAGGCGAAAACGGCGCTCCAGGATCAGCCCTCCGGCGGCGATCCATTCCATGATCAGGCTGAAAAACAGGAACGTGCGCGGTGTGCCCAGGAGGGGAGGGGTGATCAAAACGGGCAAAAATGTGCCCAGGAGCGATCCGAAGGTCGAGATAGCATACAGCAGGCCGGCTAACTGCCCGCTTTGTTCAGTTCGCTGAATGACCAGACGGAGGGCAAACGGCGAAATCATCGCCAGCAGGATAAATGGCAGGCTGAAAAGCACCAGTAAGGTGAAGAACGATGCAAGCAGCAAGCCGCTCGCCAGCTCTGCAAAGGCAAAGGCGGCCCAGTTTACAACCGGCCGCGCGAACAGGGTGGCCATGGCTAAGGTAGAGCTACCCATCAGCAGCAGCAAGTACAGCAGGTAGGCCTGCGGATGGCGGTCGGCGAGGTAGCCGCCGAGGAAATAACCGGTTGCCAGGTAAAGCATCACCATCCCGATCACGCTGGCCCAGACCAGATTGCTGCTGCCAAAGTGATTATTTAACAGCCGAGAGACACTCATCTCTGCCCCTAACACACCCATCCCGGCAATGAAAACGGTCACAAGCAGGTAAGAAGGCATGATGAGGATTATAACATCAGCGATTCTTGAAGGGGAATCTATCATTTTGGAGGTAATGTATCGTTCGTTCAGGAAAAACGAGAAACGAGTTGAGCGACAGCGGCTTGAGCACCTGCGG
>JAGHYK010000201.1 GCA_017743695.1 Chloroflexota bacterium
GAAAAAGGCTCTTAAAGGCTTTTGGTTCCCACTAATGGGGTAGTTTTCAAAGTGGCGTGGTAACTGTTCAGTCTTGCATCAAAACTGTTGTGTTTGTCATTGCAAGGAGCGTTCTTTGCGACGAAGCAATCCCCAGGCGGGTCCATTTAGCTTGATAATGGGAGATTGCTTCGCCAAAAAACGGCTCGCAATGACATGGCTGAGTAGTTACCCTTTTTCGCGTCCCTACAGGCATTTCCGGTAAGGGACCGACGCACTTTCATGGAATGCTTTGCCCCTTATGCTTTTCCCAGTTCCTTCATCCTTTCAACAAAGGTGTTGACACTGGTACGCAGTGCAGACATGCAGCGGGGAAAGGTTTTGGCGAATTGCTCGGGAGGATCGAGGAACATTTCGATGGAGGCGCTGGTATTCTTACCGTCATCGTGAACGTACACTTTTGCCACTTTTGTTCTCATGGTAGCGTAGTTCGCAGAGATCAGGGCGCGTGCCAGCTCGTCACCATCATCAATGCTCCAGAAATTGGGGAAAAGCAGGCGAAAGTAACGCTCATCCTGGTCGTCAATGATGATGTAGTAGGTGAATCCTTCCGCCTTGAAACGCACATCCCCGTCTTCGTCCAGGGTGGGTTGATAGCCCTCTCTGGTCAAGTAATCGGTGTACATTTTGGTCAATTGTTGGCGATTCATGAGAAACTCCCGAAAAAGAAAGGAAACGGAACGGCCTTTTTGACTGGCTTTTCACAACCGGCGCGGATGAACGCCATGGTCGCCAGAAACATACAAGCCTCATTTTCCCGCGCGTTCTTGCTTTGATTATACCTGCTCTCGTAAGAACATTGAGCGAATGCGGGAGAGCATTACGGTTTTGAAATATCCCCTCTGAAATGGATCGATCCATCAAACTGGCTGGACAATCGCTTCGGAATCAGGTCAGGCATCCGTGTTTTCTTTTCTGCCCTGATGAGGGGCAAACTGACTGAAGCGGGCATCAATCTCTGGGCGCAACTGGATACCTGTTTGCTCAAACACCTCTAACCTGACTTTTGTGCAACTGGCGAGCGAATCGTGAAAAACGGCCTCAAATTGCAAGATTTTGCACCTTACCAAATTCGCTGGTTCGCGCATGAAAGTCTTTGCTATCCACATGCCTGCCTGAATTATGAATTACCGAATCCTCTCAATTCGTCAGCGCTCTGGTGGTAAACAGCCAGCCAGTTTGCCATCCGTTCGCGCTCTGCCGCTGCTTCTGACTCTTTCTTTTTTGCCATGCGCGCCACGCGTCTGCGATCAATGTCTGCCTGTACCCCTGCAGGATCGGCTACATTCTCAAAGACCAGTTTTCCGCCTCCCACGTCGATCTGGACGTCTCCAAAGTTAAACAAGTTGGCCATGATGCCGATACGACTGTATCCGGTGCTCAAAATGTTATCCAGGGGCGCAACGGTGCGGGTTTCTTTGCCAAAAGGCGTGCGATCTACGTCAATCACCTGCTCATCCGTCACCATGTAAATATCATTCGTCCAGTCCCAAAAGCGGTAGAAAATCACACCAAGCACGCCCAGGATAGCCAGAGAAATGAGGAGGGAAGACATGTCAAGATTGAAAGATGGGTGTAGGCGAATCAATGCCTGTTCTGGATCGCGCCATAAGGACCAGAGGCGATAACCGAGTAAAGCGAGCAGTGCCAGGAATCCCAGCAATGGCCAGAAAATCGTGCGCAGGAAAACCATCCAGTGCTTGTGGTAGATAATCGTGCCGCCGGTATCAATGCGCAACCTCAGATGCTGACCCAAAAGTGCCCGCAAGATGGGGGGCAGAAGGCGTTTCTTCGGCGGGGGAGCCGGCGCAGGTGTGGATGTTGGGGCAACCGTGGTTGGAGGCGGCGCCGGCAGCCCCAGGCGCGCCCGAATCGCCGATTTCATCTTCTCCTTTTCCTCTCCCAGAGCACTTTCTTTCGAGCGCTGCCATTGTTCCTCGATGATGCGGGCGGCTTGAGCAGGATACATCACCGTCTGGAACACAATCTGGCCGACAAACGTTCGCACAATCACATTCCCATAATGTAACCATTGACCCCAGTAATCGCTTTCAACGCTCACCGAAAGCGTGGCCGAGATCGGCGATTCATAACGACTTTCGTGGATCCCGATTACCTTTTCCAGCCAGATCACCCGCTGATTGGTGACGATATAGTAATCGTTTGACCAGTCAATATAGAGCCAGATGATCCAGGCCATGATCAGCAGGAGAGCCGTGCTTCCAACAGCCATCGCAACCATCGAGGGACGGCTCCCCGAAAGCGTCGGCATCAAGCCCAAGAGCATCATCCCGATAGGGATCAGGCTCAGGAGCATGGGCAGGATCAGGCTCTGATAGAGCGCAATGCGATGTTTACGCGCCAGAAAGTAGGGGGTTTCTTCCGCATTGAGCCACTCAAAGCACAATTGTCTGCCCAGACGACGGGAGCTGATAGCCACTTCAAAGTTTGGGCGAAGCTGCGGATATTTCTTGAGCAGCCCTTTTAAGATTTCTCCCTTTCCGTCGAGCGTGAGCAGTGTGACAGCGGTCAACGCCTGGGCCGTATTCACCTCTGGCCGACCGGTATAGGCCGTCTCCTCCCCAAAATAATCCCCTTTGCGGAGCACGATCTCACAGGTCTCTTTTCCTGCCTGATTGCGCAATGACACCTTGCCATCCGCAATGAAGTAGAGGGTCTGATCCCGGCTTCCAGGGGCAACGATGATTTCCCCTGCGGCAAAGGTGCGCTCCTGCATCTGCTCCGCCAGCGTTTGGAGCTGCGCATCATTCAGGCCGTGGAGGAGATGGGATTTTTTCAGGAGTGCAACACGCTGTGGAATACCCGTCACATTTTGATTGTAGCACGTCTGCGCATTTTGGACAATCTTGATTTCACTGCAAAAAGCAATTAGAAAAGCGTCTTGCGACAGGGAACGCCTTACGCGAGTTGCAAAACGGGCAATCGCTCAGGGATTTCCACCCGCCCCAACATAGACCATGGGCCTGTCCAGGTGATGGTCACGGGCAGGATGCGTCCGCGCAGGTCTTCCTGGCTTTCGACGAAAACCAGCTTGTTCGTTGGCGTTCGGCCTTTCCAGCGCTCCTTGACCTTTTCTTCAAAAAGAACCTCCACGCGCTGCCCCAGGTAGGTGGCGTTGATCTCGGCGGAAATGCGCTCTTGAAGTGCCTCCAACATGCGGAAGCGACGCATCTTTTCCTCTTCCGGCACATCATCTACCATGCGACGCTGGGCAACGGTGCCGGGACGCGGCGAATAACGTGCCAGATGGGCAACATCCAGCCGCAAGTCTTCCAGCAGGCGATAGGTCTGCATGAACTGTTCTTCACTTTCACCGGGGAAGCCAACGATGATGTCTGTGGCAATGGAGGCGCCGGGGATTAACTTGCGGATTTTTTCCACGATCCGCCGATAATCAGCCTGTGTGTAGCCACGCTTCATGCGAGCCAGCACTTCATCATCCCCAGCCTGGACGGGGATTTCGATGTGAGGCATCACTTTGGGCAATTCTGCCACGGTGCGCATCAGCTCCTCGGTGAAATAATTCGGATGGGATGTCAGGAAGCGAATGCGCTCCAGGCCTTCGATCTCGTGCACGAGGCGCAGCAGGCCGGCCAGGTCTGGACCATCCGGAAGGTCCTTGCCGTAGCGATCCACGATCTGCCCAAGCAGGGTCACCTCTTTGACTCCCTGCTCGACCAGGGCGCGAATTTCGGCGACGATCTCGCCGACGCGCCGGCTGCGCTCGACGCCGCGGCGATACGGGATGATGCAAAAGGTGCAGGCATGGGAACAGCCATACACGACCGGGACATGTGCCGAGACCAGTCGGCCGCGCTCATGGGCAGGCAGGATGAACTCCTCATCCAGGATGGCATCCTGGCGGGCTTTTGCTTCTCCCTGCATCTGGCGCGCCTCGTTTTGGGTCAGGAAAGAGATCAAGGGGCCAGGATCGGAAGGCGGAGAGAAGACATCCACAAAGGGGAAGCGCTGGCGCAATGGCTCATTTCCGCGCACACCGACCAGGCATCCCATCAGGTTGATCACCGTTTCCGGGCGGCGTTCCTTGATCGGGCGAAGCGAGGAGAGCCGGCCATAGGCCTTGTTCTCCGCCGATTGGCGCACAACACAGGTGTTGAGCACGATCACGTCCGCTTCTTCCGCTTCCGGCGTGAACGTATAGCCCAGCCGCTCCAGCGCCGAAGCCACGCGCTGGGAATCCGCCACGTTCATTTGACAGCCTTCGGTCCAAATATGGTATTTCATCGGCGAAAATTATACCAGAATTGTCAGGATAGTGTGGGGCAAAATGGAGGGTGGCTCATTGAAGCACCCACCCTGTCAATCAAATGAAAATGTTACCGAGAGGGTAGTGTATCTTTCATTCAGGAAATTCGAGAACGAAAGTAACCACCCCCCCCACTTCCATC
>JAGHYK010000202.1 GCA_017743695.1 Chloroflexota bacterium
TCAGCCGAGGGAGCGCGCATTCGTTGATTCGTTAAAAATTCGTTGACGGTATGCCTTACATGCGCAGGACAGGCTTCCCTGCCTGTTGAACGTCCATCCGGAACAAAAAAGCCGGCCTGAACGGTCGGCTCCTTTGCTTTCAGGGGGCTGGCTGCGATGCAGGCTCAATCGTTGCTCGTCTCGCCGTTCGATCCACCCCCCCTGGCTTCGCCTTTCGGCGCCCGGCTGGTAGCGCCCGAAGGCGAACGGTGATCGGTTGCATAGAAGCCCGACCCCTTGAAAACGATCCCCACCGGCCCGATTACTTTGCGCAGGCTTTTCTTCCCGCACTCCGGGCAACGGGTGAGAGGGGAATCCTGGAAGCTCTGCTGACGTTCAAACTGCACCCCACAGGACTCACAACGATACGTGTAAACAGGCATAGGCCACCTCCTCTTACACATCTAAATCTAAAAAACCAGGTAACTACTTTCAGCTTTGTTGCGGTAGAAAATTTTCTACCGTTGCGGTAGAAAATTTTCTACCGTTACATTGCGAGCCGTTTTTTGGCGAAGAAATCTCCCGTTTATCAGGCCAGCTTGACCGCTGGGGGATTGCTTCGGTGGCTATCGCCGCCTCGCAATGACAGGGGACAGGTAATCTAACATTGCTGAGATAGCTACAAAACCAGTTTGATTATAGCCCTTCATGGCTTTGAAGACAAGAGTAGCGAAGAACATGTTATAATTTTCTAACAAACATCTTGCAGGAGGCCGTATGTTGGAAATTGAAATTGTGTACTGCGCGGTCTGACGTTATACGCCCCGGGCCGTGAGCCTGGCAGGAGAATTATTGCGTTTGTTTGAACCCCACATTCGCTCCCTCACGTTAATCCCTTCCGATGGCGGACGGTTTGAAGTGAGCGTCAACGGGAAGCTGATTTACTCCAAACTTCAGACCGGTCGCCAT
The DNA here is from genome assembly GCA_017743695.1 of Chloroflexota bacterium. Taxonomy (GTDB): domain Bacteria; phylum Chloroflexota; class Anaerolineae; order Anaerolineales; family Villigracilaceae; genus 630D-37. The sequence goes on from JAGHYK010000202.1 coordinate 949, forward strand.
GCAGAGGCTGGAGAAATTGCCAGAAAAGTTGAAGAAACGCTTCAAAATCCACATTGACGGTGTCGCATGATGACAAAAAAAGGTCGCGTTTTTTCCGGTGCTCGCCCCACAGGGCGGCAACATCTGGGGAACTATCTCGGAGCCATTCAAAACTACGTGGCGCTGCAGGATGAGTACGAATGCATCTACTGCATCGTTGACCTGCACGCGCTGACAACGGTCGAGACGACGGAGAACCTGCGCCAGAACACCTACGAAATGGCGCTGGACTGGCTGGCGGCCGGCATCCGGCCGGAAGGAACCATCGTCTTCGTTCAATCGCACGTGCCGCAGGTCACGGAATTGCATCTCATCCTTTCCATGGTCACTCCCCTGGGGAAGCTCACCGACCTGCCCACCTTCAAGGAGAAGGTGCGTCAGCAGCCAGATAACGTCAACTATGGGCTGCTCGGTTATCCGGTGCTCATGACCGCGGACATCGTGCTCTACAAAGCGCAGTTAGTGCCGGTTGGGATCGATCAAGCGCCGCACATCGAATTCGCGCGCGAGACGGTGCGCTCGTTCAACCATCGCTTCAAAACAGATGTGCTCATCGAACCACAAATGAAGACCACCGAGGTCCCGAAGGTGCTGGGCATTGATGGGAAAGAGAAGATGAGCAAGAGCCTGAACAATCACATTGAACTGGCCGCCACGCCGGAGGAAACGCGGCAGCGCGTGATGATGATGGTCACCGATCCGCAGCGCATCCGCCGCACCGATCCGGGCAATCCGGACGTGTGCAACGTTTTCTCCATGCACAAAATCTTCTCCGCGGCGGAAGAGGTGGAGATGATCAATATCGAATGCCGGCGCGCCGGTATCGGCTGCGTAGATTGCAAGGCGCGCCTGGCCGCGAACCTCAATCGTCACCTGGAACCCTTCCGCGCACGTCGGGCCGAGATTGCCCGCAATCCGGATTATATCTGGGATGTGCTGCACGATGGCGCACGTCGCGCCCGCCAGATCGCAGAGAAGACGATGGAAGAAGTGCGCGCTGCCGTGCAATTACCCTGACCATGCGCCTCGTCCTGCAACGCGTTCGCCGTGCTCGCGTCCTGGTAGAAGGGGAAGTGATCGCCGAAATTGGCGCCGGCTTGCTCATCCTGTTAGGGATCGCGCCCAACGACACAGAAGAAACGGCGCGATCCCTGGCACAAAAGGTTTCCCTCCTGCGCATCTTCGAGGATGCCCAGGAGAAGACCAATCTTTCGATCCAGGACATCAAGGGGGAAGCCCTGGTCGTCTCTCAGTTTACGCTGTATGCGGATGTGCGCAAAGGGCGCCGACCGTCTTTCACCGAAGCAGCGCCCCCGGCCATCGCTGCCCCCCTGGTAGAGCGCTTTGCAGAATTCCTGCGCCAGCAGGGCATTCCGACCCAGAGCGGACGATTCGGCGCCCACATGCTGGTCGAAATCTATAACGATGGCCCTTTCACGTTGTGGCTCGAAGGATAACCGCGACGCAATCTCCCTACAGGGGAGCAATAATCCTGCGCCTGCGGCGATAAACGGGGGGATGGCAATTCCCCCCATGGCTACTGCGCCAGCAATTCCTTCAAGCGTGGGTGATCGCGATAAACCCCCCGATACTTCTCCGGCAAAAGCGCGGCGATGCGACACATAATTTCGTCCGTATAGGCGCGAAGCGCCTGATCTCGATCCCGCGCCGGCAGAGGGGGCAAACGAAAGGGCGGCCCGGCGCGTACCACGATCTTTGAACGCCGCAAGTGCTTCAAATTTTCCAGCACCTTCCGGTCCTCTGTCCCGTAAAGCCCGACCGGCACAATCGGGCGCTCCAGTCGGGCAGCCAGATAGGCCACACCCGGTTTCCCCTCTGCCATGGTCTCCGTGCGGCTGCGAGTCCCTTCCGGCGCAATGACCAGGATATTCCCCGCCTCCATCAGGCGCAAGATTTTTCGTAGTGCTTTGATGTCGGGATTAAAGCGGTCAATGAAAACCAGATTCAAGGGTTTGCTCAGCCAGCGGAAAAGCGCCACTTTTTCCCATTTTTCGGCAACGGGAATGAACATATCCGGCCGATCAATGGCATAGAAAAGCATCAGAACATCCAGAAATCCCAGGTGATTGGAAGCGATCACAAAGCTTCCCTCGGGCAGATATTCATAGCCCGAAATCTCCACCTCTGCGATCAGGTTAATCACAAAACGGATCAGGGAGCGAAGGAAACGTCTCATGGTCATTCTCCGTCTCGATTATAATCGTGCTCATGAATTTCAGAAACCCCTTGCGTCTTCTGTGGTTGCTTTTCCTGCCGTTGCTTCTGGCGCAAGCTGTTCAGACGCAGGCGCAAACGCCCACAGCGACCCCTTCCGGCCCCTACGTGATTGTGACCTATGAAGAAGACATCAACGTCCGCGCCGGCCCTGGTACACTGTACCCGATCATCGGCAAGCTATCCCCTGGCACTATCGCTCCTGCGCTTGGACTTTCACCCGGTCGAATCTGGATCCAGATCGCCTATCCTGCCGCCGAGGATGGGAAAGGATGGGTGCATTCGACCCTGGTGCAGCTGGTAACAACACGCGAACTCCCCATCATCCAACCGCCTCCCACGCCGACCCCACGCATCACACCCACCATTGATCCCACGCTGATGGCCGCATTCCACTTTGAGCCGACCGCCACGCGCCTGCCCACCTTCACCCCTGCTCCTCCGGTGACCATGCCCGCCTATCCCGCACCGGGCACGGAAGCCCTGCCGCAGGATACTGCCGGGATTTACATTGTCGGTTTCTTGCTCCTTGGGATAGCAGGGTTGATCTTGAGTTCCTACCGAAAAGCCTCATGAAACACGCCCGATTTGCTTTGATCCCCGGTGGGATGCTGCTCCTGCTGGGCCTGGGACTCCTGATACCCCGGACACAGACTGCTCAGGCCCAACAGCCCACCGGTTCGATCCCAACGGTCACCAGCACCCCGCTTGGCCCCATGGTCACGGTATACCAGGATTTAGAGATCATCAACGTCTATGCCGGGCCAGATATGTATCTTTATCCGCCGGTCGGCGTGTTACTGCGAGGGCAAAGCGTCCCTGCATTGGGGCGCTCTGCAGATACCGACTGGATCATGATCGCCTATCCGACCGGGCCGGATGGGGTGGCCTGGGTCTATGCCCCATGGGTTTCCCTTTCGCCTGGGTTCCTCCCCACCGTCACGCCGCCGCCCACGCCCACCCCCTTCGCTACCTTCGCCCTGAACCCTACGCTGGCCGCCTCTTATGCAGAGAACCTGCTCCCAACACCATTGCCAACCTTCACCCCTGCCCCACCGCTGGAAATTCCCCGATTCACAGAACCAGAGAGCGCATCGCCCTCGTTCCCTTTGGGGCTGGCCATTCTGCTCCTCGCCGTGATTGGGGTTGTGGGCACACTTTCTACACTACGCAGAGGATAACCCTGGAACGCCTGAA
>JAGHYK010000203.1 GCA_017743695.1 Chloroflexota bacterium
TTGACGGTTCGCAACCCGACAGGCTGGAAAGCCTGTCCTACTGCCGTCCGCGGTCTGCCGTCCGCGGTCTTTACTTCCACAGCCGCAGGCCATTTTCGCGCGCCATGTATTCCTGCAGGGTGCGCTGCATGGCCTCTTCGTCGCCAAAAAGTTCGGCTATCTGGGAGCGATAGGCGGAGCAGGCGCTCAGCCAGGCTTTCTTGCCCCAAAATGAGAGGGGAAAGAGGCCGCTCTGTAACGAGCGCGTTTTTTGCTCGATTTCCTGGGGCGACTTGAAAAGATAGGGGACTTCGGCGTAGTTCCAGAGGGGACGCCCCAGTCGCCTGGCGGCCTGGCGAACAAGGACGTGGTCAACATGTTCACCAATCGCCAGCGGCGCAACAACGACATCCTCTTCGCGCAGGTGTTCGCCCAGGGCGAGGGCTATCCGCTCCGCAAGATCGGCCTCTGCCGGATGGGGCGGCGAGAAGATGTTTTCGTAGAGGGGTTGACCTTCGCTATCCTGGCGGTAGATGCAATCCAGGAAGGGAAAGTAGCGAGCCTGAGCCTGGAGGATGGAGAGCGCCTGTTGATCTTCCTCGCGCCGCGCCTCTACCGCCTGTTGCGCATTTTCAAAACCCCAACGCATATGGAGATAACGCGCCAGCAAACCACCCCTCTCTGGGGAGGGCACTGCGGCGAAGATCGTCCATACTTCGACATGCAGGCCGTGCATCCGCTGCTGCGCGATCAGGCCGCCACAGGAAAGCACAGCATCATCCAGGTGGGGGGAGAGGTAAATCCAGCGCATCAGCGACGGGGGATGATCACCACTTTGCGGTTTGGCTCTTCGCCGATGCTTTGAGTGGTCACGTCGGGGTGATCACGAAGCGCCAGGTGGATGATGCGACGTTCGGCAGCCGGCATGGGTTCGAGCACCTGACGACGACCGGTGCGGATAGCCTGCTCGGCCATGCGCGCAGCCAGGCGACGAAGCTGTTGCTCACGACGCTGCCGGTAGCCCTCCACGTCCAGGACCACGTGCACCCAATCTTCAATCTCTTTCCCCACGATCAGGCTGACCAGGTATTGCAAGGCCTGGAGCGTTTCCGCCCGTCGGCCAATCAGGATGTCCAGGTCTTGCCCGTGGATCTCGGCCTGCACAATATGATGTCCTTGCTGTTCTTCCACGTTGCGGATCTCTACCTGAGCGTTCTCGATGTGCAGGAGGCGGAGAATCTCTTGCAAGACCTGACGGGTGCGCACGGCAAGCAGTGGCTCAGCCGGGGAAGCAGCCAGATCGGGGAGGGGCACTTCCGCTACAGGTTGGGGGGAAGGCGCACCGGGAGCCTCGCGAGATGCGGCGAGCGGCTCGGAGGACGCAATCAGCCGTTTGATGCGCACGCGCACCTGTCGGCTTCCAAATCCTAAAAAACCTTTGCTGCCGCTATCCAGAACCTCGATTTCGACTTGATCCGGCGTGGTGGCTAAGAGTTCCAGGCCGCGTTGAATGGCTTCTTCCACCGTGGGAGCGCTGACTTCAACGGAGTTTTGCATGGTCTACTCCTGTTTCTTTTGCGATTTTCCGGGGAGGAGCGTGCGCCAGTTTACTTTCCCCAGCATGGCATACTGGACGATGCCCAGGAGGTTGGAGACGATGAAGTAAACCGAGAGGCCAGAGGGGAAGGTAAGCGCAAAATAGCCCAACAGGAGGGGCATGTAAATGCTCATCATCTGGCTCATCATGGCCGCTTGCGCCGCCGAAGCATCCTGCGGGTCGGAGGGGGAGGGTGGCATGGTGAGCTTGCTCTGCAGGTAGGTGGTCACCGCCACGATGATCGCCAGCGTGGGCAGACCAAAGGAGAAGCTGCCGAGGTGAATGGGGAGCGATTCGGGGCGCCCCAGGTCCATCCACAGGAAACGGCTGTTAAGCGGGATGAGGGAAGCCGCATTCAGGAAGGGATACAGGCTGCGCCCTAACTGGAGCAGGCCATAGGGCGTGGTCGCCAGGGCGCGCACCAGGCTCTGATACAGGCCGATCAGGATGGGGAACTGGATCAGGGTGGGCAGACAGGAGCCAAAGGGGTTAATGCCCCGCTCTTTGTAAAGGCGCATTTGCTCCTGCGCAAGTTTTTCCCGATCTTTGGCATATTTTTTCTGGATGGCCTGCCATTCTTTGTCCTTTTGCAATTCCTGTAAGGCCTGAGCACCTTTCAGTTGCTGCGCCGTGAGCGGCCAGGTGACCAGGCGAATGAGGATGGTGAAGAGGATGATCGCCAGGCCGAAGTTATTGCCGCTCAGGCTGTAAATCCAGAGCAGAAGGTTGGTAAGAGGGGTGACAATCAGCAAATCCCACATGAGACACCTATTTCGGGGTGAATGTCCAGAGGAGGTTGCCCTGCGCATCCAGGGCAATGAGCGCTTCCTGGGCCTGCATGGGGACTACCAGGAGCACCTGGGAGGTCACAGCAGGGGGAGTATAGAGTGCGCCACCCAGTTTCCGTTGCCAGCGCAGGTTGCCCTGGGCATCAAAGGCATAGAGGTCGCCACTCTCGCTGAGGAAGATGATGGTTTCGCCAAAGGCGACAGGTCCCGCTACCACCGGCCCGTTAACGGACTTTTGCCAGAGGAGCTGACCATCGTTGAGGCGAAAGGCGTAAATCTGCGCCGCCAGGTCGCCGACATAGACGTTTTCCCCCAGCACCAGCGGGCTGCCCCATATCCAGCCCCTGGTCTGCGCTTCCCAACGCGCCTGACCGCCGGGGACCTCAAAGGCATAAAGGCGCGAGGCGAAGGAGCCGCTGAGGATCAGGCCGTTCGCCAGGGAGGGACGGGAGGGGATGGAGCCTTTCAGATCGGCTTTCCAGACGACCTGACGGGTTTGAGGATCGAAGGCGTAGAGGTGATGATCCAGGCCGGCCAGATAGACATAGTGCTCATCGGCAACAGGGGTGGCCCAGAGGTGTTTGTCCATTTCTTTTTCGCTCAGCAGGTTGCCGTTGAGGTCAAGAAGGTAGAGATGACCATCCGCATTGGGAGCGTAGATCACGCCCTGATGTTCCATCGGGGAGGCGATCCAGTGATCTTTTGCCCCGCGGAAGGGAGAGGCCCAGCGTTCCTGGCCGCTCTGGGCATCCAGGCTGAGCAAGGCGTTATCGCTCCCTGCGCTGCCGATGATCAGTTGCCCATCGGAAGTGAGCAGAGGGGGAGCGTAAAACTGGAGAGCGGCGGTCGCTTTTTCGGGATAGCGCCAGCGTTCAGTACCGCTTTTCAGGTCTATTGCAAAGAGGTGGGCGCCATTGCTCAGGTAGGCGACCTCTTCGGTCGCATAAACGCCGGCCCAGGTTGCACTGTGCGGGGATGCACAGGCAGTGAGAGAGAGCACCAGCAGGAAAGCAAGCAAGAGCAAGATTTTAGGCTTGGGAAAAACAGGCATCGGTCAAACGTCTCCTAAGGGACGGGATCATATCCGCCAGGGTTGAAAGGATTGCAGCGCAAGAGGCGCCAGATGGCCATGAGGGAGCCTTTGAGGGCGCCGTATTTGTAGATTGCCTGATAACCGTAGTGGGAACAGGTGGGATAAAAACGGCAGGTGTTGGCAGGCAGGAGAGGCGAAACGCTTATCTGATAGAGGCGGATCAGGGCCAGCAGCACCCAGCGCGGCCAGTAGCGGGGGGTGCGCGGCAGATCACGCAGGCGGGGTTCATGGGGAGAAGCGATGTGGAGATGGAACTGGCTCATGAATTTTCATCACCAGAAGAAGGCAATAGAAGGTGAGCACGACGCAGGAGCGATTCCAGCGCCTGTCGAATTTCGACGAAGGAGGCCTGGAGCAGCGCCGGGCGGGCAATCAGGATTATATCCACGGGTTGTTGCGCGAGGGATGGCAAAAAGCTCTGCAGCGCAGCACGCAGCAGACGTTTGGCGCGATTGCGTTGCACCGCTTTTCCCAGCTTCCGCCCGGCGACGATGCCCACACGAAGACCGGGTTCAGGACGAAAGGAGCAAATCAAAACAAGAAGCGGGTGGGCATAGGACTTTCCCTCCTGCCGCACCCGTTGAAAATCGGCTGCCCGTGTCAGACGAAAGCGACGCTGCACCTCAAGACCAGCGCAGACGCTTAACATGGGCGTTCGAGCGAACTGTCAAACGATGTCGTCCTTTTAATCTGCGGCGCTTGAGCACCTTCCGCCCATCGGCGGTGGCCATGCGCGCCCGGAAACCATGCACACGCGCACGACGGCGAATTTTGGGTTGATAGGTTCGTTTTGGCATAAAGATACCTCGTCATGGGAATAGTTTTTCAAATGTAGAAGGCCGAAAGGAAATTATACCATGAGTTTGAGAGGGTGGATTTGAAAAGCAGGAGAGATACTGTATCGTTGCTTCAGGAAATTTGTGGAAAGAAGCCCGCTTCTCGCT
>JAGHYK010000204.1 GCA_017743695.1 Chloroflexota bacterium
ACCGCCGCTGCACCCCTGACCGTATGGAGAACTCATCTCGGCGGTGAGTTTTTGTAGTGAAGGTATTCCTGTAAACCAAAAAATCTGCTTTCCCTGCATTGAATGATTGTTTCCAACCCGTAAACATTGTCAATCAGCCCTGAGAAGGAGATGACGTTGGAAGAGAAAATTCGTGCTGTTGTGGAATACGGCCTTCACCTGATGGGACAAGGGCTGTCTCCGCCTGGGGTCAACTGGCAGGCTTATGAAGCCACTCTGGGGGAGGTACATGCCACGCCGACTTTGCTCTCCATTTTCTCCCTCGTTCACCTCCCGGAGCGGGCGGCTTCCTCCCCGATGACCGTGACGCCGCGACCGCTGGCGTTGGCAACCCTGATGCCATCTTCGCAGCAGGGGGAGGCAGTTGCGCGGGGGTTTCAGAGGGAGTGGGACCAGGCAAGGCGGCGTTTCCCCGGGTTTTCGCTCCCGACTTTTCATGGCTTCTACCATCTCTTGCGGAAATATGCCTGGGCTCTCCCTGCGCAACGCGGCGGAGCAGGGATTCCACTTTTCGAGCAATGGAAAGCGGTCACGGCCATGCTTTTCGCCAGCGGCCAGGACTGGCAAGCAGGACCGGCCACCGAGTTCACGCTGGTGGGCGGCGACATCCCCGGCATCCAGGACTTCGTCTATACGATCACCAGCCGAGGCGCCGCCAGGGGCCTGCGCGGGCGCAGCTTTTTCGTGCAACTCCTGGGCGAGGCCGTGATCGAGCGCCTGCTGAACGAACTGGGCCTGAGCCTCGCCAACGTCATCTACAACGCCGGCGGCAACTTCATGCTCCTGGCTCCCCCTTTGAGCGCCACCGTCAACGGGCAAACCACCGAGGCGATTCTGGAGAAGGTCCGCAGCGAAGCCGAAAAAGCCCTGCTGGACGCATTCCGCGGGGACCTGAGCCTCGCCCTGGCCTGGACACCCCTGGCCGCGGCAGAGATCGGCTCTCATGAGTTTACTTCCAGGGCCTCCCGCGTCCTCAAGGAAGGCATCGCCGAACGCAAGCGGGCGCGTTTTGGGAGCGTGGCCAAAAGCCAATGGGAAGCGCTGTTTGCGCCGCAGGGCCGGCCGGGCAATCGCTATTGCGTCGTCTGCCAGACGCCGCTGGCCGAAGGCGAGGGGGAAAAACTGCCGGGGGAAACGGCCTGGCAATGCCAGGCCTGCGCCAGCTTCGCCGAGCTGGCGCGCGCCCTGGGCAAGGCCTCTTTCCTTTCCCTCGGCAGTCGGCCTCCTTCGGCAAAGGAAACGTGGCAGGAGGCGCTGTTCGAGGTCAGCGGTCGCTGGTTCTCGTTTGACCGGAGCGGTGACCTGGTGTACGCGCTCAACGACACCGACTTCCTGCGTCACGGCGCCCACGGCTTCCGCTTCCTGGCCAATGTCACCCCCCATGTCACCCAGGCCGATGTGGACCGCTGGCAGGCCGAACCGGAAGAGGACGAAGAACCGCCCCGGCCCGGCGACGTGCGCACCTTCGCCCAGATGGCCGCGGACGCGCAGGGGCTCAAGGGCATCGGCGTCCTGCGCATGGACGTGGACGATCTGGGGCAGGTGATGGTTAGAGGATTGAACCTGCGCACCCTGGCGGCTACCTCGGCCCTCAGTTCGGCGCTGGATGGGTTCTTCGCCGGCTACCTCAACGTCATCTGCGAGGAGATCCAAAAAGACCGCCCGGAAAGCCTGTATGTCATCTACTCCGGCGGCGATGACCTGTTCATCGTCGGCGCCTGGGACCTGATGCCTGCCCTGGCCGCCGGCATCCAGGCGGAATTCGCCCGCTATACCGGCAACAACCCCAGCCTGACCATCTCCGGTGCTGTCACCCTGGAGGACGCCAAATTTCCCCTCTATCAGGCGGCCGAACGCGCCGGCGAGGCAGAAGAAAGGGCCAAAGCCTATCGGCGCCGGCAGGGCAGCGGCGAGAAAAACGCCTTTCACTTCCTCGGCCTGGAGGTGGGATGGGAGGAATGGGATCAGGTGCTTCGTTATCGCGAGAAGATACGCACGGCCCTGGAAGGCGGCGCAGCCAGAGCCTTGTTGCAAATCGTTCAAGACACGTACGCCCAATACGAACGCCAACGGAAAACGCGGAAAACCGAGATCGGCCCCTGGATCTGGCGCGGGGCCTACGCCCTCAGCCGCATGGCCGGGCGTATCCCCCGGGAAAACCAGGAGGCGCGGGAGGCTGTCACCCGCCTGGCGCAATCCTGTCTGAACCCTGCCGAAATCCGCTTTGCGGGACTGGCCGCAAGGTGGATGGAATTGCTCACTCGCTAAGGAGGAAAACCATGCCCATTTCCGATGCAGATATGCAAAAAATCGTCAAAGAAGGTGATGTTCACTTGTTGGTCGAAAAGGCCGAGGAACTGGGGAAAGTGCTCAAGGGCTATGCCACCACAACCCAGATCCGACGCCTATTCTCCACCTTTCGCCAGATTGAGATGTCCTGGCCGCACTCTGCACAGACCGCCGAACAACAGGCCCAGCGCGATGAGGCCTACCGTGCCTTGATCTTGTTCGGTCCACGGCTGGAATATCAGACCCAAAAGCACGCCGGTCTGCGACGGCTCGCCGACGCCCTCAAAGCCGGTATTCGACACGTGGACAGGAACGAACGCAAAACCCTTCAACATCTGGCCGAATTCTTCGAAGCGGTGGTTGCCTATGCGATTATCGAAACGGAGAAGCCTAAGCCTCACTAGGACAGGCAGCCAAACCTAGCAAGATAGGAGATCTCAGTATGCCTTCCGATTCGATCAACCTCTATGGACGTGTCCTTGTCACGGGAAACATTCGGGCCGTGACCGGCCTGCATATCGGGAAAGGCAAGGAGGGTGTCATGATCGGCGGGGTGGATAACCCCGTCATGCGCGACGCCCTGAGCAATCAGCCCTACATTCCCGGTTCGTCGCTCAAGGGCAAACTGCGCAGCCTGGCCGAAAAACGCGACCCTAAGGCCCAGCCGAACATGAATATCGGCACGGCGAAAGCGAAGGTGCGCATCCACGTTTGTAATGACCCCACCTGCCAGGTGTGCACCATCTACGGCATTCCCGGCCAGGAGGGCGCCCAGGCGCCGACGCGCCTGATCGTGCGCGACGTGTTCCTGACCGAAGAGAGCGTGCGTCATCTGTCTGCGCTCAACCTGGATCAGCCTTTTACGGAAGTGAAATACGAAGCCAGCATTGACCGCATCACCTCGGAAGCCAACCCGCGGCCGCTGGAGCGCGTGCCCGCCGGCGCGGTTTTCGGCCCCTTCGAGCTGGTCTTCAGCCTTTACAAGGAGGACGACTGCCGCCTGCTCAGGAACCTCTTCGAGGCCATGCGCCTGCTGGAAGACGACTACCTGGGCGGTTCCGGCAGCCGCGGCAGCGGCAAGGTGCGGTTCGAGGACCTGAGCATCACCATCCGGCCGGTCGCAGCCTATGCGGGTGAGGAGGTCGCAGCGATCTCGTTTACGGCGGAAGACACGCAGGCCTTGCGCCACCAGGAAGATGCCATCGTGGCCGCAGCCGGCCAGGTCCTGGCCTCATAAGGAGCGCGTTGTATGGCGAAAACGGTCTGTTACTGCCTGATGCCGCGCAGTCCGTTCCATTTCGGTGAGCGGGGCGTGGGGATGGAGGAGGCCTCGGTGGTGTTGCATGCCGATACGCTTTTCTCCGCCCTGTGCCTGACCCTGCTGGAATTGAACGAAGACCTCTCCCAGTTCCTGGACCGGTTCCCGCGCCAGCGTTTTGATCAGGGCCGCCCTGGGGTCATGGCGAGCGGCATCCCGCCCTTCCGCCTTGCTTCCGCCTTCCCCTTCTGGGCTTCCGCAAAGGGGGAGCACGTTTTCTTCTTCCCCAAGCCCTTCTTGCCTTTGCTGCGACCTTCCGCAGCCGCGGATCTGCGCCAGGCCAAAGCGCTCAAGCGCATCCAATTCGTCTCGCAACCCCTCTTTGAAGCCTGGCTGGCAGGCGAGAAGCTGGAGTTTGACGCCGGGCACCTCATCCAGGGCGGCAAAATCTGGCTGACGCCGGCCGAAAGACAACGGATCGATGCCGACACCCTCTGGGTGGAGGAAACCCGGCCCCACGTCACGGTGGACCGTCGGTCCGGCGCCTCGCAGGTCTTTGCCGTCGGACAGGTGCGCTTTGCCCCGCGGGCCGGTCTCTTTTTCCTGGTCGAGTACCAGGATGAAGGCTGGCAACCGCGCCTGGAAAAAGCCCTGCGCGCCCTGGGCGATAGCGGCATCGGCGGCGAACGCAGCACCGGTAGAGGGCAATTCCGCCTGGAGATCGTCGAGCCTTTTGCCCTGAAAGCGCCTTCTGAGGCCAACGCCTTTACGACGCTTTCGCTCTACTGGCCGCCGGAGCAGGAAGTGCAGGC
>JAGHYK010000205.1 GCA_017743695.1 Chloroflexota bacterium
CCCTCAGCGGCGACCGATAGCCCGGTGGTGCGCGATGGCGCCGGTCGGCCCTTTATCCCCGGCTCGTCGCTCAAGGGCGCTTTCCGCGCCGCCGTGGAGCGGCTGGTGCCGAACATCTCTGGTTTGCGCACGTGTGGGCTGAGCGATGCCCCCGATGCATGCGCCAACCGCTTGCGGGAGGAACTCAAGGATCGCAAAAACATCCCCGAAGCCGAACTTCTGAAACTCCTGGAGAGCATCCTGTGCGATACCTGCCGCACGTTCGGCACGACGCATCTAGCCTCCGTGACGCTCTTCCACGATGCGCCGATCGCTGACGTCTGGCGCGCCTTGCCGGAAGTGCCGACCCAGGTCCGCGACGGTGTGGGCATTGACCGCGACAGCGAGCGCGCTCGCGAGGGGATCAAGTACGACTTTGAGGTGGTGCCGCCGCAGACCTCATTCGATTTTGCCCTGACGCTGGAAAATCCCACCGAGCGCGACCTGGGGCTGATCGCCCTGGGGCTGCAAGAGTTCATCGCCGGTATGATCCCCCTGGGCGGCATCCGCTCGCGGGGGCTGGGCCGTTGTCACCTGGAAGAGGTGAAAGTCGGAGGGGTGGACTTGAGCGACCGCAAAGCGATGACGGCTTATTTGCTGGAGCGCAAAATGACGGTGGAACCAACTGACGACTTTATCCGCCGCCACCTGAGCGCACTGCTGACTCCAGAAAGGAGCTGAGCCATGTTCAAGCAACTGGTGAATGAATGCCTTATTGACCTGCACATTCACGTCGAGGGGCCAGTGTTGATCAAATCCGGCCTGGCCCAAATCAGCGGCCCGGATATGGCCTGGGTGCGCGTCTTCCGCAATGGCCGCGAGGAGGTCTACCTGCCCGGCTCTTCCCTCAAGGGCGTTCTGCGCAGCCACGCCGAGCGGATCGCCCGCACGCTCAAGCCGGAGGCGGCCTGCGATCCCTTCGCTGATACCTCCTGCGGTCGCATCTTTGACAAGAAGAAGCCGGGCACAGCCGAGGCCTATCGCGATTCGTGCCTGATTTGCAAATTGTTCGGCTCTACAGGCTTTGCCGGCCGGCTGGCGACGACCGACGCCTATGCCGTCGGCACGCCGCCCGAGCCGGCTCAGCGTGACGGCGTGGGGATTGACCGCTTCACCGGCGGCGCGGCCCACGGGGCCAAATTTGAGCTAGAGGTCATCACCGAGGGCACCTTTGCCACCACCCTCCACCTGCGCAACTTTGAGTTGTGGCAACTGGCGCTTGTGGGCTTTGTGCTGCAGGACCTGGCCGATGGCCTGATCCGCATCGGGACGGGCAAGAGCCGGGGCCTGGGCAAGGTGCGCGGCGAGGTACAACAGGTGCGGCTCGATTTCCTTGGCCTGAAAGCGTCAAAGGTGGTCAACGGTCAACTGGCCTTGCGCGGGGTCGGTTCGCTCTTTGATGATGCAAAAGCCTACGGGATGGTCACGCCCGACGAGGTCAGTATCCCTTACAGCGATGACCCCCGCTCGAACGGTCTGCGCACAACTCTTGTTTTCTCTGATCAGACCTTTCCCTGGAACGCAATTGCTGATCGTTGGGTTCAGCGGGCGAGTGGTTTCGTTGACCCCCTGGCAGGCGAACGGCATGGAGGGCGGCGATGAGCGAGCAGGTGTTTTCCGGCACGCTGGACCTGGCAGGATTGCAGACAATTGTGGATGCCTGCCGGTCGCGGGCGCAATTTGCCATCCTGGAGCGGATTGACGCCATAGACTTTCCCCCGCCCCAGGATGAGTCAATCAAGGTAGCTGAATGGCCCAAAGGCCGCCTCTTCGAGGAGGCCTTCGAGTTGCGTTGGGAGCAGATCGGGCAGGAATACCGCGTGGTTCTGTCCGGCAACGGAGATCTATCTGCCCTGGCCGCTGTGCTGATCGAGCAACACCTGCCACCTGGCGCCGACGAGGTGCAGGACTACTATTGTTGGAACGAAACGGATGCGCGCTTAGGACGTACGCTAAACTACCGCTGCGTGCCGGGCAAAGGCGACGTGAAATTGCTCGTGCGCGAGTTCCGCGACGAGCACGGTCGGTTGGTCTTCTGGCGCTACGTCAACATGGAGCGGGATGGAGGTGAAGCATGAATCCTTACGGTTTTGTCCGCCTGGGGCCGGCCGCGCAGCGCGCCGCAGCGACCCGGCACGACCAGTTCCAGGGGCTGAGCGGGCGTCTGCATTGCCGTTTGACGGCGTTGACCCATCTGTTTATCCCGAAAACTCAAGAGTTAACCCGTGGGAGACATCAAGAACTCGCCCTCATGCGTTCCACGGATGGGCGCCCCTTGCTGCCTGGCTCCTCGCTCAAGGGCGTCATCCGCAGCGTGGCCGAAGCGATCAGCGGTTCGTGCCTGACCCTGCCCCTTGGACGGAATGGCCTGTTGGAGTATCGTGGCCGTCCACCGGTCTCCTATCGTATCCCGCGCGGGTTTGAACACTGCCGCGATGCCGATCAGCTCTGTCCGGCCTGTCGTGTCTTTGGCTCGCTCAGCGGCGGCAATCCTTTCCTGGGGAAGATTGGCTTGGGTGACGCCCTGGCTGCAGATCCCTTCGCAGTTGAGACGATGACCATCGAGGCCCTGATGGAACCCAAGCCGCGCCATCGTGTCTGGTACGAGGATCCACAGCAAAGTGGGTTTCTGCGCGGACGCAAGTTCTATTACCATCGTCCGCTTGGCCCGCGACGGGCAACGGTCAGAAACGAGTACAACAAGACCATCGAAGCGGTGAAGCCGGGCGCCGTCTTTGCGTTTGAGGTGGAGTATACCAATCTGACGGAGGCCGAGTTGGCTTTGCTTGTCTTTGCCCTGGTCCTGGAGCCTGATATGGCCCACAAAGTTGGGATGGGCAAGCCGGTAGGTTTAGGCAGCGCCCGAATTGCGATCGTTGCTTGGGAACAGGTGGACCGTCAGGCGCGCTATCGGCAATTCGGTAGTGGGTTAAAGACCTTGGAAGGCGAAGCTTTGAGCAACGAGGTTGCCCGCTGGCAAAAGCAGTATCACCAAATGTACGCCAACTGGAAAGAAAGCCTGGCCGACCTACGCCGCATCTGGAGATGGGACCCGGCATCAACGGTGGAAGTCCGCTATCCGGGGCAAAACTGGTTCGGGCAGAATCCTCGGACGCCGATTGAGCAGGCACCGTAGTGAAAAGGAGAGTTATTGATGACGAAAACGGCACTGATTCTGTTAGTCGGGGAGCAGCCATTACCCAACTTGCTGCCGACACGCCACATCAATCCTGCAATGGTTGTCCTGGTTCACACGGATCGCACTGAAGAGATCGCAAAACGGCTAAAAGGCCTGTTATCTGCCGAGAAGCTCCTTTGCCAAGTTGAGCCATACGACTTGCTCAAGATAAAGCAGACCTTGCAGGATTTCCTTTCCAGGCAGATTGCGGAGTCTGAGTATCAACTGCTGTTTAATCTTACTGGCGGGACAAAGCCGATGTCTATTGCCGCTTTCCGGGTAGCCTCTCGACGCAAAGCCCCATTTGTGTACTTCCAAACTGAAGGCGGTCGCAGTTTGCTCTATCACTATCAATTCACTGACCAGGGAGAAGTGATCCTGGAAAAGCAGGAAGAAATATCGCAAACCATCGATCTAGACGATTACCTGCGCGCACAGGTGGGAAACTATACTACCGAAGATCTGAGAGATGATTTTGAGAGGGAGGTACATCGGGCGTTACAAAAGATTCCTGGTTTAGAAATTTTTACAAGCGTGCGTCCACTTGGCCTGGAGGCTTTAGAAGTGGATTTTGTTGTCAGCTTGGGCAATCAAATAGGTGTTATAGAAGCTAAAAAGAAAGGTGCCAAATCTGGGATTGACCAGATTCAAGCTGTGGCCGAGCAGCGATACCTGGGGACATATGTGGCTAAGTTTTTAGTCTCTGGTAAGCATTTGGATAGAAACAACAAGAACCTTGCTCAGGCTTACAGGATCGAGGTGATTGAATTAACAAGTTATGCCAGTAATCGCGGACTAAGTGAAGATGACCAAAATGCGCTCAAGCAGCGAGTCCTTGAAAGGCTGAGGCGTGGAGGGTAACCATGGGCATCTACCACCTCAGGGGCCTGGGCCGTTCGGCCGGCACCGTCATCGGGCCGCTGAGCTATCTGGCCCACCGCTACAACCGCTGGAACGAGGACGACCAACGTTTCTTTGCCCGCTCCGACGAGGTCCGTCAGCGCCGGTCCAGCTCAGCCGGTCGGCGCCATATCCCAGCCGGCTGCAAGGTGCGCTACGCCGTCGCCCAACAGGAAGGACGCACGGTCGTGGTGAAGGTGCAGCGAGCATAGGAGACCAAAACACCATGCCGAACAGACAGTCTCCCATAAACATCAGGCGACCGGACGTAAC
>JAGHYK010000023.1 GCA_017743695.1 Chloroflexota bacterium
AAAAAAGATCTGCTGGAGATCGGTGGCGGTGTCATGCCACCCGGTGTGAAATTGCTCTCTTTTGACACAACCAGTACCACTACAGCCAAGACAGGTCAGGCGGGGAAGCGAGATGAGGAAGAAGACATTAGAGCCGGATCAGTTCGTCTGGTGGAAGGAAAAGAATTCATTCCGATTGGTGAAAACGTCAGTGCTTTAGCCAGCGAAATTGCTGCTGGCAAACACCCGCATTTGCAATGGTTTCCGGCCAAATCTTTTGCAAAACTGCCCTCTTCAGCGTTCAATTTGAAATATGGCAGCGGCCAGATCCGCCATATGGGACGGATTGCCGTCTTCCGTGACCTGGCTGCTATCAATCAATCCAAGGTGCTTTCCCATCTGGGCGCAGCCATGCGGAGTCTGCAAGATAAAGTCTCGCGGGATACGCAACTGGAGATCATTATTGTCAGCTCACTGGCGGGAGGTACAGGCGCAGGGATGCTGGTTGATATGGCACTGCTCGTACGCGCCCAAGCTACCGAAATAGTTGCTAATAACTATGTGGTACTCGGATTCTTTATTCTGCCGCGCGCCTTTACTGCTGGCGGACTGGGGAAAGGACGCGACATGCTTGCCCGTTCATTTGCGGCCTGGCGCGAACTCGACCGCTTCATGCTCATCAGCGAACGTTTCGGATTGCGCCAAATTAACTATCACGAAACCAACCAAGCTTTGCGTCTGCGACTGAACCGGTGTCCATACGATGTGAGTTACATGATCGACCCGGCGCGTCCGACCGTCAACTCGCTGGATAATGTCCCTCCAGAAGAAAGCCTCTTCCCTGCGGTGGCCCACGCGATTTCGACTATCCTTGATGAACAGGCAGGGAAGGAGTTTGTAGAGTATGTCATCGTTAACCGAGCAGGCAAACTGGCGCAATTGCCGCACAAACCTTATCATTCGGCAATTGGCTCCTATACCCTCAAAGTGCCGGTCTACTATGCGGAAGAAAAGTTTTCTCATCAATTAGTCCTGGACGTGCTGAAGCATTTCCTGGCTCCTGAAGTGAACGAGAAAGGGCGAGTCACAGGAGTTTCGGAACTGCGCAACCGGGAAGTGCCCGAAGGCCAGGTGGGTGTGCAGGCGGCGCTCAAGTTCATGTTTGCCAGTAGTGTAAACATTAACGGGGAGGAAATTCCCAATACCAAATTCCTCCCACTTGTAGCAGAAGTACGCGAAAAAGAAGGCGTGCGCAACAATCCGCTTATTCAGCAAATTGCTCGTGGCGGCCTCACCACAGGCGCCAGCCGCTATCTCCAGGCGCTTACTGACATCAGCCAGGATGAGGAAGGCAAACTGATTTTGCGCGACATTCAAGACGAACTCAATCATCCGATCTGGCGCGATGTAGCCCCCAGCCGCCAGGCTGGCGATACGCCGGAAGCAGCTTTTACTCGCATCAAAAACCGCGTCCCGGCTGTGCGCCAGGAGCACTACGGGGTTGACACTGCCAGCGGCGAGCGGTTGCGAGGCAAATATGGCAAAGCCCTGGAAAGAGCAAAAGATGCCCAGGTAGCCCGGTTCCGGCGGTTGTTGCGCAGTTATACCCTCTATCTTCTCAATGGAGATTCTTCCGACCCGCGCATCGCCCGAGGAGGCAAGATTGGCTATGTCCGCTCGTTCTACCGCGGATTGATTGATAACTTCGATTACTTTATTCAGTTTCTCAATCTCGTTCGTCAGACGCGCAACGAAGAATTACGGCTGGCTGCCCGTACGCGCCAGGCTGCCGATGCAGCCCTGCGCGAGTACCAGCGTTTATGTGGCAAGAAATGCTGGCTCACCTTTTGGGATGATTTCACTCACCCGGATGCACACCGTGCGCAGCGCAACTATTTGATGGCTGAACAACGCGATATTGACGTGCGGAAAGACGATATCTTGCTCGATGTGCTGGCTGAAACCACATTGGAAATGCGTGCCATCGCCGAGAAAGGTCTGAACGAGATCGAAAACTGGATCGCGCATCTGGCGACAGGGGATGCCAACCTGGGTATCAACGGTCTTTACCCTGAAGCGCTTGAGTCCTTAGCAAATGTCAACGTCAACCACGAACTGGATAAACGCCTGAGCAAAGTCATTGAATTGATCGGTGAACATGAGTACAAAACCGAGGATGCTTTTGTGAATGACATATTGAGTCGCTTGCGCTGGACGGTGGAAGAAGCGCCAGATGGCGGCTTACGGATAAATTGCGGTATTGATTTCCCTGGCGATGATCCTGACCGGCCGCCGACGTTTGTTCCCTTCCGGCGAGAGGGAGAAAATCCCTCTGCGTATAATTTGGATCTGATGCTGAAAATTTCTCAGCGACATTTCCGCTCTATTTACAAAGAACGCCCTCTCGCCAGAGAGATAATGAAGGTGTACCCGACCGGCACCAAACTGGCGGAAGCGGTGGACAAGCTGGCCGAACCGCTTTACATGCCTGCTCCAATGGTGCTAGGGCCGGCGATGGCCGCCTGTTTCATTCGAGTACATTCTAATATAGATGAGAAGACGACACAATACTTCGAGGAATTTGAAACAGAAATCGAAGCTCGCAATCCACAAATCAAAGATCCCGGTCTGAAGCTGGTAGATTCAGAAGACCCTCATAAAATGACCATCCTCCGTTCTGACGATCTGATTGTGAGCGAGGATTTCCAAATGTGGCACGCGTGCCGCGAGGCATATATTCAGCAAGTCACGGATCCGCATCGTGGCATTCCCGCTTCTGAGTTGCACATTTTCCCAGCCGAAATCAATGCTTGCGAATACGAGGCTGAAATCCCACGCTTGCTTGGGAAAAATTATCGTACCTTGCATCCAGAAGTGGTCGCATTGCTTGAAGACAAAGAACGCTTTGAGATGTTCCTGCGCGCCTATGCATTAGGGTTTATTAAAGTCGTCGAAAGCGATAGCGGCGCCTATTGGGCTTATCAATTGCCCGGTGATAAAGAGCCTCTTTATTTGAGCATTCCGGCCAAGTCAATGTATGGTGCAGTCAAGGAGGATATTTTCCAGGTCATTCACAACTTTGTGATGGAAGGTGTAGACCAGCGTCCTGGCATGAATCAGCAGCGTTATGTAGATTGGGAAAAACTGCTGGATGCGATTCTCAAGGCTCAACGCGACCTCGGGAAAGCAAAAGCGGCAAAAGCCTATCGCGACCAGATCGAATCACCGAAAGGCCTGGTGAGAACCATCGAAGCGGAAATTGAGCAACGCCGCGCTGCCATCAGTGATGAGGTTTTGCGCAAAACGGTTGGTCAGGAATATCTCGATCTGGCCGACCTGGCACGTGTGATTTACATGAAAGCCATTCAATCCCTGGAAAATCTCAGTCAGTAGTGAGTATTGCCTGTCGCTGCTTTCCTCAGCAGTGACAGGCAACTCCTATCCAGTTTCATCAAAGAGACAGGCAACGCTCCTGAAAAATCACCAGGGAGCGATCATTGTCAATAAATTTCTGCTCACTGACATCAGCAGGACAGAACTGGACAAATGAACATGGAACAGGCATAATTTTGTTATATTCTTAATTTTTGGGAATTTTATATGCCATTGGGCGATATTCTCCCTTTTCGTCGTATCGAAAATCCTTATACTTCCTGGCCCCCTCCACCGTTGATCAAACCTCTACGTTCTCGTGCAGAGAATTTAACCCCGGCAGCGAACACGCTTATAGAAGACAGTGAAGAAATTCCCTATCCACCCACACTCGTGATCGCACTGGGCAAGACTGGTGAGCAGGTTCTGCGTTTGATTGCCCAAAAAATATCACAGAACACGACCTCGGGCAGCGCAGCAATTCGTGCCCTTTTGATCAGTGATGGGCTCGTTTCCAACTTTCCTTCCAGTGGGAGGCAAATTCGCGTCCTGGAATTACAACAACCAGATACACTCTATATCCCTAAAAACACGCCCACCTGTGAACGGGCAAAACCTGTTGTGCTCTTTCAGCAAGTCTACAATTACAAACGGTATCAGGACTGGTTGCAGGAAAATCTACTCGATCTGGGCACCGGGATCCAGGTTTTTTTTACAGGCAGTCTGGCCGATCCCACCACAGGAATCATTGGAGATGCCCTTCAAATTTTGCGTCATTTCCCGCAAAATTTAGGGCGTGCTAATCTCTTCAACCGTGTGTGTGTCTTTCTAACGACGGATTCCACAAATACGGTCACTTTGCCAGAAGAAGAACGGTTTGCAGCAGCACGGGAAATTGGCCGTTTTACCTTTAGCGGGCCGCATCGCATGAACACCACGTTTGGTTATTCCAACGTTGTTGAAAGTGCGTTACTGGATTATTTCTTCCTCGTGGATAACACCTTGCCGTCCGGATTCTCTCGGCAAGAAAAAATTGACCCTGCTCAATTACTGGCCGAGGCCCTTTTCTCGATGATTCACCCATCAGCAGCTTCGCTGTGGGAAAACTTGCTCAACGATTTGCGTTTTTCGGCCTCCATTCGTGAAGAATCTCATCAGGCGGTCGTTCATAGTGTGGGAGTTGCTACCCTGTACATCCCCTTGCAGCAGATCCGCCGCTATCTGGCAGCCCGATTGGGGTATGCGGCTCTCTTCGGAGAACGAAAATCGAAAGACGAAGGCTTGCTTTCTTTGAAAGATTCCATAGAACAGCCCGAACGTATAGCCAGACAATGGCTCTTGCAGGGCGGCTCGCACCATCCAGTTTTTGAGTGGCTGCTGGGCCTCAGCAGCCCTGCAGACTTCAACCAGATTCCCGATCTCGATCAAGAATATGATATGGCGTTTGCGTCGCAAATGGCGCATGGGTTGCACACCTGGCTTAACCGGGACGGAACCAGCCTCCCTTTGACGCTGCAAGGCCTTAAGTGGCTTAATGCGCATCTTGTCAGGTGTCAGGAATGGCTTGAGAAGGGAAAGACATCGCATACGGACGCGGCTAAAAAACTGCAAACTCGTCTTAAAAACTGGCAGCAAACTGTTCAGGCATTTTCTGCTGAATTAGAAAAGTGGAAAGATGCTTTGTTAGCCTCTTCACCAAAAGATATTCCTGCTACCACGGAAGTCGGTTCCTCTGATTGGCGCAACTGGCGCACTTCTTCAACCCACAAACTTACGGATACCTCATCTTCCACTTCCACAAACTGGCGAAACTGGCGTTCTTCAGAAAATGCGGTTTCATCTCAAGAAACTCCTACAGTACCCACAACCGCGAGCAGTGTTTTGATGATGCTTCATCAAAGACGTGCTGAAGCCGAGGCAGATCTTCGCGCCGCTTCGAATGACCGTATTTACCGCTCTGCCCTGATTGAAAAAGAAGAGGATCTTGCTGAACTGGAGAAGTATTACAGCGATACGGTTCGTCCTGAATTGTCAAGTGCAGATCGAGAACCCTCGCCGGTTTTCACTCGCGTTCGGCAGCGGTTAGAATGGTGGATCCGTCTGCCAGACCCGCATTCTCCGCAAATCTTGCTGGTCTGTTGGCCGGCATCGGCATATGGACAGGCATTTCCCCCCGAAAACTATTGCTTTCGGCCTGAGCAAAAACAGGCTCTTGTGGATGCTATCTTACAACTTTCCTTATCCCAAACCAACTCTTTGGAAGCAGATCTGACCACCAAATGGTTTGGCAGCCGTGTTCGTTCCCAGATCGATTTCCTGCGCCGCGCTGAAGATGCTTACCTTCGCTACGACCATAATATCGCCAGCAAGTATAAAGATGCGGCGACCCGTCGCTCTTATCTCATTTCCCACGACAAAACGTTAAGCCTTGCTCTTCTACACGACGTCTTTCCTGAAACGCCACGCTTTGCGCTAAATGTACTCGAAAACGGGAGCCGCTCACGGTTTACGGCGTTGACCTTTCGCATGAATATTCCTTTCGACGCAGTACTTAAACTACAAGAGTACAAACAGACTTACAAACAAAGCGCGCCCGAAACGCTTCACCTCTATCCTCAAGAACGCGCTGCGGCAGGGTATGAAAAACGGTGGTGGAAACTGCGCCGCGAAGAGCTCTTCATTCCACCGGAAATTACCGTTTTGCTGGCAGAACCGAATCTGGTTTCGCTATTCTGGCAATCCTTGTTCTCTGGCCTGATTCAAAGCATACGGAATGAATTAACCGGCGAAGCATGGTGGCAAGTCAGCGCTCTCCCGGTTGAATTGCCTCCAAACGCTTCCCCCGAATTTCCTCCTTTACCACTGGCTCCCGTTCAACCCAATGGTTTACTCCTCGCTTTGCGCCGTTTTGCGCTGGAACTTCCCAATGCTGCGGATGTGACGCATAACCCGCAAAATCACTTTCACCCCCAAAGGCGCGATCGCTATATCAGCCTGCTCACCGAAGAGACGCGCTCCCGCCTCTTTACTTCCCAGGCAATGCAAGCGCGCGAGTCCCTTAAACCCAAAATAGAGAGCTGGAAACAACAGGCCCTACGCGATTCTCTCGCCAATGCCTTTTCTGCCATTCTGGAATGCGAGTGGGAAGAACCAGTGTGGCTAAAATGGTAATTCGTGATGGCATCAAAGAAGGGGATATTCCCGGCATGATCATGGGACTAAATCGGTCTTTTTGTAGATAGATTGGGAGAATCCTATGCCTGCAAACACTATTTTTGAAGAAAATTCCTGGATTGACCATGATGGACATCCGCTTTTCATCGAAAAATTACTTTCTTCGGGCCTCACCGGCGAAGTCTATCGGGGACGTTTGACCCTGCCGGAGGCGGATCAACCACTGCTCGTGGCTGTCAAGGTAATGAAGGCGCTCGATTTTCCGTTGGCGCGTCAGCTCTTCTACAAAGAAGGAGAAACCCTCTCCTTCCTCATGCATCTGGAAGAAGAAACAAGCGACGCCTTACTGGAAACGCCTCTCAAAATTGCACCGCGCTATTATGGATTGAGTGAATATCGTCCCAATCCTGAGAGCGCCGGGATTCCCTACATCGTCATGGAATTTATCCAGGGCAGGCAAGTGCCAGAACTGATTCGGGAGAACGGCGCTTTTTCGGAAAAAGAGGCACTGGTGATGGGCTGGCATCTGTACCGGATGCTTGACATTTTGCATACCCGGCTGAACAAAACCTTTATTGACTTGAAATTTGAGAACTTATGGTGGGTGACAACCCAGGATAAATGGGGTGGCCAGTTGCGCCTGACCGATTTTGGTACATTGGAAGATTTTAAACCGGGGCAACAACGCGGCGTCTCTCGTGACCTGCTCCTGGGTGGTGTTTACCTCCTGGCAATGCTGACCACCAAAATCCTGGCTTACAGTCTGGGAGAATTGCGTGAACCCGCCGAGCCGGTTATCAAACACTATGCGGATCGGATGACCTGGGGGACGCGCCGCTTGCTCTTTAAATTGTTGCACCGCAACCCGGATATACGACCAAAATCTGCTGCAGAAGTTGTCAATGAATTGCGCCTTCTGGCCAGCTTTTGGAGCCAGGCTGAGGAACAATTACAAAAACGTGCGCTGCGCGATTTGACGATTGCTGAAGCCGAAATGGAGAAAGCGCGTGGGCAGCGCGCGGCCCTCAGCCAGGCCGGAGTGGATGCCGCGACCCGTGCCCTTGCTGCCCTGGACATCCTTCGCTTGCGCGCGCCGCATCTTTACAAAGAAAGCGATGCCGAACGCGCCCGCACCGTCCTGGCTTTTGGCGATTACTTTG
The DNA here is from genome assembly GCA_017743695.1 of Chloroflexota bacterium. Classification (GTDB taxonomy): domain Bacteria; phylum Chloroflexota; class Anaerolineae; order Anaerolineales; family Villigracilaceae; genus 630D-37. Next base: position 7,686 of record JAGHYK010000023.1, read on the forward strand.
AACGCGGACTCGCTCTTTTGCAGGGGCGTTCGTTTCAACTGGCTCGCCAAACCTTTGAAGAGGGGATGAAATGGGCAGAAGACCCTGCCCCCCTGCGCCGCTGGGCCTATGTTGCCCAAATCGGTGAAGAGATTCCCCCTGCTGATTTTGAAAAACGCTTTCCAGAATTGAAATCTCTGCTGGACTTCATCAACGATCCGGCTCCTAATCCCGCACGTTGGGCGTCTGCCCGCCGCGACATTGCTGCGCTGGCAGAAAAACAGGGCGAGGATAAGCCTTCTTTGCGTTCCAAAGGCCTGGATGCTTTGCTGACCGAGTGCGACCTGTATGAGAACTATGAACAGGCGCAAAGAAAATACGTCGAAGAAGACTTTGAAGCGGCCGCAGAGTTGTATGGTAAGGTAGAAACGTTGTTGAAATCCCTGCCCGCGGATGTGCGCCGGCTGATTGAGGAGGAAACCGGCGCAGTTTCAGCCCAGCGCCGCAACGCCGAAATGCGGAAGGCGCGTCAGGATGCAAAGGAAGAGTATGCCGGGGCCTTGTCGGCCCTGCAGGCTGGAGACTGCGAGACGGCTATTCGCCGGGTGCGCGAGGCATATGCTCTCTATCGTCCAGTCTCTGACCACAAATTTCACCTGGAACATCTGACGGCGTTGATTAAAACCGCTTTTGCCCAGGCCAGGGTTCGACCCGAACAAGCCGAAATGTACTTACAGACTGCCCGTGACTTTGCCGAAACGGGCTGGTACGATACTCTGGCTGCGCCTGAGGCCGGCCGAATCGTGCGCGCAGCTCTGGATTTGAGCGCCCTGGAGCAAGCGTTGCAGGATTTTGACGCCGCGCGCTACCTGGCTCTTTTGAGCAATTTCCATCAGGATTGGGGGGAGGGGGAAAACGCTCCCACCGAGGTCCTGGCCTCGATAGCCGCACGCCGCGCCGAAACTGCCAGAGAGGATGTCTTTCTCATGCAACTGGCAGAGGCAATAGAGCGACAAATCCCAGGTTCATCCCTGCCTCAAGAATGTCGCGCAAAAGCGGAACAGATTCGCGCCGAGAAGGATCGCTCCCTGCAACAACAGATAGATGCTTTGCTTCAGAGTGCCCACCAGATTCTGGTGCCTGTTCTGCCTGACCCGCAAAAACCTCAGACGCTGGAAGAGATTTTCCGCCTCGTGGCTGAGACAGCCAAAGACGCGCCCGCCTTTGATTTGCTGACCCTCGGCGAGAGACGTTCCCGCCTGGAGGCGGCACGCGAATCACTTGCCAGAGCCGCCCGCCTCCTGGGAGACAGGGGTACGTATCGCCGCGAAGAGATCGAACGCCTGCGCCAGGCTGTGGAATCCGCCCTGCAATCGGTAAGCAACGCGGAGACAACGCAGGTGCAGATTTTACGTGAGCAGCGCGCTGAACGTTTGAAATCGCTCTCCGCCGAACGCCTTCGCCTGAGTGAGAAGTTGAAATGGGCATTGCAGGCGCCCGAAGGTACCCCCCAGTCTGCTCGCGAGGCGCTCTACGCTGAGTTGCGAGGGGAAATCTCCGATTTTCTCTATCGCTGTTATCTGGCTGAGGGCCTGGAACCGGAAAACCTGCAACAGTCTCTGACCAGCCAGAGATATGCTGAAGCCACAGCAACCGAGGCAATTTCGCTGGCCGTTCTGCGTGAATGGGCCATCAAAGCGCTGAACGCTTTGGGTGGCGAGAGCTGGAACCAGGTGGCAGAATTTGCCTCAAAGCAGGCTCAAACACTGCAAACCTGGTATGCTCAGGCGCATCGGGCATTCGAGGAGGGTAAACTGGCGACTCTGGCCGCAGAACTGGACCGCACCCAAAAGGGGTATGGCACAACCCCAGAGTGGCAGTCGCTCAAGGAGAGGCTGGCGCAGGCTCAGGCCTGGCAGGCATGGTGTCAGGCGCGGCAGGCTCAATTCGCTTCTGCTCAACTGGACGAAAACCTTTTGCGCGATTTGCGCGTTTTCTCCTCGATTGGGCTTCCTGCCATTTACTGGGACCAAAGCCCTGCGCCCGCCTACCTCGACTCGCTCTGGAAGGCCCTCGAAGCAGAATTGCGCGCCCGGTTCCATGATCCCTACCACACCCCGCAGTTTGTCGAAACATTGCGCGCTCTGCTAAACGTCTCATGGACGAAATCCCTGGCCACACAGGGGGCAGGAAAAGCGCCCACTCGGGCATGGAACGCCAGGGCCTGGCTGCAAAATGCTTATCTGTTCACCGTTCGCAAAGATCCACGCGGTTTACTGAACTTCATTGCGCAGACTCCTCCGCCTGAAGCAATAGAAGATGCGCTACGCTCTTTGACCTATGCCGACTGGCTGGCTCTCCGCCAGGAGGACGAAAAACGTTTGCGGGACCAGGCAAAACGCAAACGAGTCCTGGCAGGCATGGGGACTGTTGCTGCGGTTTTCGTCCTGCTTTGTCTTGGATTGTTCGGCTTTTATCAGACCAATCGCGGGTGGGTGAACCAGCAAATTTTTGGTACCCATATCCCCACCCCCAGCATTGCCCCTACGACGCCGCCGATGCCCACGCCTATTCCTACTACACCGATGCCCACGCCTATTCCTACTACACCGATGCCCACGCCAATGCCCACGCCAATGCCCACACCCATCCCGCCTTCTGCATTCTTGCTGACCAATCCGCAAGCGCTGTATCCGCCTGCTCCTCTGAAAGGTGACACCTATTGGGTCCTGGACGAAACGGCAGTCCTCTTACAGCCTCCTCAGGGAGCCCCGGGAAGCCCCTGGAAAAAGGGCAATTCAGTAGATCCCAACGCCAAAGGCAAAACGTTTCTTTACGCCGATAAAGGCGTTGTCAGTGCTACCTGGAGCATGGACACGCCGTTCGATGCCGATGGATTCTATGCTATTTATGTTCTCGATCCGTCAAACCTGTCTGCTGGGCCGCAGTCGTTCCAGATTCTCCTGGATGGAGCGCCTGTCCCTGCCTATCGCGGCTCGTCCAGTGTCATTTTCCTGACGTACGGAGAAGCAAAATACAGAGACCGCTGGCTGCCCCTGGGCGTGTATTCGGTTGCGCGCGGCCAGAGATTGCAGGTCAGTGTTACTACAGGGGAATTGCCCGACAAGGCACCCTTTTTTGCCGTTGACCGCCTGCTCATTGTGCGCATCAACGAACCGACCCGCCAGATGCTGGATCTCCTGCCCGCCGGACGCACACTGGTCAGTTTGCTCGATAATACCCAGGCGACATTCTATCAGAATGAAACACGGCTACGAGATCAAGGAGTAACCTTTAGCGATGTTTTGGCCTGGAACGGCGATTTTGTCAGCAAAAACCTGGGGCCAACGGGCGATCGGGCGCCTTTGTACGTGGACTGGGAAGCGCTCAACCGCCTGCCCGCTGGGGAATATGAAGTCTACGTCTGGATTCCTGCCCAACATGCTACGGCAGCGGGCGAGTACATTCTGCTGGTGGATGGAAAGCCTTTCAAGCGTGACAATCCTGCGACTGTCAATCAAAATGACTACCACGGCGAGTGGGTCACGCTGGGAACCTGGAGGCTGGATCGAGAAGCCCTGGTGGGGTTGCGCTTCCAGGTTGAGAGGAACGTTCCGGGTGAAATTGGCGTGGATGCTGTGGCGATTGTAAGTACAGGAAGGTAGAGGAAGCCTATGGAAAACGTTGAAAAAATTTTGCAAAAACTCCAGGAAGAACTGGAATTTGCCATTGGCACTCCCGATGAAGCCAGAGTCGCTGCCGATAAGCGTGCTTTTGAGCAATGGGTGCAGAAAGGCATGCAGGGCAAATGCCCAATCAAGTTGAGCGATTATGGTATCGAATCTGAAGAAGCGGAACCAGAATCTGAGCCGCTTGTTTCCCCTTCGACTGCAGAACCATCGTCTGAATCCCTTCCTGGCGCAGAATTCTCGTCTGCTTCAGCAGCAACAGAGTCTCCAGCCCAGGAATCGGTGGTCTCTGGGCCAGAAGAAGCCGCTGTTGAAGCAGAACTACCGCAGCCCGCACCAGAGCTTTCTTTGCCTCTTCAGGAAGAATTCGATCTCGTCGACGAGGAAGAAGTCGCACGTGATGCGCTTGATCTGGAACAAGCCTCCCTGCACCGCGAACTGGAACGGGCGCGCGAATATCTTTCCCGTTCTCAATGGCGCGAAGCCCTGAACCTGGCCGAGACGATTGAAAAACGCGCTGAAGGTGAGTTGAAAGCCTCAGCCCATGAATTGCTTGAACAGGCTCGCATTGGATTGAACACCGCCCTGAACGATTTGCTCACCCAGGCCAATGCTGCCCGCTCTGCAGGGGATATAGCCAAAGCCCGCGAGTTATATAATGCCGTTTTGACTCTGGAGCGTGAAAATAGCGATGCGCGCCTGGCCTTGCAGGAGATGGATGGGCTGGTACAGGAACGCGTCTCGGAGCAAAAACTAAGCGAATTACGCGCCGGTTTGAAAGAACGCCGTGACATCAAACGCCTGGGAGATGCTGTTTACGATGCCGAGGCTCTGGACCAGGAAGGACGCCTGCCTGATGAATTGACTCCCCTCCTCAAGGAAGCGCGTGAGTTTTACGATAAGACTCGTCTGCAAATGGGGGAAGAAACAACTCAAATGCGCTTTGGCGACATCGAAGCCCGCGCAAAGGCAGTCGCCGATTTGCAGGCACGTGTTGTCAAGGGGGATAAATACATCCTCGATGCCACGACCGGCACTGAACGCCCGGCTGCGGAAGTCTTGCGCGAAGCGCAGGCCTTGCTTGAGCAGGCCTCTGAAGATACTGCTCAATACGAACTGAACATTGCCGAAAAGAACAAAACGCTGCGTCCCGGCTATGTGCGTCTGCGCCTGCAGAAGGCATTGGAAAAACCTTTTTTCGAGCAGCACAAGCGTAAACTTGAAGAAAAACTGGCCGAAGTGGAGCGCTTCATTCAGGCGGAAGAGCGCGCCGCCCAACTGCGTGAACGAGCCTTGCAGTCCGCCGATCAGTTGGAAAAACTCGAACTCTTGCTTCAGGCGCAAAGCATTTTCCCTAACCTGACCGGGCTGGCAGAGCAAATTGCCCAGGTGCGTCCGGTCGCGCTTTCCTTGTTGCAGGCTGAAGTCGGGGATGATTTACGCCTTGCCGAGTCTTTTTTGAATAACGAGGAGTTCGCAGAAGCCCGCAACCGTGTGAACCAGGCAGAAAAAGATGCTAACCGTTGGCCGGAGCCGCAAAAACCGGAGGAAATTTCGGCCCTCTTGCGCCGCGCCGCGGATTTGCGCACGCGAATTGATGAAGTTGAATCCGCCTGGAAAGAGTACCAATCTCTGGCTGCTCGTATTCGCCAGCAGGTGCGAGACCCCGACCTGCGTGGCGCAGCGCTGAATCTGTTCAAACAGGTCAGCGAAGACCCGCGCTTCAAATCCTTCCGCGACTTGCGCATCCTGACCTCCGAGGTCACTCAATACAAAGGCATCCAGGAGCAACTGGCCGATGCTCAATCCGCGCGCGCGAAGGGGGACTGGAGCCAGGTCTTTGAGATTTCAGACCGAATTCTCAAAAGTGGACAGGCTGGCGATCTGGCAGGTCACTTCCGTGAGTTATACGAAGATGCGGTCACAGAACTGAATATTGCCCGTGCTCAGGAACTTCTCCAAAGCGACGACATCCCTGAAGCCAACAATATTCTCAGCGCCACTTTAAAAAGAGAAACCGAGCGTGACCCTCAACGAGGAGTCAACCTGCGCGAGCGGCTGAAGCCCGAACTGGAGCGCATTGCGGAGGCGATTCGTGCTAACAAAGCCTTACAGCCTTTATTTGATGAGGCAGTCCAGGCGGTGGGGCTTTTTGATAACGTGGCGTTCAAGGCTTTCATCAGCCCCTCTTTTGCTCTGCGTCAGGCGCGGGTGGGAGCCGATGGGCAGGTGAACAATCCTGAAATGCGTGCCCTCATCAACCGTCTGAAAAAGGACCCGGCGGAGGCGGATCCCGCTCCTGCTGAACTGGCCGAACGCGTGCGTACCGAATTGCTTGTTGAACTGAGCCGTAAAGGAATACGTGAGCGATTCGAGGCTTTCCGCCGTTTCCGCTATGTGGGTGGAGATGTAAGCGTTCGTCAGGAAGGGTGGCCAGAGTATGCGCTCTCGCTGCGCACTGCTGAAGCGCGGCGCGCAGCCCGCCTGCTGGCCGATTCCCTGCGAAATGACCTGCTGGAGCCGCTCAAAAACAAACGCAACCAATACCTGGGTAAAGAGGAAACGCTCTCGGATGACGAATTGCGTCAACTGGCTGAGTATGCTGCTCAATTACGTGAAGCCGGTTTGCTCGAAACCGAAGATGAGCGCGCGGCTGGTCGCTGGGCAGAAGTTCACTGGGGACGCCGCCAAGCTCTGGAAGAGGAAAAGGCAGCCAACTGGCAGGCAGCGCTCAATATCTGGACTCGCCTGAATTCCAGTCATCCTGGCCTGCCTGAAGTACGACGCGGTTTACGAAATGCTCGTATCCGGTATGCCATTAATCGCGCCTATTTTCTTGTCCATAATCACCATAAAGGCGAAGAGGCCATTCATTTGCTGCAAGAACTCCAGGCTGAACCAGAAATGGAAAATGCCTGGGAACTGAACCTCGCTCTGGCGGATACCTACGAAGCTCTCGGTAATTACGATTCGGCGTTTGGAAATCTGCGCCAGGCTGAGCGAATTGTGCGCAACCTGCCCGAGAATGAACGCCAACAAATTCTCGCCTCTTTGCACGAAAAAGTTCAGTCACTGGAAAGTTCGCAAGTGATTTACACCGCCAGCGCTGAAGCGCGTCAAAAGTTTCTGGAAGGTGATTATGCGGAATCCTTGCGCATTTTACAGGTGGCCATTCAAAATCCCAAAGTGCGCAATACTGCTGCACTAATCGAATTGCGCGACGAGTTGTTTGAGCGCGCTTCTGCTGAACTCCTTGCCACAGCACGCCAGGAACGAGAAAAAGGCAGCAATGAAGGGAAAATCATGGCTGTTACTGCCCTGGTGAAATTGCAGCATCTTGAAGAGTTAATGAATGTGCCAGAAGCCAGTCGGCGTTCTTCTGAACAACTCAAACGGCTGCGCAGCGATCTTAAACCAGCGGTGGAATCGGCGATTAATGAAGTGCGCGATTTTGACCCTGCTACCATGCCTCTCGAACAGTCCATTCGCCGCGCCACCGAACTGGTTGCTCGCCTCCAGACTTTTGAAAATGTGACCCCTATTTTTACAGCGGAAATGGAACCATTCCGCGAATCGCTCAAAAGACGCACCAGTGAAATGGCCGAAACGCTGAAACAACTCAACGAATTGAAAACCCTTCTTACCCAGGCATCCCAGCCAGAGGTCTGGGAAGCAGCGGTGCGCACGGGTGATTTCGACTGGCTTGAACAACAGAAAGCGGCCATGCGTAAACTTGGTTTGCCAATGGTTCCAGAAGTCCGCGCCTTTGAACGCCGCCTGGCCGAATACCAGGAGGCCTACGAGTTGCTGATCAATGCGATTCGGGAGATTAAAGAAGCCTTTACCGTTCGGGAAGATTTCGCTGTAGCCAAACAGCATATTATCGAAACTTCGGCCCTGCCTGATGTTCGCAAGAACAATGAACGCTGGCAAGTCATCCACGCGCGCGAATATGAAGCAATGCGCCGAGTAGTGGGCGAACGCCTGCGCATCGCCGATGTCTATGGAGGCAACGACATCGTGGGCTGGAATCAAGTATTGGAACAGGCCGAATCTCGTGCAGCCGAATTAGAACGCTGGCAGGAATGGGACCGCCAGTCTGCTCGCCGCCTCGACCTGGCAGCCAAAGCCCTGGAGAACGCCGAGGCCTGCAAAGACGAACCTCATCGAATCAGACTGGCGGCCTGGGAAAAAGTACGCGACAGGGCGCGCGAAGCGTTGGAATCTCTCACCTTTGCTCGAGGTGAGGAAAGTGAGAACCCATCATCGGCCCGCGAAGTGGGTGTGCCTGGCCTTGAGGCTCGCTCCCGTAAGGCAAAAGAGATTCTGGAAGAAGGCAAACGTCGCAAAATCATTGCCGAAGAGTGGCTCAACCGGGCAGAAATCGAAATTAGCGCTTTGAATGACTTGCTCGCCCAACGAGGCTTTCCTACCGAGCGCGAGTTCAGTGAAGCCACCGCTCAAAGAGACTGGGCACGCCTGGAAAGACTGCTTGCCCGCGCCCGCGAGGCCGGCATTACCAATGAGGCTGAAAAGAAACGCGTGGAAATTTACACGCGAGTTTTGAACGAGAATAAGAACAAGAAAAAAGGATGGTTTAGCTTTTAGATGAAATTTGCCCTCTTTTCGGATCTTCATGCCAACTACTACGCCATTCGCGCCGCCGGACAGGATGCCGCCGAGGAAATGGAGGTGCCGCCTGGCAACTTCTGGTGCCTGGGTGATGTGGTCGGTTATGGGCCGCACCCGGCTCAGGCGCTGCGGTTTTTGCGCGACTTCGTTGACCCCGCCCGCTGGGTGATGGGCAATCACGATGCTATGCTGGCCGACCTGTGGCTGCCAGGCGACCCCGGAGAACCCGCCTTTACCGTCCGTGTGAACCAGGGCAAAGGGCGCGAAATCAGCGCGCGCGGCCTGTTTCTGCGCGCAGATGAATGGTTCAAAACGACCAGTATGCCGCTCGAGGTCATTCGCTTAAATCGTCTTGCTCTTCAACAAAATCCCGACGAAGATGCTTTCTGGCGCACCACTTTCAAGCCGGAGCGGGCCAGGCCGCTCGTATTTGAACAGGATGGCGTGGTTTGTGTCCTTGTGCATGGCGCCCATGCTGACCCTCTCTCTCGTTACGTCTATGCGTGGAATGATGGAATTCTCATCCCGCGCGAATTGCGCCATCTGCAGGAATACCAAACTCACCCCACCCAAACTGTGATCCAGTTTTATGGGCATACTCACGTCCCAACCTTTATCTGCGCCCGCCCTCGAGATGGCGGTTTCGAGATTCAGGCTGAAAAAATCTACCCCAATCAGACTTTCACTCTCCAGGAGGGCTCATTTTACCTGATCAATCCAGGTTCGGTTGGTCAGCCACGAGACCGCGATCAGCGCGCCGCTTACCTGGTATTCGATAGCCAGAAGCGCACCGTCACCTTTCGCCGCGTAAGCTACGATTACACCCTCACAGCTGCCGACCTGGCTAAGGAACAGTACCCTGAAAGCCTGATTCGCCGTTTGCACACCGCTGCTGCTGCCGAAAGAGACGTCCCTGAAGAATGGCTCAGACATTTCGACGAGGCCAGAAAAAGATGAATTACCCCGAACTCGAACCACGCAAACGCCCCAATCCTGGTTTTACCGTCGGTCTTACCGGCGGCCTGGTGATGATCGCGATCAGCCTGGCTGTTTTCTTCATGAACGGGGCCGAAACCAACGGTGATCTGCTGGTCTGGGTTCTGCAACTGGTCGCCTATTTCTTCCTGGGTCGTATCGCTGCCCAACAGCAAGCAGAATTTCAGCAGCACACTTACGAACCGACACGCGGAATTGTCGGCGCAGGCATTGGCGCCGCCCTGGTGACCAGCATCTTGATGTGGATTTTTCTCATCATACGCGATGTGGTGCGGGACGCCCTGGGCAACATTGTGCTCCTGGAGCCGATCACGTTTTGCGGCCGGATCATCGTAGATGTCTTACTCGCTATGGGAATTGGCGGCTTTGCTGGCCGCTCTGTCGAAAAACAATATCATACCAATCCGTACGACACAAGTAATTTCTAATTCGGAAGGAGAATGCGCTATGAACGCTGAACCGTGGGAAGATATTGTCCGTTTTATTTGCGGCTGGTGGTGGCTCATTTTGCTCATTATTGCACTGGGCCTGACCGCTTATTTCACTCGCAATTTGTGGTTGGGCTGGCTTGGATTGTAATAGCCGCTGTCGCGGGTGTAAAAAAACAAACAGGGAGGCGCAGGTATGAACGAAGACTGGTGGGAACGGCCAGTATGCTGGCTGTGTGATTTTTGGTGGGTGCTTCTGATCTTGCTCGTTTTACTGGCGACAGCACTCTTCACGCGCCATATCTGGTTACCATGGTTAGGCCTTTCAAACCCGCGCTCAGCATCGCCTATCCCCTCACCTCCTGCAACACCCGCTTTCGCTTCTACGCCTGGGACGCTTATGGTCACTTCTACGCCCATTCCAGCAGCTGTTACTCAGGCCACGGAAACGGCCACTGCGGCAACAGAAGCCTATGGCTATGTCAACGAGGAAGGCGGCTATGCGCTTAGCTACCCCTCTACCTGGAAAGGTATTGAAACGGGGGCAAATGTGCAGTTTGAACTTCCCGATGGTAGTAACGTTCAAATCACCGTGACCAGCGTGGAACCAAACCAGACTCTGACGTCAATTCTGGAAATCCCTGGGCCAATTCCAACACCTCCTGGAACAACTACTCAGACAGAAGTGGCAGGTGAAAGGGCTATAAGGAGAGAAATTCACGCAGAAGGGAATCTGGTCGGTGTTGTGTACTCTTTACTTCATCATTTCCGTCTCTACCATCTGGCACTTTATGCACCCGATAGGAAAGACCTGCCTCAGGATTTTTCACAATCCATTCAAGACTTTGAACAAATGGTACGGACTTTCTCGTGGTTGCCCTTTTCGCCCTAAAGGAAGGATCTGAAATGTTGAGGCGAATTCCTTTGTATTTTTATCTCTATCTTTCTCTCATTCTCATTCCAGTATTCCTGTCAGGAAATAGAGCACTTCCTGCGTCGCCAGCCGATATAAGTAACTGGAAATTGCCTTTACCTCCCGGCGAATATCAAATCACGCAGGGCGACGCGGATGATCCGATGTGTAGCTCACACTGTAATAGAAGCGATCCGTGGTTGGGGTGTGCTATTGATATTGCGGCCAGTGATGGCACACTTGTACTCGCACCAGCCTCTGGAACTGTTCTCTTTAGTTCACCTGATCGCGGAGACGGGGCTGGAAACTATATTACGATCCAACATGACAATGGCCTGGTTACTCAATACCAGCATCTGAAAACTCGCTTTGTTGTCGAAAAGGATAGAGTGACCCAGGGACAGCCCATTGGAAGAGTAGATAGCACAGGACGCTCAAACGGTCCTCATCTTCACTTTGGCATTTTTACCGATAGTACTTATGCACAATGCGTAAAAATAACCGAATTGGACGGGAATACCTCTTTCCGCAAAAATGATCGAATTATTTCACATAATGCTCAGCAGGGAAATGCTCCGGAAGATGTACCTTCTGTACCGGTCACTCCGCATCCTACGGTATCTTCTCAATCTGTGACTCCCCCTGCCTCAAGCGATCTTGCTGATCCTGTAATCGAAAATTTCTTGCGTTCGCAAAATTCTCCCCTGACCGATTACGTTCCCGTCTTTATTGCGGCGGGTAGATACTACAATGTGGACCCTCGTTTTGTCGTTGCCATCAGCAATGCGGAGTCTTCGTTAGGTAAAAATGGGCGGTGCGCAACCGAACGCCATAATGCTTGGGGATATGGTGGGGGATGGCCCTCATGCTGGAACTTTTCTGGCTGGTCAGATGCGATCTGGCAGGTCACATCAGATATTGGAAAATTCTACTTTGAACGCTATCATCAGACAAATATCCCCTCGTTCGTAATCTCCCCCGCAGGAACATGCCAATCTCATTGCTGGTGTGCCAGCGGCTGTACGAACTGGATCAAGCTGGTCGGTGATGCTTATGAGACTATGGGAGGAGATCGGAACACGAATGACTTGAGCTTCAGTGCTTATAGCAATTCCAGCCCCATAACACCCGTTCCTTCCCCTGCAGGTCAACCTATCCTGGTCAGTCCAGCGAACGGTTCAAGCTGGCCCCAAAGCACCGAGATTACGCTGGTGTGGAATGCGGTTTCCAACGCCACGCAGTACAAAGTCGAATTATGGGGTGGACCGTATGACAGGATGACGCCCTGTAACTGGCAAAACGCCACCTCCTGCCGTATCGGCACCATGTGGCCAGGCACAATGTACTGGCGCGTCAAAGCACGCAACGCCAGCGGTCAGGAGAGCGAATGGAGCGAGACCTGGAGCTTCACCATCCAGGAAGTACAGCCCACTGCGCCACC
>JAGHYK010000206.1 GCA_017743695.1 Chloroflexota bacterium
AGTAGTCATGTAAGACGTAGCCGGCGATGAAGAGGCGGCGCGTCATCTCATCGTACGCACGGAATTGAGGCGCGCCCCATGCCTTTAGCAAGCGTGCCACATGCAGAACGGGTAACAAGCCGTTCAAAAGATGGGCGCGCATACTCTGGTCGTGGCTATAGCGCTCCACGCCCTTGCGTCCTTCCTGGCGGTGTGCTTCGGCAAACTCCCCGCCCTTGGCAGTCACATGCACCAGTTGCTCGGAAAGCGGCGGCAGGACGTGTTGGACGAAGTCGGCCATCACCACGTCACCAGGCCATGTTTTCTGCATCACCCCACGCATCAGGTTTGTCAGCAGCGGCTCGGCAGCGATTTCCGCATGGCGCTCTTCTTCCACTACAGCAGGTTCTTCGAGGGTTTCAAATTCATCAAATGGTTCTTCCGTCATAGGCACTCCTTGTTGAAAAATCGAGCCTGGTGAAGAGGTCTTGTTTCGTGCTAAAATCAGAAAGGATGAAGTTTGAGATTCTTGGCGAAATCAAAGAGATCGAGATGATTGCTTCCGGCAGGGGCGTCAAAATCCGACGCCATCTCGAGCGTACCTATGGCAAAGGACATTGGCGAAAAATGAAAGGTATTGCCACAGTGCAATTGGAAAATGGTATGATTGTAGAAGCGGAAATTCACTGGTTTGAAGCCCATGGTATTGGTCGGAAAGATTTTAAAATCAAAAGGATTCTCCAATGAACCGGTTTGTTCTCTGTATCCATAACGCTGAAAATCCAGCCAGTCTAATTATCGGTAAAGTCTATCGGCGATTGCCAGACCCGCAGGCGGAGCAGCACGGCCTGATCCGTATCATTGACGAGGACACCTCTGAAGCCGATGGGTATCTTTACCCGCAGGAATGGTTTGTGCCGATTGAGTTGCCACCGGTGGCAGAGCGTGCTTTGCTTGCGATGGGAGTGTAAGCATTAAGCGATCACTGCTCCACCACCGCATTTGATGGGAAAGTATCGCAAGCGAGCATCCAGCATCAGGGCTGTGCGCCCAAAGGCAACTGTGCCGCTCACCCCATCGCGGCTGATGAACTCATACAGGGGGAAGAGCAGTGGCAGGCTCAGGCGGCGCTTCATCTCCAACGGATGCAGACCGGCGCAAAGCAACGCGGGCAGGGTACGCCGGGCAAGGCGGGTATTGATCTCGTTGGCGCCGGGAAAGTTCGCATCCAGTGAAAACCCTTTCAGCGTCAAAACTTTGCCATAGTTTTCAGCGCCCCAGTAACTCAAATCCTTATCCAACCAAAACCGGAATTTCTGATATTCACGCGTCCCGTGGAGCTGGAAAAAGCCCAGCGGCTTCTGTTTCTTGAAGAATTGCAGATTCGCCCCTGCCTGACGCGCCGCTTCGTAAAATTCTTCTTCGCTCAGGTAACTCAGAGCGTGATTGGCAATTGCCTGTAGCAGGTCCATGATTTTGAAACGGTCTTCCTCCTTCTCTTCAGCCGTATCAATCACGCCACAGATAAATGGGTTTCCGCCACGAAACGATAGCGCTTCTTCCAGTAAAGGTTTTTCTTTCTCAGCCAGTTCTTTGTAGTGCGGAATGGCGCTGGAAAGGTGAATTCCAAACGTCGCCTCATAGCGCTTTTGCAGATTTTCCCGGCTCTGGCAATATTGCTCCCGTACGGTTTTGCGCGCCAATCCACACAAAATTTTGAGTGATTGAAACTTTCCCCAGGTTTGAGCATAGTGCTCGAATTCGGTCAACGGCGGGAAGACCGCTCGTATCGCCTCGTTGAACTGCTGACGTTCGATTTCAGCGCCCTCTTCCAAAAGCGGCGACGCGCCTTCCTGACCTTTGAACAAGCGTGCCGTTATCCAGTCGGGGAGCAGGGCGTAAGCGACATAATCATGGAAAGCGTAGACTTGTCCATCGCGGCGGTAACCATCATGGCGACCCAAACGCCCCAACCGTTGCAGAAAACTGCCCGCATCGCGGCTCTCGAAGACCAGGAAGTTAATCTGAAAATCCACGCCAACATCTACGGTGGAGGTGCCAATCAACAGATCGGCCTCATATGAGATTCTGCGCCGCGTTCGCGAAGTCAGGCCAGTGTTTGGCTCTACTCGTAAACCATGTTCAGCAAAGACAGGTTGGAGTTTTTCGTAAATTCGTAGCGCTGAGGCCACAGAGTTGACAATAATCGCTCCTTTTGCATGGGGCCGGCGTTCCAGGAAGAAAGGCAGCAAAACATCGTCGAGATGCGCTTCTACCCACTCCTCGGCGCGCGAACTGGCGGCAAAGTGAATTTCCGCCGGATTTAGAATCTTGCGCCAATGGGCAGAATCGCCTCCTGTGGCATATTCACCCTCGATAAATTTCACCCGCAGACCGGAACGTTCCAGATATTCACGCATCAGGCGGTTAGGTGTGGCGGAAAGGAACAGGAATTTGTGCGGGCGAACCTCCCCGCTGATTTCCTGGATGAACAACAAGGCATTCAGGACACTGACGATCTGCGGCGCATCGAAGATGTGAAATTCGTCGAAGGTCAACTGACGGAATTTTTGTGCCAGCGGCGCGGCGTAACGCTCTGGAGCATCTTCGGGATACGTGTAGAACTGATGCATGACGTAGTGGAAAATGTCCGGATTGCTCAAGATAAAATCGCCGTTGCGCAGGATGCGCATCAATGCCTCACCACGCCGTCGGTAATCCTCCTCTACCATGATGCTGTCAAGTTCAGCGCTGTTCAGCATACTGGGCAGTACATGAGCACCCCATTCGGCAATCGTTTGATCCAGATGTACCCGCTGATCCTCGACCAATTCGTTGGTCGGATACATGACCAGCACAGGATACTCCATTCCCCCACGAATCAAGGCCGGCAACTGCCCCGCCAGACTCTTCCCATCCCCTGTCATCGCCGTATTGAAGATCACCTCCGCATCGCCTTCGGTCAGCGCGCGGTAGGTCTCCACCTGATGTCCTGAGAGTCGCCAGCCTTGTGGCAGGCGCGCGCTCAACTCCGGCGGGATGTCTTTCTCTTCAGCCAATCGCGAAAATACGGGTAGGAGTCGTATCCACATTTCTCTTCCTGTCTGATCTTACCACCTGATCAGGGGCACAAATGTGACCTACTCGTCTGCGAGTGACGAGGAATTTTGCAGGTTCCGGCACATGCCTTCAATCGCTCGGCGGATGCGATTCCGAAGCTCCTGTCCGCCGAGTACAATACAATATTGTCCGTAACTCAGCAGGATACGCTCAGCTTCGAACAAATCGGCGGTCACAGCCTGGATCTCCACACTGCCATCTTCCAGATACACCACTTTCATCTCCTCAAAGTGCTGGCTGATCGCTCCGCGGCTCAGTGGGGGGAGCAGACGATAGCGGACCTCGTAGCGCGGCGGTTGGCGAAATGGCCGTTTGATAATCGCCGGCAACACTTTCAGATACTCATCGTCCTGGATGTAGCCGATGCGAAATCTACGATAGTCCTCTTCCATCGTCTCGCTATGAAGCACATAGCCGAACAGGTAAAAATGCCCTCCCTGATACACAATTTGCAAAGGAGCTATCCGAAAGCGCTTTGGCTTGTCTTCGTACCGCGGCGAAAGGTAGTTGAATTCCAGCTCTCGCCGGGTCTCTAAAGCTCGCGTCACCGTTTCCCAAACATGCGGCGGAATATGATTGGGATCAATCCCCTGCAGGATATTGTAGTTTACAATGCTTTTTGGATTTTTTAATGATATGCGCTGTTTGGGATTCAGAAAGATAGATATTTCCTCGAGAAACGTTCGAATGTTGGCGCGATCACTGCTCTCGTCAAAGGTCAGGGCCAGGGTCATCATTGCCTTCAGACTCTGATCGGAGAGGGCAAAGCTAAAAAACGGCCCGGCATCTACGAGTTCGTATTTCCCATGCGCATATTTGATTTCAACCTGTAGGGCTTCCCGTAACTTCTGCTTATCACGTTTGAAGGCCTCGCGACGTGCCGAAAGGGAAACGGGATAGGCCTCCGGTGCCAGTGTTTCAACTGCCCGCATCAATTCCTCCCTGTCTGCCGGGCCCTGTCTCAGCCGCTGCAAAATCGCCAGGCAGCGCCGTAAGATCACCCACTCACTCTCGCGTTTGCCGCGCGTCATACATAAATTTTATCGGAGTTTTTGTTGCTTGCCACCATTGTTTTGAGAGGACAAAAAAGACCCATGAAAGCCGATGATTGAGACAATCCATGCAGCAAGTGACATAGCCGAAAAGGGCGAGCTCCTAACCCTTTGGCAACTTGTCTCCTGGTGATTTTCCATAGCATTGTGGACATCTCCCACTCGCCTGCCAAAGGTTACCTGAGCTTGATACTTCCCAAAGGGCATCAAGGCG
>JAGHYK010000207.1 GCA_017743695.1 Chloroflexota bacterium
AGACCGCAATAACACGGGCTTTCCAGCCGGTTGGGGCAGACCGTCAACGAATGGGGAACGAATGAAGACGGCAGACCGCTCAACGGACTGGGAGATTGTGGGCCTGCAAGGCGCTCACAAGGCGGAAAAGGTGGGTGGCGCGTTGTTCCCCCTGGGAAATGACGCAATTCTCTATCAGTAGCGTAAAAGCTCCTCGATTGCGAGGCGAATCCGTTGCGGGGAGGGCAAAACCGCCTCCCGCAGGCCTGCGTTGTAGGGGATCGGGCAATCTGGCATACTCAAACGACGCAAGGGCGCATCTAAGAATTCAAAGGCCTCCGAGGCAATCGTCGCCAGAATTTCAGCGCCAAATCCAACGGTAAAAGTATCTTCGTGCACCACCAGACATTTTCCGGTTTTGCGCACTGAATCAAGGACGCGCTCCCGATCCCAGGGAATGATCGTGCGCAGGTCCAGGATTTCTATTCCATGCAGGTCTTGAACGGCTTCAAACACACGATAGACCATCGCGCCCCAGGTGACGACTGTCAGGGAATTCCCCTCCTGTAAGCAGGCTGCCTGACCAAAGGGTAGCAGATATTCATCCCCTGGCCAGGGACGGCGCGCCTCTGGACTGTCTAACAGCGCACGATGTTCCAGAAAAAGCACCGGGTTCTTCCCACGTAGCGCCGCGCGTAGAAGCCCGACAGCATCTGCTGCATTCGACGGATAGGCGATCATCCAGCCGATGGTATGAGCAAAAACTGCCTCCCCGCTGACCGAGTGCCAGGGATCGGCATTTTTCTTGCCAAATCCAACTGGAATGCGTACCACCATCGGCACGGAGAAGTGACCCGCCGTGCGCCAGCGCAAGGTGCCGGCATCGTTGATTTGCTCGGTGGCTGGGTCGGCATATTTGCGGAATTGAATTTCGGGTACGGGGAAAAGACCGGCCAGCGCCAGTCCGACCGCGCTCCCCATGATCCCTTCTTCTGAAAGCGAGGTGTCGAAAACGCGCTTTTCGCCGAAACGTTTTTGCATCCGTGCTGTGGCTCCATGTACTCCCCCTTTGACGCCCACATCCTCCCCAAAAACAAGCAAGCGGGGATTCTGTTCCATTTCCTGTTCTAATGTGCGTCGCACTGCTTCGATCAGGCTCAGGCGAGGCCCTTGCGTCTCGGGGAGGCGTTCCGGAACGGGTTCCATGGGAGCAAAAACGCCATGGCAGGCAGTATTCGGATCGGGATCGGGTGCCAGGCGCACCTTTTCCAATGCCGTGCGGATTTCAGCTTCGACTTCTTTTTCCAGGTTCTGCCAGTTGAGATCGGGGAAGGTTTCCCTTAATCTCAGGAGCGGGTCTCGTTTTGCCTCTTCTTCCCGTTCTGCGGCTGACTTATAGGCCTGATCGTCTACGAAGGTATGTCCCATCAGACGCACCAGGCGCAGACGCAAAAGACAGGGGCCATGACCCTGGCGCACGTATGCTACCGCTTCTCGAATGGCCTGGGCAGCTTCAAGGGGTTCACACCCATCCGCATCCAGCACATACAGGTTGCCATAGGAGCGGAGGTTGGCGGCGATGTTGCCTCCTGGGGTTTGCAAGGGTGAGCGTACTGAAATGGCAAATCCGTTATCTTCGATGAAGAAAAGGAAGGGCAGATTGCGCGTCGTCACAAGGTTCAATGCCGCCCAAAAACCGTTCGATGCGACCGAGCCATCGCCGCCACAGGCGACCGCAATCGCTCCCTGCCATTCTTCCTGCTCAAGCACTTCCCGATAGTAGCGAATGGCCTGCGCCCATCCGGCTGCTGGCGTATACTGGGTGCCCACCCCGCCAGCTGTGGGCAGAACAGTCGCTCGCCCGCGCGATGGGAGATTAAACATCACCCCGGCATCGCGCCCCCCGGAGGCGCTCCCCTCTCGAGCCAGACCAGAGGCCAGAGCTTCCTGTACGCTCCATCCCAGCGTCAGCAGCAGAGGGCGTGAGCGATAGTAAACGCTAACGCCATCCCGCGGATGGGTGAGATGCAGCCCCAGCAAAACCTGCGCCAGCTCGTGCCCTTTGGCAGAAAATTGATACGCGACTTCGCCGGAAGGAGCCAGTTCCTGCTCTTCCAGTTCATCCAGCCTGCGGGAAGTGAGTACAAGGCGAGCAACCTGCGTCCAGGAAAGATCGTTGAACATGGGACTCCTTCAACAAGAATTCAGGTGTTTGCGCATCTTCTAACTCTGAAAAGACAAAAGCGAAATATTGGCTTCGGAAAGCCCTTTTCGGGAGGTGGCTGTGAGCGTTCAGGGTTTGAGGGCGCGGGTGGCGATATAGTTTGGGTGATAGGCGGCCAGTGGCGAATCCTTCATCACGTCTTCATAAAGGCCGATGATGTGGAAGCCAGCATCACACTGGCCGCCGAGCAAATCGCTCAGACTGTGGCCGAATTCCAGGGGCAGGCCTTTCGCAAGATGCGCCTGCAGCTCCTCTTCGGTGAGATGCGTCAGGTCAGAATAAGGGATAGGATGGCGCACTTCCAGGCGTCCTTCGTCTGCCGCGTAGAGGTCAAAGATATAGTGTACCGGGTTCATCATTCCGGCCAGCAGATAGCCTCCATGGCGCAGGACGCGGTAGCATTCTTTCCAGACGGGGCGCACTTCGGGGCAGAAAACGTTGGAAACGGGATGGAAGATCAGGTCGAAGGATTCGTCGGGGAAGACGGAAAGATCGCGCATATCCCCTTCGACCAGGCGCAGCGAAAGCCCCTCGCGTTCCGCCACGAGGCGATCTTGCTCCAATTGACGCGGAGAGTTGTCGAAGACGGTGACGCGTGCCCCGACTGCGGCCAGGACAGGCCCTTGCTGCCCCCCTCCCGATCCCAGGCATAACACATCTCGTCCCTCCAGCGGAGGAAACCAGTGGCGCGGGACCGGGATGTTTTCGGTGAGCAGGACCTGCCATTCTCCGCGGCGCGCGGCAGCAATCACTTGCGGCGAGACGGGCCTGGTCCAGGGATTTTGCGGGTCGTCCACCTGCCGATCCCACGCTTCCCGATTCCAGGCGCGTACATCCAGGTCTGGTTGTTGCGGCCTCATGGCAGTCCGGAAGAGTCAAGGCTTTGGAGGAGGGGTTTCATGGTGTGGGGGTGGTGACGGGGATCGCCAGACCGCTCCAGGTGAAGACGCGCTTTTCGCTGGCTGCGCCGGCGGGCGCCCAGATGGGTTCGCCTTGTGGATCTGTGCCAACGCGTCGCACGGGCACCACCCACCAGCGGAAAACGTGCGGGATCAGGTCGTTGGGGCGGAAACTGGTCGGGACGATATAGCGCGTCTCGGTGACGTAATCCACAATGCGCCGTCCTTCATCGGCAGTGACATCTTCGATGGTGATCTGGTAGGCCTCGTTTTCGCGCAGCGCGCCCAGAGAGGCCCATTGCAGGGTCACGACATCATGCGCCAGGGTGAAGGCGGCCCCATCCAGGGGCAGGAGCAGGCTGGGCGCAGGGTAAGGGGGAGGAACGGTAGGGGTAGGGGAGGGGCCTGGAGTGGCTGCGCGTTTGCAGAGCGGAATGCGCAGAGTCTGCCCGGTGAACACGTTATCCGTCGAAAGCCCGTTCCATTCCTTGATCGCTTGCATCGGGACGGCATAGTTCAGGGCGATCTTGGAAAGGGTATCGTTTTCCTGAACGGTGTAAAGCACCTGTTCGCATGCCTGACGGGTAGCTTCCTCTGGCAAAGGGGTCGAGGTAGGCGGCGGGGGCGCTGTGGGGGTTGGATAGGGAATTTTCAGCTTTTGGCCAGCGTAGAGCGGGCAGCTCGAGGGCAGGTTGTTCAGGATGATAATGCTTTGAGGGGAGACATTGAAGGCCGCCGCAATCCCGATGCAGGTATCGCCGGAGGCTACGGTGTAATCAAACGGAGGCAGAGGCGTGAGGGTGGGAGTAGGGGTGGCGGTCGGCGCTTCGGTGGGGGTTGGGGTAATGGTGGGCGTGTATGTGGCGGTGGGCGCAGGAGTGGGTTCGACAACGCGCCCCGTGGAGCGCAAACCAAAAAAGACACCCACCGCACCGAGAAGTAACATCAACAGGAACAGGCCCAAGGCTGCCGGCAGGCTCAAGGTAATGCTGGGCATCTGTAACGGGCGGAGCGCATCCTTTTCTTCTTTTTTTTCTTCGGGTACAGCCGATGCTCCGAAGGATGTGCCACAAACCGGGCAACGCGTGGCCGTTTCACTCAGCCGTGTGCCACATTGGGGACAAATTTTCGTTTTACCGCTTTCAGGACTCATGGGAAGCATTATACCATTGTCTCAGTCTTTCTTCTGCGATGCGGGAGAATTGGATACTGTATCGTTGCTTCAGGAAATTTGTGGAAAGAAGCCCGCTTCTCGCT
>JAGHYK010000208.1 GCA_017743695.1 Chloroflexota bacterium
GGCCGTCGTGCCAGAGCAGACGGGCACTATAGAGCCAGCGCTGGAGGGGGGAGAAGCGGGGGGAGGGCGGGCCGTAGCGGGCGGTGGCGTACCAGGGAATCAACAGGCCTGCCCCTATGCCCAGAAGCAGTAGAAGCAGGCCTGCCTGAAGTCGGCGAAACATGCTAAATCCAGGCCGGCTCCTGGTAGACGCCAAAGGCCTCTTTCATGACGGCCACGATCTCGCCCAGCGTGGCATAGGCGCGTACCGCATCGAGGATGTAGGGCATGGTATTTTCCGTGCCCAGGCAGGCAATGCGCAGACGGTCGAGGGCCTGGCCGACGCGGGCGTTGTCACGGGTGCGGCGCACTTCCTGCAGGCGCGCGATCTGACGCTGGTAGCCGTTCGGGTCCATTTCCAGGATGGGGATGGTGATGGGTTTGTTATCCACGTAGGCGTTGACGCCGACGATCTTGCGAATGCCCTCGTCAATTTCGCGCTGGTAACGGTAGGCAGCATCGGCGATTTCGGACTGGAAGAAGCCTTTTTCGATGGCCGGGAGCACACCGCCCAGCTCTTCAATGCGGCGGAAGTATTCGTAGGCCTGTTTTTCCATGCGGTTGGTGAGGGCCTCCACGAAGTAGGAGCCGCCCAGGGGGTCCACCGTGTTGGCGACGCCGGACTCTTCGGCGATGATCTGTTGGGTGCGCAGGGCAATCGTGACGGCCAGTTCGGAGGGGAGCGCCAGGGCCTCGTCCATGGAGTTGGTGTGCAGGCTTTGCGTGCCGCCCAGCACGGCAGCCAGGGCCTGGATGGCCACGCGCACGATGTTGATCTCCGGCTGCTGGGCGGTGAGGGTGCAGCCGGCGGTCTGGGTGTGGAAGCGTAGCAGCCAGGAGCGCGGGTTTTTGGCGCCGAAGGTGTGACGCATTTCACGCGCCCAGATGCGGCGAGCGGCGCGGAATTTGGCGATCTCCTCGAAGAAGTCGTTGTGGGCGTTGAAGAAGAAGGAGAGCCGCGGGGCGAATTCATCTACATCCATGCCGCGGGCAATGCCCCAACGCACGTATTCCATGCCATCGGCCAGGGTAAAGGCGAGTTCCTGAACCGCGGTGGAGCCGGCTTCGCGGATGTGATAGCCGCTGATGGAGATGGTGTTCCACTGCGGCACGTATTTGGAGCCGTATTCCATGGTGTCCACCACCAGGCGCATGGACGGCTCCGGAGGGAAGATAAATTCTTTCTGGGCAATGTATTCTTTGAGAATGTCGTTCTGGATGGTGCCGCGCAGTTGATCGGGGCGCACGCCTTGTTTTTCAGCGGTAGCGATATACATCGCCCAGATGACGGCAGCCGGGCCGTTGATGGTCATGCTGGTTGAGACTTTATCCAGCGGAATATCCTGGAGCAGGATTTCCATGTCCTTGAGGGAGGAAACGGCCACGCCGCATTTGCCGAATTCGCCCAGGGCCTCCGGGGCATCCGTATCGTAGCCCATGAGCGTGGGCAGATCGAAGGCGATGGAGAGGCCGGTTTGCCCCTGTTCGAGCAGATATTTAAAGCGCCGATTGGTCTCCTCCGCAGTGCCAAAGCCGGCGAACATGCGCATTGTCCACAGGCGGCCGCGGTGCATGGTGGGGTGAATGCCGCGGGTGAAGGGATATTCGCCGGGCAGGCCGAGGTCATTGAGATAGTCCATGTCTGCAATATCGAGGGGCGTATAGAGGCGCTGGATCGGCTCGGAGGAGGCGGTGATGAATTCCGAACGTCGCTCCGGCATACTGGCCAGCGATTTTTGCAGCGTGGTCTGCTCCCATTTTTTCAACGCCTGCTGCAGTTCTTCAAGCTCTTGTTTATCGAACATGAGATACCTCCCAGGATGGAGATCAGCGGCGGCGTCCGCTCAGGCCGCTGACCAGCGAGACGTAGTAGAGGAGTTGCAAGAGGGAAGTGGCGAGGGCGGCGACGTAGGTCAGGGCGGCGGCGTTCAGGACGGTGCTCACGCCGCGCATTTCTTCTTCGGTGCGGATCAGGCCGCTCTCGCGCAAGAGGACGCGGGCGCGCGCCGAGGCGTTGAGTTCCACCGGCAGGGTCGCCAGGGCAAAGACCGCGCCCAGGGAAAACGCCATCACACCCAACCAGGCGATGCCGCTGGCGCGGATCATCAGGCCGATCAGGATGAGAATCCAGCCCAGGTAGGAGCCGATATTGACCGCCGGCACCAGGGCGCTGCGCAGTTGCAGAGGGAAGTAGCCCTCCGCATGTTGCTGGGCATGACCAAGCTCATGAGCGGCGACCGCCAGGGCGGCCACAGAGGTGCTCTGGGCGACGCCCGCGGAGAGTCGCAGGACGCGATCGCGCGGGTCGTAATGATCGGTGAGCGTGCCGCCGATGACCTGGATGCGTACATCGCTCAGGCCGCCGTAGAGGGCAAGTCGCTGGGCAGCTTCTGCGCCGCTGATGCGACTGCTGGCCGGCACGCGGCCCCAGCGTCGGTAGGCGGATTGTACGTACCATGAGGCCAGCATGGTCAGGATGATCGCTGGCAACATGAACAACCAGTAATCGAAGCTATAGAACATCACAGGACCTCCTGGAAGAGAAGATGTGCCGTAAACGATGAAGCGATCAGGATGCTACCACAACGGGATGGGCATTCCGTGGCCGTGCAGGCGCACCTTTTCCGGCTGCGAAGGCCAGAGGCCGGGGATGTGTTCGCCGCATTTGGGGCAGGTACCCTGGGCGGTGATGTGGTATTCACGAATCACAAACCCGAAGCGCCGGATCAGGCGGAAGTTACAGCGCGGGCAGAAGGTGTCTTCGTATTCGCCAACCTGACCGGGCAGGTTACCCGCATAGACATAGCGCAGGCCGGCCTCGCGGCCGATTTCGGCGGCTCGCAGCAGCGTGCGGGCATCGGTATTCTCCGGATCGGTCATCTTGTAATCTTTGTGGAAAGCGGTGACATGCCAGGGAATGTTGGGGGAAAGGCCTGCCAGGAAGCGAGCGGCCTCCCAGAGCTCTTCGTTCGAGTCGTTGAAGCCGGGCACGATCAGGGTGACCACTTCGACCCACAGGCCGGCCTCAAAGGCGCGGCGGATGCCATCCAGGGTGTTTTGCAGCGTGCCGCCGAGCTTGCGATAATTGCGATCGTTCATGCATTTCAGGTCAATCTTGTAGGCATCCAGATAGGGGCGCAGGTAGTCCATCACTTCGGGGGTGTTGTTGCCGTTGGAGACGTAAGCGCACAAGAGGCCGGCTTTTTTGGCCTCTTTGAAGATGCTCACAGCCCATTCGCTGGTGATCAGCGGCTCATTGTAGGAGGAGACGACGAGGCTGGCGCCGGTTTCGCGGGCCAGGGCAACCATTTGCTGCGGGGTGATGCGGCGGATGAGCTGGACGGCGCCATCGGAGGCCGGATCGCGCAAGGCCTGGGAGGTGAACCAGTTCTGACAGTATGGGCAGTGGTAATCGCAACCCAACATGCCAAAGGTGAGCGCGTTGGAGCCGGGAAGGACGTGGAAGAAGGGCTTTTTCTCGACCGGGTCGCTTTGAAGCGCTGCCACATAGCCCCAGGGGACGCGCAGTTTGCCGTTCTCGTTGAAGCGCACCTGGCAGATGCCACGCCGTCCCGGCCGGATCAGGCAGCGGTGGCCGCAGGCGAAGCAGCGCACGGAGCCATCCGGCAGGGATTCATATAGCTCACCCTCGACCGTCAGCCGGTCCAGGATTTCAGCAACGCTGGGAGAAGTGGCACTATAATTGGACATATGCTCACGTTAGTCATTCAGGCCGGCGGAGAATCCCGCCGTATGGGAGAGGACAAAGCGCTGAAACCGTTTCTCGGTCGCCCCTTAATTGTACACCTTTTGGAGCGACTTGCGGGGATTGCGGACGAGGTGCTGGTGACGACGAACCGCCCGCAGGCCTATGCCTTTCTGGGGGTGAGGCTGGCACGGGATCGCGTGCCCGGACGGGGAGCTTTGGGGGGGCTGTATACGGCGCTGGCGGAGGCGAGTCAGCCGCTGGTGGCCGTGGTCGCCTGCGATATGCCGTTTGCCAGCGCGGCGTTCTTTTTGCAGGCGCGAGAGTGGATGGAACAGGAGAATTGGGATGTGGTGGTGCCTTTCCATGAAGGGGGGTATGAGCCGCTCCATGCCTTATATCGTCGGGAGAGCTGCCTGCCGGCGGTGGAGGCGGCCCTCCAGGCTGGCGCCTGGCGCGTCATCTCGTGGTTCGACCGCGTGCGCGTGCGGAAGGTCAGCGAGGAGGAGATGCGGCGGATCGATCCCAGCGGGCGAGCGTTCTGGAACGTCAACACGCCCGAAGAATTCGCCCGCGCAGAGGAAGCGGCGAGGGGGGAAGAATGA
>JAGHYK010000209.1 GCA_017743695.1 Chloroflexota bacterium
CGCGATAAACTCATTCACGAATATCACGGTGTTGACTTGCAGATTATCTGGAAAACAGTTTCTCAGGATATTCCGCCTTTGCTTCCGGTACTGGAGCGGTTAGCCAGAGAGACCTTGCAGTGAGAGTTCTTCGACGAGGTTCAGCCAGCGAGGAAGAGCATAGTGAAAGTTTTGAGCATCCCACAGGTTCACCGAGGATCAGCGACGCAACTTCCCTGTCCCGACAACTCTTTCAACGCTGTGCTGACTGACCCGCCGTACTACGGCAACGTGAACCTACGCTGACCTCTCTGACTTGGTTCTACGTCTGGCTCAAGCGTAGTCTTGGTCAACAGGCCGCCTGTATTCGCCGGCGAGGATTTGAACCGTTTAGCCGGAAGCAGATATGCCGTACGTAGCAAACACGGGTACACCTGCAACGCTGAGATAGCTAGGTTTTATCGGTGTTTGCCCCTTTCAAGCCAGGTATCTGTCTGCCAGATTGATTTAGAGCAAGCCTGGTGGGCAAAGTACAAGCGATTTAGGTTGACCTGCCTTGCAGCGTGTCTCCAACTTTCGGACGTGCTTTGTGCGCTGCAAGATTGAAGACAAAAACCTGACCTGCGAACCCGAACCATTCCCCTGAAGGAGTCACAGAGCAGATGGGCGACAGTGCGCTGAAAGTTGGTGCTTTACTTGAAGGGGATTTTTGGCCTGAGCCGTTGCGCCTGCTCACGCACGAGCAGCTTGGAAGCCGTATCAGGATTAAAGCCGTTGGTACGAAGACCAGGCAGTTTTACTCGTGTATCCTCAGTGCGTCTGACCTGGCGCATGTAAGTGCAACGACCGAGACAGGGCGCGACTTTGGTGGACGCGGCGAAGCCTTCTTCCTCGCCATGGAAGCGCACCGTATCCGTTATGCGCAGCAGTTTGACCCACTGCTTGCGGTCAATGTCTCGCAGGTCGATCCGCTGCCACATCAGATCGAGGCTGTTTACCACTACATTCTGCCCAACCCGCGCATCCGCTTTCTGCTGGCCGATGACCCTGGTGCGGGGAAGACGATCATGACCGGCCTGCTGCTCAAGGAGCTGAAGTATCGCGGGCTGGTGCAGCGTACGCTGATTGTTGTGCCGGGCCACCTCAAAGACCAGTGGCGGCGGGAGATGAAAGAACGCTTTGGCGAAACCTTCACCGTGGTTGACCGCAGCGTCATGGATGCCTCCTGGGGCCGCAACATCTGGCAGGAGAACGCCCAGATTGTCACCTCGATGGACTTTGCCAAACAGGACGATGTGCTGGCGAGCCTGGGCGAGGCGCACTGGGACCTGGTGGTGGTTGACGAAGCCCACAAAATGGCCGCCTACCGCTATGGCGAAAAGACAACCCGTACCGGGCGCTATCGCCTGGGTGAACTTCTCTCGCGCAAAAGCAACTTTTTGCTGTTTCTGACCGCCACTCCCCATCGCGGCGACCCGGAGAACTTTCACCTTTTTCTGGAGCTTCTCCAGCCCGGGTTCTTCGCCAATCCCGAGCAGCTCCGCGAAGCGGTGCAGAACGCCGACAATCCGCTCTTCCTGCGCCGCCTGAAGGAAGACCTGAAAGACTTTGAGGGGCGACTCCTCTTCCCGCCGCGCCGGGTGGCCACAAAGACTTATCAGCTCAACGACCAGGAAAAACGCCTCTACAACGCCGTCACCGAATATGTGGAGAAGTCTTACAACAAAGCCCTGGTTGCGGATAAGCGGAACGTGGCCTTTGCCCTGCTGATCCTGCAGCGACGATTGGCCTCCAGCGTTCGGGCCGTGCGCCGCTCGCTTGAACGCCGCCGGGAGCGGCTGGAAGAACTTCTCCGGCTGGGCAGTTGGCTCGCCGAACGCGGCACGGTGGATGAGGACATGCTGGAAGATGTTCCCGAAGCCGAGCGCCTCAGGCACGAAGAAGAGCTGCTGGAACGACTCACCGCCGCCGAAACTCGCGAGGAGTTGCAAGCCGAAATCGCCACCCTGGACGATCTCATCCGCCTGGCCCGCGAAGCCGAACGGTACGAGATAGAAACCAAGCTCAACGAGCTGCGGAACGTCATGGAAGCCGAGCACATCCGGCAAACGGGCGAGAAGCTTCTGATCTTCACCGAATCGCGGGAGACGCTGGAATATCTCAAGGAGAAACTCACCGACTGGGGCTATACCGTCGTCGCCCTGCATGGCGGCCTGAACCTGGAAGCGCGCATTCGCACCGAGCATGAGTTCCGTGAGCAGGCACAGGTGATGGTCTCCACCGAGGCAGGCGGAGAGGGCATCAACCTGCAATTCTGCTCCCTGATGGTCAACTACGACATCCCCTGGAATCCTAACCGTCTCGAACAGCGCATGGGGCGCATCCACCGCTATGGTCAGCAAAAAGAGGTGCATATCTACAACCTGGTCGCCGCCGATACCCGCGAAGGCAAGGTGCTGACGGCGCTCTTCCACAAGCTTGAGCAGGTTCAGACCGCACTGGGAAGTGACCGCGTTTTTGATGTCATCGGCGAAGTCATCCCGGGCCGCAGCCTCAAGGAGCTCATCGTCGAAGCCATTACCAACCGGCGCACGCTGGAGGACATCATTGCCGAGATCGAAGCCCTGCCCGACCAGGAGGCCGTGGACCGAGCCCGGAAAGCCGCCCTGGAAGGTTTGGCGACACGCCACATTGACCTGCAGCGCGTCCTGGGCGAGGATCGGCGCGCCCGTGAAAACCGCCTGGTGCCGGAATACATCGAACGTTTCTTCGAGCGCGCCTGCCATTTTCTCAACATCCACCTCGAACGCCGCCGCGATGGCCTGTGGCGCCTGCCCAACGTGCCTTACGAAATTCACCACGTCTCACAGGAATTCAAGGATCGTTTCGGCGAGGTCTTCCGGGAGTACGGCAAACTGGCCTTCGACAAACAGACGGCTCGTCGTCAGGAGGCAGAATTTGTTGCGCCCGGTCACCCCCTGCTCGAAGCGCTGCTGGACCGCCTGCTGAGCGGGTGCGCCAAAGATGTGCGCCGTGGGGCCGTCTTTGCTGACCCAGATGGACGGATGGACGGCTGGCTTTTCTTCCTGGAGGGGGAAATCTGCGATGGCGCCAATCAGGTAGCCGGAAAGCGCATCTTTGTCATCTACCATCCCATCCAGGGAGCATTGACCTCTGTCCATCCCTCCATTCTCTGGGATTTGAAACCCGCGCAGCTCCCATCGGAGATAGGGACCATCCCGGACGAAAACGAGGCCTTGGCCTTCGCCATTGAAAAGGTCCTGGAATCCTATCGCGCGGAACTGCTCGAAGAGCGTCAGCGCCGTGCGGCTATCAAACGCAAATACGGGCTGCGTTCGCTGGAGCAGATGATTGTGGAATCCGACGCAAAACTGATTGACTACGAGACCCGCCGCGCAAAGGGCGACAACCTTCCCGACATGGAAGTGCTCAACGAACAGCGGCGAAGGGAAGAACTGGAGGGACGTAAACGGGCGCTTGAAGAAGCCATCCGCCGCGAAACCAGCCTGCTGCCCTCAACCCCAAAGGTGTTGGGTGTGGCGCGGGTTATCCCCCAACCGGCGGCCAATGGAGCCATGCGGTCTGATGCGCAGATTGAAGCCATCGGTATGCAGGTGGCCATGGCGTACGAACGGGAGCACGGGCGTGTGCCGGAAGATGTCTCAACGCAAAATCTTGGCTATGACATCCGCTCAAGGACGCCACCTACGGAAGAGAAACAGGCGGAAAGTGTGCGCTACATTGAGGTCAAAGCCCGCGCCACGACCGGCGCCATCGTGCTCACCCCCAACGAATGGCTGATGGCGCAGCGTCTGGGTAACGACTACTGGCTCTACGTTGTCGAGCATGCGGCAAGCCAGCCACGGCTCCACACCATCCAGAACCCCGCTGCTAGACTGCAACCCGAAGAGCAGGCCGAAATCGTGCGGTACGTGGTGAAAAACTGGCAGGAGGCAAGCGATGAAGACCGATGAGCTGCCCCAGTCGGTACGCCTGGCCCTGCAGGAACTCAAAGCCGCGCTGATCAATCTCTACGGCGAGCGGTTGGGGGGGCGTCTATCTCTACGGCTCGTACGCGCGCAGCGATTTCACCGAAGATTCAGACATTGATGTGCTCATCGTTCTCAAGGGTGAAGTGAAACCGGGAACCGAGATGACCAGGCTGAGTCCGCTTCTTTCAGAAATATGTCTGCGCCATGGGCTTCTTCTTTCTGTTTTCCCGGTTTCAGCCGAGAAGCACAAAGCGCGTCAGTCACCCTTTATGGTCAATGTCAGAAGGGAACAGATCGGGGTGTAAACAACCCTCGACTAAAGTCGAAGGCTTTATTGTGAGACGCAGCAATTATG
>JAGHYK010000024.1 GCA_017743695.1 Chloroflexota bacterium
GCGAAGGTGGTTTGACCGTCGGCGCCGGCGTGATCACCAAAATCTTAGAGTAGGCGTGCTATGACCAGGCAACGTATTCGCATTCGCCTCAAGGCATACGATCATCGCATTCTTGACCAGTCGGCGCGGCGGATTGTCGAAACTGCCGAACGGGCTGGTGCGCGCGTGGTGGGGCCTGTACCCTTGCCAACTACCATCGAACGGTTTACAATTCGTCGCTCGACGTTTATTGACAAAGACTCGCATGAGCACTTTGAAATCCGCACCCATAATCGTCTGATTGATGTCCTCGATCCTGATTCCAAGACGATTGATATGCTGATGCGCTTGAATCTGCCGGCGGGTGTGGATATTGAGATCAAAATTTAGGAACTTTTGCTCGTCTTTTTCAACATAGGGTAAGAACGATCCGTGCCTGTGAGTGATGAAAACTCTCAGCCGGGCGCTTGACTGCCCTGTGCGGAGATGATGCAACCGAAGCCCCGGTTGACAGTCTCCATCCAATTTTTGAAACTTTGAAAGGAGAGAACGGAATGCTCAAAGGGCTGATTGGTAAGAAGATCGGCATGACCCAGATCTTCGATGAGCGTGGCGCGGCCGTGCCTGTCACGTTGATCGAGGCTGGGCCATGCTATGTTACCCAGGTGCGCCGGCCAGAAAAAGACGGGTATTCGGCAGTGCAGCTGGGTTTTGTTGAGGTTAACCCCAAGCGCCTGACTTCGGGTGAGTGGGGGCATTTGAAGGCCGCCAACCTGCCGCCCTTGCGCTATCTCCGCGAGTTCCGCGTCAAATCGCCCGATGTGGCTGTGGGCGATAAGGTCACCGTCGAAGCTTTCTCCGTCGGTGAGCGCGTGGATGTGGTTGGAACGAGCAAGGGAAAGGGCTTTCAGGGTGGTGTCAAACGTCACCACTTTGCGGGTGGTCCGAAGACCCATGGTCAATCGGATCGCTGGCGCGCCCCTGGTTCCAACTCCTCCAACACCGATCCGGGACGGGTCTATAAAGGCTCGCGTCGTGCTGGACATATGGGCGCGCAGCGCGTCACCGTGCAAAACCTGAAGGTTGTGCTGGTGGACCCGGAACGCAATCTGATCGGAGTGCGCGGCGCTGTGCCGGGACCCAAAGGTGGTCTGATCCTGATCAAAGAGGCGCGCAAACAGTAGCGCCGGGAGTGCATAAGCGATGATGGTGAATGTGCTGAATTTACAAGGAGAAGTGGTACGTCAGGTGGAGTTGCCGGCGACGATCTTTGAGGCGCCGATTCGCCCTGACCTGATGCACCAGGCGTATGTGCGCCAGATGGCCAACGCGCGCCTGGGAACGCATGACACGAAGACGCGAGGGGAGGTCTCCGGCGGTGGGCGCAAGCCATGGCGTCAAAAGGGAACCGGGCGCGCCCGCCAGGGTTCGATCCGTGCTCCGCAGTGGGTGGGGGGTGGTAAAGTCCATACGCCTCATCCACGTAGCTATCGCCAGGAGATGCCGAAGAAGATGCGCCGCGCGGCTTTGCGCTCCGCACTTTCTGCCAAGGCTGCCGAATCGGGGATCGTGGTGGTGGAGCACCTGAATCTGAGCGAACCCAAGACCCGCCTCATGGCTGAAGTTTTGCGCAACGTCGCCGGAGATGCCAGCGCATTGATCTTGATGCCACAAAAAGATGCGAGCTATGAAACGGTGATGCGCGCTTCCAACAATTTGCCAGATACCAAGGTGTTGCTGGCAGCCTACCTGAATATTCGCGATCTGCTGGGTTTTGAAAAGGTCGTCATGCCTTTGCAAACCCTGGACGTGCTGACGGCGCATTTGGGATGAGAGGTGAACCATGAGCACGATTTATGATGTTTTGCGACGTCCCATTGTGACAGAAAAATCCAATCGCCAGAAAAAGCGGTTTAACCAGTATGTGTTTGAAGTCAGCGAGGACGCGACGCGAACGCTGGTGAAAGACGCCATCGAAACGCTGTTTGATGTCCAGGTGGTGAAGGTGAATATCATCAACACCCCTGCCAAACGCAGCCGACGTGCCCGTAGCCGTCGTTTGCTGGTGCGCCGTCCGGGGTATAAAAAGGCAATTGTTACCCTCGCAGAGGGTCAAACCTTAGAGTTCCTGGAAGGGGTGTAGCAATGGGCGTAAAGAAATATAAACCTGTCACTCCCGGCCAGCGTGGGATGACCGGCTATCTTTTTGAAGAGATCACCAAAACGGAGCCGGAGCGCTCTCTGATCGTGCCTTTGCGCAAGAAGGGTGGCCGTAACGTTTATGGCCGTATTACGGTGCGCCATCGTGGCGGTGGTCATCGCCGCTATTTGCGCCTGGTGGATTTCAAGCGCGAGAAACATGGCATTCCGGCGCGCGTGGCCGCGATTGAGTATGATCCCAATCGCACGGCTCGCCTGGCGCTGCTTCATTATGCGGATGGCGAGAAGCGTTATATCATCGCTCCCCTGGAGCTGAAGGTTGGCGATACCGTGATGTCCGGGCCGAATGCCGAGATCCGTCCGGGAAATGCGCTGCCCATTGCCAGTATTCCGGTTGGTACTCTGGTGCACAATATTGAGCTTTATCCGGGGCGCGGCGGGCAACTGGTACGTGCGGCAGGGGCCGCGGCCCAGTTGCTGGCCAAAGAGGGCGATTATGCCCAGGTTCGCCTGCCTTCCGGAGAAGTGCGCCTGATTCACCAGTCTTGCTATGCCACGATTGGCGTTGTTGGCAATCTGGATCATGGAAACATCAAACTTGGCAAAGCTGGACGGAAGCGCCATTTGGGGATTCGTCCAACGGTGCGAGGTTCTGCCATGTCCCCGCGCGATCATCCCCATGGCGGTGGGGAAGGCCGTCAACCGATTGGGAAACCCGGCCCGCGTACCCCGTGGGGGAAGCCGGCTTTGGGATATAAGACCCGTCGCAACAAAAAGACCAGCAAGTACATTGTGCGTCGGCGTAGTAAAACCGGCTGATAACGGAGGAAGAGGTAGAGCGATATGTCTCGTTCATTGAAAAAAGGCCCATATGTTGATCCAAAGCTCCTCAAGCGGATTCGCGAGATGAACTTGAGGGGCGAAAAGAAAGTCATTCGCACCTGGAGCCGCGCCAGCGTGATTTATCCTGAGATGGTTGGCCATACAATCGCTGTGCACGATGGCCGGCGCCATGTTCCCATTTACATCACCGAGAACATGGTTGGGCATCGCCTGGGCGAATTCGCTCCCACTCGCACCTTCCGCGGGCATATTGTCGAGAAGAAAGGGAAATAGGAGAGAGGGCGCTATGGATGTACAAGCTCACTTGAGGTATTTGCCGATCTCGGCGCAAAAGGTGCGTCTGGTCGTTGATCTGGTGCGAGGCAAGAGCGTCAATGAAGCCCTGTCAATCTTGCGCCTGACCAACAAGCGCGCCGCGCGCCCGCTGTACAAGCTGCTTGCTTCAGCGGTAGCCAACGCAGAGGAGAATTTTGGCCTGAATAGCGACGATCTCTATGTCGCCACTATCTATGCCAATGAAGGCCCAACCCGTAAGTGGCGCCGTTTTGGTGCACGGGGACGGTTCAAGCCGATCCTGCGCCGCTCTTCGCATGTGACGGTTATCCTGCGCGAGTACGAAGATTAGTCAACGAAGGAGAAGTTATGGGACGCAAAGTTCACCCTATCGGTATGCGCCTGGGCATTCATGAAACCTGGCAAGGGCGTTGGTTTGCGGAAGGCACAGATTATCAGGAGCAACTGCTTCAAGATTTTGCCATTCGCACCCTGTTCTTTGGCCCCACTTCCAAGGGCGGAACCGCCAACGACCTGCCAGCGCTCAGGTATCGCCAGGAGTTGCCGGACGCGGTGCGGGATGGCAAAGCGGGCATTTCGCGCGTGGAGGTTGAGCGCTTTCCGGGCAAAGTGCATGTCATCTTGCATACCGCCAAACCCGGCGTACTGATCGGGCGCAAGGGAGAAGGGATCAAGAAGATCCGTCAGGCGCTGGAATCCCTGGTCGGGAAAAAGGTGGACCTGGAAATTCGTGAAGTGCAAAAACCAGACCTGGAGGCCATCCTGGTGGCGCAGAATATTGCCGATCAGCTCGAACGCCGTATTGCCTATCGTCGGGCGATGAAGCGTGCCATCCAGCAGGCGATGCGGGAAGGCGCACAAGGGATCAAAATTGAGGTGGCCGGCCGCCTGGCGGGTGCTGAAATGGCGCGCAGAGTGTGGTTGCGAGAAGGACGTGTGCCTTTGCAGACCTTACGCTCCAAGATTGATTATGCTCGCGCGGAAGCAAAGACGACTTACGGCCAGATCGGGGTCAAGGTCTGGATTTATAAAGGTGAAGTGCTCCCAGAGGTGGAAGAGGAAAAAGCCGAATCCACCGATGGAGTATATGTGACGGAATAGCGTAGAGAGGTGAGCGATGTTAATGCCGAAACGTGTTAAATGGCGCAAGCAAATGCGCGGCCGCATGAAGGGCAAAGCCTATCGAGGCGCAGAGATCGCCTTCGGGGAATATGGCCTGCAGGCGTTGGAGCCAGGCTGGGTGACAGCGCGCCAGATCGAGGCGGCTCGTCGGGCGATTGTGCGTGAAATGAAGCGACGCGGCAAAATCTGGGTGCGCATTTTCCCGGATAAACCCTATACCCGCAAACCACCCGAAACCCGAATGGGTAACGGCAAGGGCAATGTGGAATATTACGTGGCCGTGGTCAAACCTGGACGGATTATGTTTGAAATCGCCGGGTTACCAGAAGATGCGGCCATGCGTGCGCTACAGTTAGCTCAATATAAGTTCTCTATCAAGACACGCATTGTGACTCGTCATGAAATGGGAGAACAGGCATGAAACCGGAAGAGATTCGCAAGATGAGCATTGAAGAGATTCGGGCCAGGCTGGCGGACACGCGCGAGGAGCTGATGAAGCTACGCTTCCAGCATACGCTGGGGCAGTTGACGGATACCAGTCGCCTGCGCCTGTTACGCCGTGACATTGCCCGCCTGGAAACCATTTTGCGCGAGAAACTGCGTGCGGAAGGCAAGGTGTCGGTATGAACAATCGTCGTCGTTTGGTAGGAGTTGTGGCCAGCAATAAGATGATGAAGACCGTGGTCGTAGAGATCACGCGTACCTTTCGTCATCCCCTCTACAAAAAAGTGATCCACCGCACCAAGCGCGTCATGGCGCACGATGAGCTGGGATGCCAGGTTGGCGATCAGGTGCAGATTGTGGAATCGCGCCCGCTCTCGCGCCACAAGCGCTGGGTGGTGGAAGCAATCCTCAAGCGCGAAGAGCGCACGGTCGAGGTGGCCGAGGAAGGAGAGACGGCATGATTCAGCAGGAATCTCGTCTGAAGGTTGCAGATAATACGGGCGCTCGCGAACTGCTGGTGATCCACGTCATGGGTGGATCGAAGCGCAAGTATGGCTATGTGGGGGATGTTGTGGTGGCGACCGTGAAATCCGCCTCCCCTCAGGGCACCGTGAAGAAGAGCGAAATTGTGCGTGCTGTCATTGTACGCTGCAGCAAAGAGTGGCGCCGTGAGGATGGCTCCTACATCCGCTTTGATGATAACGCAGCCGTCATCCTGGATAACGATGGCGTCAATCCTAAAGGCACGCGCATCTTCGGCCCTGTGGCGCGCGAACTGCGCGAGAAGGGCTTTACCAAGATCGTCTCGTTAGCCCCGGAAGTACTCTAAGGTGTTGGAGTGCGCGATGAAGTTCAAAATTCGTAAAGGTGATATTGTCGAAGTGATTACGGGGCGTGCGGAGGATAAGGGGAAGCGCGGCGAGGTGATTCGTGTCCTGACGGATCAGGCACGCGTGGTGGTGCAGGGTGTTAACCTGCGCATCAAGCATCAACGCGCCGTGCAAACCCAGAGCGGCCGCCAGATCACCCCTGGTCGTATCCAGTTTGAAGCGCCCATCCATATTTCGAATGTGATGCTGGTTTGCCCGAAGTGCGGCCAGCGAACCCGCGTGCGGATCGAACGCGATGAGAGCGGCCCACGTCGGGTATGTAAGAAATGCCAGGCAATGATTGACTGACCGTTGGAGTGAAAATATGAACCGATTGCAAGAACGTTATCGTCAAGAGGTGGTGCCGGCAATGATGCGCACGTTTCGCTATCGGAACGTGATGCAAGTGCCGCGCATCGAGAAGGTGGTGGTCAATATCGGCCTGGGCGAGGCGCTGGACAATCCTAAAGCGCTGGAATTTGCTTCCGCAGATTTGATGGCGATTACCGGTCAAAAG
The DNA here is from genome assembly GCA_017743695.1 of Chloroflexota bacterium. Taxonomy (GTDB): domain Bacteria; phylum Chloroflexota; class Anaerolineae; order Anaerolineales; family Villigracilaceae; genus 630D-37. The sequence continues at coordinate 6,229 of JAGHYK010000024.1, forward strand.
CCGGTGCTCACCAAGGCTCGCCGCAGCATTGCGGCCTTCAAGTTACGGGAAGGGCGCCTGATCGGCGCAAAGGTGACCCTGCGGGGCGAGCGAATGTGGAGCTTTCTGGATCGTCTGATGAACATCGCCCTGCCGCGCGTACGAGATTTTCGCGGGGTTTCGCCCCATGCTTTCGATGGGCGGGGCAATTACACCCTCGGCTTCCGGGAACAGTTGATCTTCCCGGAAATCCAGTACGATAAGATTGACAAGGTGCGCGGTCTGGAAGTGACCATTGTGACCACCGCGAAGACGGATGAAGAAGCCCGTGCGTTGTTGAAATTTTTGGGAATGCCTTTCAGGAAGGAGTCATAAAACATGGCGCAGAAATGTATGCAATTCCGTGAACTGCGACGCCGCCATCCGACCATGGTGCGAAATCGCTGTAAACGGTGTGGACGTCCGCGGGGCTATATGCGGCGTTTTGGTCTGTGTCGCATTTGTTTCCGTGAGCTCGCCCTGAAAGGCGAAATCCCCGGCGTTGTTAAAGCATCCTGGTAGCCGGAGGAGGAAACGATGAGTGTGAACGATCCGATTGGTGACATGTTGACGCGGATTCGCAATGCCGTGATCGCCGGACACAACACGGTGGCCTTGCCTAGCTCCAGGATGAAGGTTGAAATCGCTCGCATCATGAAGGAGGAAGGCTACCTGGATAGTTATGAGGTTGTAGATGGCGATGCGCCCGGTAAGAAAATCCTGCGCTTGAAGATTAAGTACGTCGGTGAGCGTCGAGCGCGACGGCCGGTGATCAGTGGCCTGGTGCGGGTGAGCAAACCCGGGCGTCGCATCTACGTGAAGAAGAGCGAAATTCCCTGGGTGCTTTCGGGCCTGGGCATTGCGATCCTTTCCACGCCTAAAGGCGTGATGACCGGTAGCCGCGCCCGTCAACTGGGTGTGGGCGGTGAGCTATTATGCAAAATCTGGTAAGCAGGAGGTAGAAAGTGTCGCGTATTGGTCGCTTACCGGTGACAATTCCCCAGGGTGTTCAGGTCAACATCCAGGGGCCTTATGTGCATATCAAAGGGCCGAAGGGCGAATTAGAGCGCACCTTTTCGCCGCGGATGAAGATTGCTTTAGAGGATGGCAGGCTCGTTGTCAGCCGTCCCACCGATACGCCCGAAGATAAGGCCCTTCATGGCACCACGCGTGCGCTGCTGGCCAACATGGTGCAGGGCGTGAGCGCGGGGTTTGAAAAAAAGCTCCAGCTTGAAGGCGTGGGCTATCGCGCTGAATTGGAAGGCAAAACGTTGGTGCTATACGTTGGATATTCCCATCCGGTGCGCGTAGAGCCGCCGTCGGGGATTACGTTTGCGGTAGAAAAGAACGAAATTACCGTCCGTGGCATTGATAAAGAGCTTGTCGGTCAGGTGGCAGCCGATATTCGTGCTGTGCGTCCGCCCGAACCTTATCACGGGAAAGGGATTCGCTACGCAGGCGAGAAAATCCGCCGCAAGGCTGGAAAGGCCGGCAAAGCTGGTGGCAAAGGAGGCAAGTAGTCATGGCAGCAAAAACCCGTGCAGAGGCCCGCAAACGGCGCCATCTTCGCGTGCGCAAGCGAGTGTTTGGTACCCCCGAACGCCCGCGCTTGAACGTCTACCGCAGTCTCTCCCAAATTTATGCCCAGATTATTGACGATGTGGCCGGGCACACGCTGGTCTCTGCTTCTACGATTGACAGGGAATTACGCGAGAAGGTGAAAGGTCTGAAAAAGACGGAGCAGGCGCGTCTGGTGGGCAAGGTGCTCGCCGAGCGTGCGCTGAGCCGTGGTATTGAACAGGTTGTCTTTGACCGTGGCGGCTTTCGCTATATTGGTCGTGTGCAGGCGCTTGCAGAAGGCGCCCGTGAAGGTGGCTTGAAGTTTTAGGCCTGGAGAGGAATATGACGGAGATGCTTTTGGAGCAAACACAACTGGAACAAGAGCAATACGAAGAGCGTGTGCTTGAGATCGCGCGTGTGGCGAAGGTCGTCAAGGGCGGCCGCCGTTTCCAGTTCCGGGTGACCGTCGTCGCCGGCAACGGCAAGGGCTATGTGGGCCTGGGCGTGGGCAAGGCGAACGCAGTCCCGGATGCCATGCGCAAAGCCTCGGAGCGGGCGCGCAAAAACCTGCACCCGATCAATCTCTATGGGACGACCATCCCTCATGAGGTGACCGGAAAGGTTGGCGGCTCAAAGGTGCTTCTCAAGCCAGCCTCTCCCGGTACCGGGGTGATCGCCGCGGGCGGCGTGCGCGCCGTGCTGGAGGTGGCCGGCGTGCGGGATATTCTCACCAAATCGCTCGGTAGCTCGAATGTGCTGAACGTTGTCCAGGCCACGCTTCAAGCACTGGCGCAGCTTAAATCTCCTCAGGAAGAGGCCGCTCGACGGGGTAAGAAGGTCGAGGATGTTTTGCCCTTCTGGGATAGGAGGAAGAAACATGGGTGAAACGAACGCAAAAACGTTGCGCGTAACCCTGGTGCGCAGCCCGATTGGCTATTCAAAAGAGCAAAAGGCGACCGTGCGCGCGCTGGGGTTGCGTCGCCTGCACCAGACGGTGGAGCATGAAGATACTCCCGCCATTCGCGGGATGATCCGCAAAGTCATCCATCTGGTTCGTGTCGAAGAACAGGAGAGCTATGAAACTGCATGATTTGAGGCCAAATCCCGGAGCGAAAAAGGAACGCAAACGCGTAGGGCGCGGCATCGCCGCCGGCCAGGGGAAGACCGCCGGACGTGGAACGAAGGGTCAGGGCGCGCGCAGCGGCGAGGGAGGACATCTCTATCGCCAGGGTGGCAATCTGCCTTTCTTCCGACGTCTGCCATTCATGCGCGGTGTGGGCTTTACGCCCATCCATCGCATTGAATATAACGAGGTCAACCTCGATCAACTGGCGAAGGCCTTCCCGCCTCATGCTGAGATCACGCCGGAAACTTTGCTTCAGGCCCGTCTGTTGCGGGACGAGAAGAACCCGGTGGTCATCCTTGGGCGTGGTGAGGTGAGTGTGCCGTACAAGGTGCGCGTCCATCGCATCAGTCGGGCGGCGCGTGCCAAGATTGAGGCCGCCGGCGGTAGTGTCGAGTTGATTTCTTGATGGAGGAGATTCGCCGATGAAGTCCGCTTTTTCCAGTTGGCGTTACCTGTGGAAATCTCCAGATATTCGGCGAAAATTGCTGTTCACGCTGGGCATTCTGGTCCTGTATCGGATGGCTGCCAATATCCCCGTCCCAGGGGTGGATTTTCAGGCCTTGCGTGAATTCTTGAGCCTGGCGACCGGTACCGGTTCTTTTCTGGATTTCCTGAACCTGCTTTCCGGTGGCACGGTGCTCAATTTCTCGCTCCTTTCCATGGGCGTTTATCCATACATAACGGCCCAGATTATTTTGCAACTGCTCGTGCCAATTATTCCGTCGTTGGAACAACGGATCAAAGAGAATCCCACAGAGGGGCGCCGCTGGATGGAGCGCTGGACATACTATCTGGCTGTGCCAATGGCAGCGCTTTCGGCTGTCGGTCAGATCAACATTTTCAATTCCCTGGCGCAGCAGTACATCAAGAAGCCGGTGATCGTGTTCGGTTTCAATGCTGAGCACTGGTTTTCCTCGCTCACGGTTCTGATCGCCATGACAGCCGGCACGATGTTCGCCATCTGGCTCGGTGAATTGATTTCTGAATTTGGCATCCGTGGCCAGGGGCTTTCGCTGATCATTTTTGCGGGCATTGTCTCTCAGGTGCCTGGGAATCTGGTGCGCATCTTCCGCGGCGATGTGCAATATCGCTGGATTCTGCTGCTGTTGACGGCAGTGGTGATTCTGGTGACTATCTACGCGATCGTCTACATTCAGCAAGGGCGTCGCAACATTCCTGTTACGTATCCGGGGCGTCGAGTCGGGAACCGTATGACCATGCCGGTACGTGGCACGTTGCCTTTGATGGTCAACATGGCCGGCATGATCCCACTGATCTTTGCCAGCGCCATTTTGCAATTTCCGGCGATTATCGCTTCCTACTTTGTCAGGACGCCGGGAGATTTCGCCAGTCAGGTGCAGCAAATATTCAGTGGGAATAGCGCTACCTACTGGATTTTGTATTTCATAATGGTGGTTGCGTTCACCTTTTTCTATACAGATGTGCTGTTTACCCAGCAGAATTACGGCGAAAGCCTTAAGCGAATTGGCGCACAGGTGCAGGGCGTGGCGCGCGGCGAGGCAACACAAAAGTATCTGTTGCGGGTGCAGCGGCGGATCACCCTGGTCGGTGCGCTCTTCCTGGGGATTGTAGCTATCCTGCCGTTCCTGATTCGATTGATCTTCCCTGCGGCCAGCCAGGGGGCCGGACTTTTCCTGGTCTCCTCCGCCGGCTTGCTGATCGTCGTTGGCGTGGTGCGCGATACCTTTATGACCATTGATGCGGAACTGAAAGTACATGGGTATCAGGAATCTCTCCTTGTGCGCTAAAAAAGGAGCAAATCATGTCCACCTATGTTGTTCTGCTGGGGCCTCCGGGCGCCGGGAAAGGCACGCAGGCGAAAATCCTGGCGCGAGAAACGGGTCTGGTGCACGTCTCTTCTGGCGATCTGTTTCGTGAGCATTTGAGCCAGCAAACGGAGCTGGGAAAGCTCGCCAGGTCTTACATGGATCGCGGGGAGCTGGTGCCAGACGAAGTGACCATCCAGATGATTCGGGAGCGTCTGGAGCGACCGGATTGTCAGGCAGGTGCGATCCTGGATGGATTTCCACGCACAACCGTTCAGGCGGATGCGCTGGAGGCCTTGCTGCAGGAGCACCATGCACGGGTGGACCTGGTGCCGCTGATCACTGCGCCACTGGAGGTGCTGGTGGATCGCCTGGGAGGGCGCTGGACTTGCCGGGCGCAGGGGCATGTGTATCACGAAAAATACAACCCACCACGGCAACCCGGACGATGCGATATAGACGGCTCCGAACTTTATCAACGGGACGATGACCGCTCAGAAACAGTGCAGCGTCGCATCCAGGTTTACTTCGAGCAAACTGCGCCGCTGATAGACTACTATCGCCAGCGCGGCGTTTTGCTTGAGGTAGATGGCACTCAGCCCATCGAGGCCGTCACCGCGATTTTGCTCCAGGCCATTCAGGCAGTGCGCACGGCGCGGGTATGAATTGGGCAAACCGGGTGTACATCAAGACGCCGGCTGAGATCGAAATCATGCGTCAGGCCGGCCGTATCAATGCGGAAGTTCTGGCAACCCTGAAGGCACTTTTAAAACCGGGCATCACGACCGCCGAGTTGAACGAGGCTGCGGAACAGGTGCTGCGAAAGCATGGATGCTATTCACCGTTCAAGGGATATGGGCAGCCGCCTTTTCCCGCTTCCATTACGGTAAGCATCAATGAGGAGCTGGTACATGGCATTCCCAGCCCGAAGCGAAAAGTGCGCGAGGGCGACATTGTCTCGATAGATTGCGGCACCGTGTATCGCGGTTTCGTTGCAGATTCGGCGATCACCGTCGGCGTTGGTCAAATTTCCCCGCTGGCACAGCGCCTGCTGGAGGTCACCGAAGGCGCACTCTACGCTGGGATTGAAAAAATGCGCCCTGGCAATCGCACCGGTGACGTCTCGGCTGCGATCCAGCAGTTTGTCGAAAACCACGGCTTCTATGTGACGCGCGAGTATACCGGCCATGGCGTTGGACGACAGATGCATGAAGGGCCACAGGTGCCCAATTATGGCACGCCAGGGCAGGGATGGCTGCTACGGCCAGGGATGGTTATCGCCTTAGAGCCGATGGTGCTTGTTGGCACGGATAAGACCCGCGTTCTTAAGGACGGGTGGACGGTCGTCTCTGCCGATGGTTCTTTGACCGCGCATTTTGAGCATACCGTTGCTGTGACGGAAGAAGGCCCTTTGATCCTCACAGCACTCGATGATTTGTAGTATAATTTTGACTTTGGCTATTCAATAAAGAGGAGATGAGCTATGAAAGTATCCCCTTCGATTCGCAAGCGTTGCGCAAAGTGTAAGATCGTGCGCCGCAGAGGCAAAGTGTATATCATCTGTGAAAATCCGAAACATAAACAACGACAGGGGTAGTGCAATATGGCGAGAATTGAAGGCGTTGATTTGCCCCGCAATAAGCGGGTAGAAATAGGCCTGACCTATATTTACGGGATCGGGCGCTCGCGCGCGCGTGAAATCCTGGCCGCTACCCGGATCAACCCGGATACGCGCGTGAAGGACTTGACCGAGGCAGAAATCTCTGCGTTGCGTGATTATATCGCCAGGAATTACAAAGTGGAAGGCGATCTGCGGCGCGAGGTGCAGATGAACATCAAGCGTCTGATCGAGATTGGATGCTACCGTGGGCTGCGCCATCGCCGCAATCTGCCGGTGCGCGGACAGCGCACGCGAACCAATGCTCGCACCCGTAAGGGGCCGCGCAAGACTGTGGCCGGACGCGGTCGTCGTCGTGGTGCTGCCAAGAAATGATTGGGTTCACTGCAAACTCGCGTTGAGCTTTTGCGGTGGATTCAAAGGAGACAGCGATGGAACAGGAAATTCGCGAGATGATCCGCCGAGAATTGCCCAGGTTGATCACCGAGGACCCAGAATTGTATAACTGGGTGTGGACCATCGTGCACGAGCATAGCTTCAGCCGCGCCGAGACGGAGAGCCACTTTGAGAAGGTGCTGGATGAAATCCGGCAATCTCGGGAAGAATGGATGCGGCGCTGGGAAGAGAATGATGCACGCTGGCGACAGCAATGGGAAGAGGACCGACGGCGATGGGAAGAGAATCAGCGACGCTGGGAAGAGAACGAACGTCGCTGGGAAGAGAATCAGCGACGCTGGGAAGAGGACAAACGTCGCTGGGAAGAGAATCAGCGACGCTGGGAAGAGGACAAACGTCGCTGGGAAGAGAATCAGCAGCAAATCCGCGCGCTGATTGAGGGACTTCAGCGGGTGGACAGGCGAATTGACCAGACCATCAGCGCTCTGGGTGCACGCTGGGGCATCATGAGTGAAGATGCCTTCCGCAACGCCTTGCGCGGCATCCTGGAAGAAAACTTTGGGGTCAAAGTCGAGCGGGTGCAGTACAAAGACGAGAGCGGAGAGGTGTTCGGGCGGCCGGATCAAGTGGAGCTGGATGTGGTGATCTACAACGGGCAGATGCTGGTGTGCGAGATCAAGGCCTCGGTGAGCCGTGGCGATGTCTATATTTTCGAGCGCAAGGTTCGTTCCTATGAGAAGCGGGTGGGGCGCAAGGCGGATCGGGCGATTCTGATTTCGCCAATGATTTACGAGAAGGATGCGGAGCTGGCACGCACGCTGGGGATCGAAGTGTATACCAGCGCGGAGGATGTCAGGCCTGCTGGATGATGGGAAAATGAGTTTGCTGCGAATTCCGTGGTGAGTTTTTGCAGTGGACTCGTGATTTTATTTTGCGAGGGATAGAGGACTATGGCACAAAATGTTCGTTCTGCACGCCGCACAGGCGGCGCCAAGAAGACCAAACGCACGCTGTCGGTTGGGCAGGTGCATATCTTTGCCTCTTTCAATAACACGATCGTGACGGTGACCGACCTGGAGGGGAACACCGTTGTCTGGGCCAGTGCTGGTTCGGCGGGATTTAAAGGCTCCCGCAAGAGCACTCCCTTCGCCGCACGCCTGGCAGCGGAACAGGCTATCAAGGCGGCTCAGGCGTTGGGATTGCAGGAGGCAGATGTCTTTATCAAGGGCCCAGGCCCAGGGCGGGAGAATGCCATCCGCGCGGTTCAGGCGATGGGCGTTAAGGTGCGCTCCATCGCTGACGTAACCCCGATCCCTCATAACGGTTGTCGTCCACCAAAAAAGCGACGTGTGTAATCTGTTTGGATTGGAGAGGTTAATCTTCTATGGCAAAATACCTTGGACCGGTTTGTAGACTTTGTCGGCGCGAGGGCGAAAAGCTCTACCTGAAAGGGGAACGTTGCTTTACCCCCAAATGCGCTTTTGAACGCCGCGGCTATCCGCCTGGGGTGCATGGTCGTTCGGGCACCCGAACGGCGACCGGCCGTGAATCGGATTATTTGCGCCAGCTTCGAGCCAAGCAGAAGGCGCGTCGAGTGTATGGTATCCTGGAGCGACAGTTCCGCCGTTACTATGAAGAGGCCCTGAAGCGGCGCGGGTTGACCGGCTTGATCTTGCTTCAAATTCTGGAATCGCGCCTGGATAATGTGGTTTACCGTCTCGGCTTCGCCAGCAGCCGTGCTCAGGCCCGCCTGTTAGTCACCCATGGCCATTTCCTGGTCAATGGCCGCCGCACCGATGTTCCCTCCATGCTCCTCAAGGAAGGGGATGTGCTTACCGTGCGCGAAGGTTCGCGTAAGCTCCCTTACTTCAAGGAACTTCCTGAACTGGCAGCCAAACGCTCGGTTCCAGCCTGGCTACAACGGGATCTCAACACCTTAAGCGCCACTGTTCTGCGTATGCCTGAGCGTGCCGAAATTGACGGCAACCTGAACGAACAACTGATCGTCGAGTACTACTCGCGATAATGGTCTCGGTATCTTCCGAGCACTTTAAAAAAGAGAGGTGAGCCGTGGCTGGTATTATGAACATGGTCATGCCGAAGATCGAACGCGAGGCCGAGACGCGCAATTATGGGAAGTTTATCATCAGCCCGCTGGAGCGCGGGTATGGTGTGACGCTGGGCAATTCTTTGCGACGGGTGCTGCTCTCTTCGCTGGAAGGCGCCGCCGTTACCTCCATTCGTATCTCGGACATTCTGCATGAGTTTACCGATATTCCCGGGGTGCGCGAGGATGTGATGCAGGTCATCCTGCAGATCAAACAACTGCGCCTGAAGCTGAATGGTGTAGATAATGCCCGCATGTTGCTGGAGGTGCGCGGTGAAGGGACTGTCACCGCCGCCGATATTATCGCACCTCCCGAGGTGGAGATCGTCAACCCGGAGCTGTATCTTTTCACGGTGGACGATCCAAAAGCCTATCTGACCATTGATTTCGTGGTTGAGCGAGGGCGCGGCTATTCTCCGGCGGAGGAGCGCAGCGGCAGCCTGCCGATTGGCGAATTGCCGGTGGATGCTATCTTCAGCCCGGTCAAGAAGGTGAATTGGGAAGTGGCCTCGGCGCGCGTCGGCCAGAGCACGAATTACGATAAGCTCATCATGGAAATCTGGACGGATGGCACTATCAGCCCTGATCGCGCGCTTAGCTCGGCAGCCCTGATCTTGATCGAGCATCTTCGCCTGATCGGCGGCATTTCGTATGAGGCGGCGAACCTGGCTCCCACATTGCAGGAAGCGCCCGCGTTGCGCCTGAGCACCGAGATGGCGGATACCCCTATTGAAGCACTCGACCTCTCGGTGCGGGTCTATAATTCCCTGAAGCGTACCGGCATCGCGACGGTTGGGGACGTGCTGGAATTGTTGCGCAAAGGCGAGGACGCCTTCACCTCCATCCGTAATTTTGGCGAGAAGAGCATGGAAGAGTTGCGCCAGAAGATGCGCGAGAAAGGTTTTCTTAAGGATGATCTTATTTCGGAGTAGGAAACATGCGCCATCAAGTAGCTGGATATAAATTAGGTCGTACCAAAGGAGCACGGATTGCGCTACGGCGCAACCTGATCAAACAACTTCTGACCCATGAGCGCATTCGCACCACGCGCGCCAAAGCGGCAGCCATTCGCGGTGAAGTGGAGCGGTTGATCACGCTGGCAGCGCGCAGCGCTCAGGCTGAACCAGCCCAACAGGTGGCTGCTCGTCGTCTGGCAGCCGCCCGCCTGGGTGACAATCGTCTCATTCCCCGTCTTTTCGATGAGATCGCCCCGCGTTTTGCCTCCCGCAATGGTGGCTATACGCGGATGATCAAGTTAGGACCACGGCGCGGCGATTCTGCGGAAATGGTGATCCTGGAACTGGTAGAAGAATAACCGGAACGAGTTTTTTGTGGCACGTTACAAATTGACCCTTGCCTATGACGGTACGCATTTTGCCGGCAGCCAGCGCCAGAGCGGAAAGCGTACTGTCCAGGGTGAGCTGGAGGCCGGGCTGCGACGTCTGGGGTGGACGGGAGACTCCGTCCTCCTGGCGGGGCGTACCGATAGCGGTGTCCATGCCTGGGGGCAGGTGGCAGCCTTCGATTGGGAATGGCCCCATTCCCTGGAAGCCTTGCAGAAGGCCTTGAATGCCAATCTGGCCCCGGATATGGTGGTGCGAGAGGTAAACGTTGTCGCTCCAGAATTTCACCCCCGCTATGATGCTACGGCGCGCCGCTATCGCTACCGCATTTTTCTCCAGCCCCTGCGCGATCCGTTCCGTGAACGCTATGCCTGGAGGGTGTGGCCTCCTTTTTCGGGTGAGGTTTTACCCCTTCTTGCACAACTCTGGGTTGGCCGGCATGATTTCTGCGCCTTCGGTTCCCCGCCCCGTGCCGATGGGCACACGCAGCGTACCGTGTTCTCGGCCGGCTGGGAGAAGCAGGGCGATGAATGGTATTTTCACATCGAGGCGGATGCCTTCCTCTATCGGATGGTGCGCCGCCTGGTCTATGTGCAAATCGCGGTCGCTCGTGGGCGATTACCGCTGGAGCAGGTGCAGCAAGCGCTGGAGAAAGGACGGACATTACCTGCAGGCCTGGCGCCGGCGCAAGGGTTGATGCTGATGGAAGTAAAATATTCTTGAACAAAACTCCGAAAAATTGGAGAGAGGACCGTGCAAAAGACATATTATCCGAAAGAAAATGAAGTCCAATCTAAATGGTATGTAGTAGATGCCAGCGGCCAGAATCTGGGTCGCCTGGCAAGTAAGATCGCGGCAGTGCTCCTGGGGAAGCATAAGCCCACCTTCACGCCGGGTGTAGATATGGGTGACTATGTCATTGTATTGAACGCCGGCAAGGTCACCGTGACCGGCACGCGCACCCGCTCCAAACTGGATACGAAGATCTACTATCACCATTCAAACTACCCTGGCGGCTTGAAGGCGATTTCTCTGCGCGATCAATTGCAGCGACATCCGGATCGGGTGCTGCGCGCCGCCGTGTGGGGCATGTTGCCGCATAATCGCATGGGGCGCAAATTGCTCAAGCGCCTGAAGATTTACAGCGGTAGTGAACATCCACATCAGGCCCAAAATCCTGAACCCTTAGAATGACAAAGGAAAGGGAGACGATGTCTGTTCAATATTACGAAGGCGTTGGTCGTCGAAAAGAGAGCACAGCGCGCGTGCGCGTGATGAGCGGCAGCGGGCGCTTCATCGTCAACGATAAAGAGGCCCCGGCCTACTTCACCCGCTTTGGCGATTTGCAGGAGATCCTTACGCCGCTGGCAGTTGTTGGACAGGACCTGGCGCGGCTGGACATCAGTGTGCAGGTCAAGGGAGGCGGTGTAAGTGGCCAGACCGGAGCCGTCAAATTGGGATTGGCCAGGGCGCTGCTTGCGATGAATCCTGAATGGCGCCCGATCCTGCGCCAGTATGGCCTGCTGACCCGCGATCCGCGCGTCAAAGAGCGCAAGAAGCCCGGCCTGAAGCGCGCTCGAAAGGCCCCCACCTATACCAAGCGTTAGGCGATGCCTGGACTTACCCTTTTGGGACTAGGCCCAGGGCATCCGCAGCACCTGACCTGCGAGGCGCGCGAAGTGCTTTCGCAGGCCTCTGAGCTTTGGGTACGCACTCGCCAGCATCCCGCTCTGGCAGCGCTGCCTCCTTCGCTCGCCGTTCATTCGTTCGATGCTTACTACGAGGAAGGGGAGCGCTTTGAGGAAGTCTATCAGCGCATTGTGGAAAAAGTCTGGGAACTGGCGCAGCGACCGCAGGGCGTGATTTATGCCGTGCCGGGGCATCCCTTTGTGGCAGAAGCAACCTGTCCGCTGCTGGCACAACGCGCCAGGGAAGCCAACATGCCGCTCCGTGTGGTGAGCGGCATGTCTTTCCTCGATCCCCTCTTTACGGCCTTGCAGCTCAACCCCTATCCTCGTCTTTATCTGGTGGATGCGCTTTTGCTGGCGGATGCCCATATCCCACCCGTGCCGCCCGATGTACCGCTGATTGTGGCGCAGATATATTCGCGGCGCGTGGCCGCCGAGGTCAAGACGACGCTGAATACCCTCTATCCAGATGAGCACACAGTTTCTCTGGTGCACGCAGCCGGAACGGAGACGGAGCAGGTAGAAACCCTACCCCTGTATGCGATAGACCGCAGCCCTCATATCGGCGCTCTGACCTCGCTCTATGTTCCACCGCTGGAAGAGGGCACCTCTTTTGAGGCCTTACAGGAAGTGGTGGCGCATCTCCGCGCTCCCGAAGGTTGCCCCTGGGATCGCCAGCAGACGCACCAATCGCTTCGCACGCACTTGCTCCAGGAAACCTACGAGGTTCTGGAAGCAATTGACACAGAGAACGAAGAGTCGCTGCGTGAGGAACTTGGTGACCTGTTGCTACAAATCCTGATGCAGGCGCAGATCGCCCTGGAAGAGGGAGCGTTCAACGTAAATCAGGTGATCCAGGGCATTTACCGGAAGATCGTGCGCCGGCATCCCCATGTATTTGGGGAACTTCGGGCCAGCAGTGCTGAAGAGGTGCTGGTGAACTGGGAAAAGCTCAAAGCGGCAGAGCGTGCTATCAGCGGGAAGAAGGAGGGTCTGCTGGATGGCGTCCCGCAGACCTTGCCGGCGATCACCCAGGCGCAGGAATATCAGGCGCGCGCCGCACGGGTCGGGTTTGATTGGGATCGGATCGAGGGTGTCCTGGACAAGGTGCAGGAAGAGCTAAAAGAGCTGCAAGAGGCGGAGGGGGCGCAGCGGGTGAGCGATGAATTCGGCGATCTCCTGTTCACCTTAGTGAACCTGGCGCGCTGGAAAGGGATTGACGCAGAAGCCGCCCTCAGACGGGCGAATGCTCGTTTTCGGCGCCGCATCCAGTACCTGGAGCAAGCGGCGCAACGTCAGGGACGCTCGCTGGCCGAACTGACGCCCGAAGAGATGGATCGCCTGTGGCAGGAGGCAAAACAGCAAGAGTGAGACGATGGTCCGTAGACTGTGGGCGGTGGAGGGAGGATCGTCAACGAATGAGAAGGCAAACGGCTTCAGGACAGGTTTTCCGGCCTGCCGGGGCGGATCGCCAACGAATTGGGCGCTCTTTGTGCTTTGGAGACTTTGTTGTGAAAATAAGATAAACTGAAAAAGCGAAAAGGGTGCAAATTTTTTTTGCGCTTTCGAGACTCTATATTGAAAAGAAGGCAAGCAAACAGGCGTAGAGGACAGAGTTTTCTTTCTATTCGTCCGGTAGTGTATCTTTCCTTCAGGAAATTTGAACTCCTCTACCCTTCCCCATCTTTGTTGCGGTAGAAAATTTTCTACCGTTGCGGTAGAAAATTTTCTACCGTTAC
>JAGHYK010000210.1 GCA_017743695.1 Chloroflexota bacterium
CGCGGAATTTCTGGAGCAGGCCGTTCTCAATCGTGCGGGAAGGGCAGAGCACCAGCACTCGATCCACCGCGCCCTCGGCCAGCATAATGCGGGCAATGCCGTACATCACATAGCTCTTGCCCGTGGCCGTCGCCAGGTCCACCGAACAGGAAAGTTGATCCGGCAGTTGCAGGTGTCGTTCCATCTCGGCAAACGTGCCGTAGCGGTCACGCAGCGTTTCGTAGGAATGGAAGTTTTCCTCGGCCAGGGCGCGTAAGTTAGGGTAACGCCCGCCCAGCAGGTAGCGCAACACCGTGCGGATGGCCTCTTTCTGGTACTCGCGCGTGCCGCACAGGGCGTCCAGGAACGGCTCGTAGCGGCTGATGTCGAAGCGGGCTGGGTCTACGCTGGGGCTGACTCGCAGCACCAGGTCTTGATTGCGAAAGGTCTGCTGGTCACGCATCGGCGCCTCCTGGGGGCGAGAAATCGGCCGGTGTCTTGACCTCGCGGTACTCGTTGCCGTAGATGTCCACGTAGATGATCATCACCTGCTTGCCCAGGGATTCCAGCGGCAGACGCACCTCCCAGCCGTTCTTCTCGATGTCGGCGGCATAAAAGACGGCGTCCAGGGCAAAGACCTCGCCGTCATAGTCGTAATCCACCATCACCATGGAAAGGGTCTCCAGGTTGCCCTTTTGCGTGGCTCCCTTGACCATCGCCCGGCTTTTGAAGGTCTTGATGCAAATCACCGCCTCGTTGATCATCTCGCCCGGACGCGGCCGGAGCAGATAGTCACATTCCACCTCCGGCAGGCGGATAAAGTCAAAGCCTACTGCCTCCACCGTCGCGTTGACCTGGCTTTCATCCACCGGCTGGGTGATCGCCTCAAAATCGCGCGAGTGGAGTTCGTTGATGATGGAGTAGGGGATGCGCAGGATGTAGTAGCGGGTGCGGCCGCGGTCAATGTAATCTTCCAGGAAGGTCACGCTGGCCGCCGGAGCGATGATGAAAAAGCGGGCGCCGACCCTGCCGCCGATCTGGGCGTGCAGGTCGTCAATGAAGCCGTAATCCAGCACCACGCCGCCGTGCTGGAGATGGTTGAATACCAGCACGTCATCGGCGCCGCGGTAGCCGTCCAGTGGCACCCCGCCCACGGTGTGCGGCTCGTCGCGGCACTGGAAAAGAAGAAGCGCGAAGCGCCGCCACTCTTCCCACGGCAGGCGCTTGAGTTGGGCAAAATCGTACAGGCCGGCGTTGTAGAGAGTGAAGGGCTTGGGGCGGAGCGGCTTGCCCTTATTGCCGATGCCCTCGCGCAGGGTGAGCATGCGCTTCTGGATGGTGTAGATGGCCAGTTTGCCGCAGTCTATGCCGATCCAGCGCCGGCCCAGTTTCTCGGCCACGGCCAGCGTCGTGCCGGAGCCGGCAAAGGCGTCGAGGACGATGTCGCCTTCATTGCTAAGGCCAGCGATTATGCGTTCCAGGAGATGCTCACTTTTCTGAGTGGGATAGCCGTTTCTTTCGTACGCTGGAATATCGAGCCAGGTATCGGTGAGGATTCTGTAGTCACGTGGTGGCACATAATGTTCGGGAACGCCAGTGGAACTTAACCGCACAAAGTCCAGGCTTCTTCCAGTGGTTGCTAGGATTTGCAGATAGTACTCATCAAGGCTCATTATGTCGGCATATTGCTCCAAATATTCTTTGTAGTTTTCAACAGCTTGCAGAGTGCGCTCTTTTGACCACCTCCACTGGCCTCTCTCCGGCGTGATGCCAAATAACTCATACCGCATCGTTGGCCGGTCGGTGCCGCGCCAGTGGTTGTTCCAGGAGCCTTGCTGTACTTCTGGCAGTGAGATAGTGAGTTTCTGGAAGCGCGTGGTCGGCTTTCTGGAGTAAAACAATAACACATCGTGGCCTGAAGCCAACGATTCAATGCTCTCAAATTGCGCCTGGACATTCTTGGCTCCCCTCTTAACCACGATTTCATTTCTGAAGTTTTGTTCACCGAACACCTCATCCATAATGACCTTAACATAATGCCCCTTTCGGTAGTCTATATGGACCAGGATGGAGCCTTCTTCGGACAAAATCTCTCGCAAGAAAACCAGTCGTTTCCTGATGAACTCAATGAACCTGGCCCCCATTACTTTATCCCGATACGCTCTTTCCTCCGAGGCTGCCCTGAACTCTTCCTTTGTCGCAAACGGTGGGTCAATGTAGACCAGCTTCACGCCGCGCGAGCCGTCGGGGTTGACCAGGCGGCCCTTGTCTTTCCATTGCAGGAGCGTCTTCATCGCCTGCAGGTTGTCGCCAAAGATGAGCATATTATGCCAATCAGCGCCATTCCCACCAAAGGTCTTGACCGGCTGGAGCGGCACAGCCAGCGTCTCGGCCAGGATGTCCTCCTCCCGTTCCTTGCCGGCATAGACCAGTTCGTACTCCTGGCGCTCCGGCGGGAAGAGGAGGTGCTTGTAATCCGGAGGCAGGTCCTGGCCCCGCTCCAGCAGTTCGATGATGTGGCGGCGGTGGTGTTCGGAAAGGTTGGGCATAGGTCTCACTCCTCTTCAAGTTCAAACAAGACGAGTTGGTTTCTGTTCATCACGGCCGGGGCTGGATTGTAGAATTGCCCTTTTTCATCCGGGAAACATGAGACCGAAAAGCGACGGTGAAGCTCCTCGGTCTGCAACCAGGGCGGTTTACGGGTATCCTCGATCCAGCGAGCGATCATTGCGGCCAGTTCCAATTTAGCCTTCTGTTCCGAACGAGCGCTCAGTGCCTGAGCAATGTTAGAGGTGATCAAGTCTACCAACTGAATCAACTCGCACTCCGCCCGCAGACCAGGATCAACTTTGAGCGGATCAGAGTCCACGGCAATGACTTCAGGGTGAAGAAGACGGATTTCAGGATAGGCGCTTGGCTCCTTCCTGCGCTTTTCAGCGATACTTTTGCAGGTCTCGTTGGGGATATACGTGGCGAAGTTGTCTCCTTCTTGGCGAAACTTGGCATCGGAATGGAATCGCAGAGCCACACGCTGATACGTTTTGAGGCTCCAGGCAATGGCCCCCTCGATGGCCATCCGTGCAAAGCGATTATAGGCGTGGTGTGGCTCACCAAAGCGGTTGTGATCAAAGGAAGAAGAGTACGTATCTATAGCCAGGCAGTGATAAAAACAGAACTCGGAGAAGTTGAGATAGATATTGAGCCAGCCATGAGCGCAACGAGCTTTCGGTCCTTTTAAGTGTCCGCGTAATTTGGCATAGTGTACCTCCTCCCAGTAGCCTACATTTTGCCTAATTGCCTGTAAAGCCGTGTACACTTCGTCTTGTTTCTGTTCGGGCACAAGCAAGATTCCGTGGCACAGCCAGCGGTCTCCGCCACCTGGGACGTAATTGCCGCTTTCATCGTGGTATACGTTGAAAGCAACCTCGGGGTTGGCCGCGACACCGAACATTGTCAGCTGTTGGCGGCTTGAGCCCAAATTATATCCTCCCCAGAAAGACAGCTTGTCGCTCATATTCTTCGATCAGGCCCTCATCGGCAAAACTGAAATAGTGCCCATCGCCGATGATCAGGTGGTCGAAAACCCGAATATCCATCGCCCGGCCGGCGATGACCAGGTCGCGGGTGAGCAGTTTGTCCGGCTCGCTGGGCGTCGGGTCGCCGGAAGGGTGATTGTGAACAGCGATCAATCCGGCAGCATAGGCCTGCGCAGCGCGGAGCATGATTTTGCGGATCGAGGGTTGGGTTTGCGCAACGTCTCCTTCGTCAATGTCCACCACATCCAATACACTATTGCGTCGGTCTAGCAACACGACTTTGAAAACCTCGTGCTTCAAGTCTCGCAGCAGAGGCATAAGATAGTTGGCCACGTCGGAAGATGAACGGATAGGGCCTTCCAGAGCGCGCTCTTCGCTCATCATCCGCCGTCCCAATTCCACCGCCGCCTTGATCTGGGCGATCTTGGCCGTGCTCAGCCCTTTGATCTCACGCATTTCGGCCGGGTCACACGCACTGATGGCGCGCAGGGTTTTGAATTTGCGCAAAAGTTCGCGGCCCAAGTCTACAGCACTTGAGCCTTCTACGCCCGTGCGGATGAGAATAGCCAGGAGTTCGGCGTTGCTCAGGGTATGGGCGCCATACTTGAGCAATTTCTCTCGTGGCCGGTCTTCCTCAGGCCAACTGACAATGGCTCTCTCGTAGACCTTTTTGGACATCAGTTGCCTTCCGTGAGTATCCATGTAGTAATCGGAAAGGCCGCATAACGGCCCGCGCTTCAGCCGCCGCCGAGCGCAGCAAGGCGTCGGCTGGAAGCGC
>JAGHYK010000211.1 GCA_017743695.1 Chloroflexota bacterium
GATGCAGGACGGGCGGTATTTTAACGCCACAGGGCGGCTTTTCGCCGTCCTGTGGAGCATGAGGCAGGAGACGGATTTCATGGCTCAGCGGCGACGACCACCCTTCAGCTCGTCCTGGAGCTTTTTCAGACCCTCCCAGTCTCCCTGAGCCGCCAGACGCGCCTGTTCGATCCAGCCCCGCGGGTCCATCATTTGCAATTTTGCAGCGCGCAAAATCGCCTCCAGGTGAGTCGGATCGCTGGATGCCAGTTGGGCAAAGGTGGTAATGCCAGCCTCCTTCAAAATCGAGGCCACCTTTGGCCCGATGCCTTCGATGATGGTGAGATCATCGGCAGGGGGCGCGGCCTCGGCGTGGGTCACAGAGGCCTGATGGGCCTGCGCTTCATGGGACGCAGCCGCAGTTTCATGCGCTTGCGTTTCAGGATGGGCCACGGCGTGACCTTCCTCCCCGCCGACCGCTCCCTTGCGGCTCACCCACCATCCGATGATGACCATCAGCACAAAGAAGGCGAGTAGAAGCCAGAACAACCAGCTCAGCGAGGTGTCGGGGCCCTTCTCGGCCAGGAGCATTGTGTACATAGAATCCTCCTTCTACATTGGAATTCAAGATGATGAATCATCCAGGGGCGCGCCAGATTCAGTTTTCCAACGAGGCAACGACCTGACAGGCTATAAATCATAATCAGGAGACAACGTTTTCTTCCCTGGCAGGTTCATTCTTCCATCCAGACCGTTCGATCTTCAAAGCCTGGGCGCGGGGGGTGTTCTGTGACAACTTCTGGATAGCCCAGATAGATGAATCCCAACAGGTGCTGTTCTGGCTCAAAGCCCAGGAATTTCTTGACCTGCGGATCGTAGGCCCACTCGCCGGTGCGCCAGATGGCTCCCAGGCCTTCAGCATGGGCCGTCAGAAGCAGGTTCTGGATAGCGGCGGCGACCGCAGAAACGTTTTCGATCTCCAGGACGCGGGGATCGGTGGGGCGATCTACACCCACTGCGATAATCACAGGAGCGCGCAGAGGCAAGGCACGCACCTTTTCATCTGCTTCAGGAGGCAGATCCGGTTTCCGAGACCGCTGCGAGGCGGCCATTACCTCCCCCAGGCGCTGACGCGCGGCCCCGCTCAAAACGACAAAGCGCCATGGGCGCACCTTGTGATGATTCGGGGCTTGAACCGCCGCCAGGAGCAGTTTTTCGATCACCGCTCGCGGCACAGGATCGGGTTTCACCTTACCTATCGAATGGCGGGTATGAATGGCTGTCAGAACGTCCATCGCTCCTCACCTCTGTTTACGATGAGAATCGCCTGCAATGACCAGGAGCCATCCTCCTGCAGGCAAGAATGGGAAAGGATCAACCAGGGCAGAATGGGAGAAGGGCCGCGCGCTCCCACGCGGCCCTTTATCCTGTTATTTGTCCTCGGCGATCTGCCTGCCACTATGTTTGAGCGCAGCATGGGCTGCCGCCAGACGAGCGACAGGCACGCGGAACGGCGAACATGAGACGTAGTTATTCCCGATCAGGTGGCAGAATTCAATGGAATCCGGATCGCCACCGTGCTCACCGCAGATGCCCACCTCCAGGTCCGGACGTGTGCGGCGGCCTTTTTCAACCGCGATCTGCATCAACTGCCCAACGCCCTCCCGATCCAGCGTCTGGAAGGGGTTCTTGGGCAAAATGCCCTGCTCAATATAGGTGACCAGGAAGCTACGTTCGGCATCATCGCGGCTGTAGCCGAAGGTCATCTGGGTGAGATCATTGGTGCCGAAGGAGAAGAATTGAGCCAGCCTGGCGATCTGATCGGCAGTGACGGCCGCGCGCGGGATTTCGATCATCGTGCCGAACTTATATTCCACGCGTACCCCTTTTTCGCTCATCACCGTTTCGGCGATGCGTTCCAGGCGTGGTTGGATCCATTCCAGCTCCTTGACGGTGCCGGTCAGCGGGATCATGACCTCCGGTTTGGCCTTGACGCCGCGCAGGGTGACATTACAGGCCGCCTCGAAGATCGCCCGCACCTGCATTTCGACGATCTCCGGCATGACGATAGAGAGGCGCACGCCGCGCAGCCCCATCATCGGGTTGGCCTCGTGCATGGAGCGCACAGCGTGGAGCAGGCTCTCCTTCTCCGCCAGCCCCTCGCGCTCTCCTTTGACCCGCATGGTGATCACTTCTTCAAGCAGGCTTTCCTCGGAAGGCAGGAACTCATGCAAGGGAGGATCGATCAGGCGGATGATGACCGGGTAACCATCCATGGCCTCAAACAGGCCCTCAAAATCGCTGCGCTGATAGGGGAGGAGTTCATCCAGCGCCTGTTTGCGCTCTTCGGGGGAATGGGCCAGGATCATGCGTTGGACAATCGGCAGACGCTCCGGCTCAAAGAACATGTGTTCGGTGCGGCAGAGGCCGATCCCTTTGGCGCCATAGGCGCGGGCGCGGCGCGCATCCTTCGGATAATCCGCATTCGCCCAGACTTCCAGCCCCTTATCTGGCCAGCCAGGGCGCAGACCGGGGCGAGCGCAAATTTCGTCTGCCCATTCCAGCAGGGTGAGCAATTCTTTTTGTTCTTCCAGCGAGGGGGCAACCGTAGGAATCTGACCCAGGAAAACCTCGCCGGTGGTACCATCCACCGAAATCCACTCCCCTTCGCGGACGGTGACGCCATTGACAGTCATCTGGCGTTTTTCCAGGTCAATTTTGATCGCCGATGCGCCCACCACGCAGGGGATACCAAACTGACGCGCCACGACCGCGGCGTGAGAGGTGGCGCCGCCCTCGCTGGTCAGAATGCCTTTCGAGGCCAGCATCCCATGCACATCATCAGGCTTGGTGAACGGGCGCACCATGATCACGTCCTGCTTGTGTTCTTTGCCCATTTGCTCTGCGGTATCGGCATCGAAATAGACCTGCCCAACCGCCGCGCCTGGCGAGGCATTGACGCCTTTCGCCAGGAAGCGTCCCGCTTTCGCAGCCTCGGCTTTGGCTTTTTCATCGAACTGAGGATGGAGGAGCGTATCTACCTGGTCCGGGGAAATGCGCATGACTGCTTCCTCGCGCGTGATCAGGCCCTCGTTGGCCATATCCACCGCGATCTTGACGGCGGCTTTGGCGGTGCGCTTTCCGGCGCGCGTTTGCAGCATCCACAGCTTGCCCCGCTCAATGGTGAATTCGACATCCTGCATCTCGCGATAATGACGCTCCAGGCGGTCCACGATCTCCAGGAATTGCTGGTAAACCTGGGGCATCGTCTCGCGCATTTTCTCAATCGGCTCGGTGTTACGAATGCCGGCCACCACATCCTCCCCCTGGGCATTGAGCAGATATTCGCCGAAGAGACGCTTTTCGCCCGTGGAGGGATCGCGGGTGAAGGCCACGCCGGTGCCGGAATCCCACCCCATGTTCCCGAAGACCATGGTGACGATGTTGACCGCGGTTCCCAAATCGTCAGGAATGCCGGTGGCGCGGCGATAGTCTACCGCCCGCTTTCCATTCCAGGACTTGAACACCGCTTCGGTGGCCAGACGGAGCTGCTCGAAGGGGTCCTGTGGAAAATCGAAGCCTTTATGCTGGCGCACCACCGCTTTGAAGGTCTCGGTGATAGCCTGCCAGTCGGCTGCTGTCATGTCGGTATCGCTGCGATAGCCCTTCTTCTCCTTGTACTCTTTCAAAGGCTCTTCAAAGGCTTCATCGGGAATGCCGAGGACGACCGAGCCGAACATCTCGACCAGACGGCGATAGGCATCGTAGACAAAACGCTCATCCTGTGTGAGTTCCAACAGGCCACGGGCTGTCTGATCGGTCAGACCAATGTTGAGCACGGTATCCATCATGCCGGGCATGGAGAATTTGGCGCCGGAGCGGCAGGAAACCAGCAGCGGATTTTTCGGGTCGCCGAAACGCTTCCCGGTTTTAGCCTCCACCTTCTGGAGTGCTTCGAGCATTTGTTCCCACATTCCTGGCGGAAACTGGCCTGTTTTTTGATATTCGTTACAGGCCTCTGTGGTAACCGTAAAACCAGGCGGCACCGGCACCCCGGCGCGGGTCATGTCAAACAGGCCGGCCCCTTTGCCCCCCAGCAGGGCGCGAACCGCATCCCAGTTTTTCCCTACCCGCGCCTCTACTTCATCAAGCTCATCGAAAAGATAGACCCACTTTTTCATTGCTACCTCCAAAACGACCTGGGCAGATTTACAATCCGTGTTAGTTTACCACAAGCTCAGCAGAGAGGAAGAGGATAAAGGATAGCAGGTTTCGGGAAAAAGATCACAAATTGGAC
>JAGHYK010000025.1 GCA_017743695.1 Chloroflexota bacterium
AGACACAAGTGGCGGCTGCCGGCGCTACTCCGCCATTGGCCTCCCCTGCCATTCCTTTCTCTTTGCGAATGCCGTTATAGCTCATCTGTTTTGATCGGAGCGTAATGGAATAGCAATGGCGCGCCATGACAGATGTTTATGACCACTCTATGAGCATCCCTCCCTACGGAGAAATGTATGTCCAAGCTGATGTCCCTGCAAGAAGCCATTGCCCGTTTTGTACAGGATGGCGATCTGGTCTATGCTGCCGGGTTCACTCATCTCATCCCCTTTGCGGCTGGTCATGAGATCATTCGTCAGCGAAAGCGTAATCTGATCCTGGCGCGCGCCACGCCGGACCTGATCTACGATCAAATGGTGGCGGCCGGCTGTGCACGCAAAATCATCTTCTCCTATATGGGCAATCCCGGCGTGGGTTCTCTGCGCATGGTTCGAGCAGCCATTGAGCGCGGCGAGCTGGAATGGGAGGAATATTCCCATTTTGGCATGATCTCCCGCTTGCAGGCCGGGGCTGCCGGACTTCCCTTTATGCCCATGCGTCAGACCGGCGCCACCGATCTGGAGCGCGCCAACCCGAACATCCGCCGCATCACCGACCCTTATAGCGGCGAAGAAGTGATCGTCGTCCCGGCGCTGAACCCGGATGTGGCCATTGTCCATGTGCAGCGCGCCGATGTTCAGGGCAATGCCCATTTATGGGGCATTATCGGCGAGCAGAAAGAGGCGGCCTTCGCCGCGCGCCGCGTGATCCTGACCGCTGAGGAGATCGTGGACGAGGAAGTCATCCGCTCTGACCCGAACCGCACCCTGATCCCCGGCTTCATTGTCAGCGCAGTATGTCATGTCCCCTATGCCTGCCATCCCTCCTATGCCCAGGGCTACTATGATCGCGACAATGCCTTCTATCTGCAGTGGGATAAGATCAGCGAATCGCCGCAGGCCGTGCAGGAATGGCTGGAGGAATGGGTCTATGGGGTGCGGGATCGGCAGGAATACTGGGAGAAGCTCGGCCCCGAAGTGCACCAGCGATTGCGTGTGCCGCCGCGCTGGAGCCAACCGGTGAATTACGGGAGCTACTGATGAGTGTGCCCGAACTGGATTTCGGCGGTCAGGGGGCAACGCTCGTTTTCCTCCATGCGAACGGCTATCCCCCTGCCTGTTATCGCCCCTTGCTGGAGTTGCTCAGCCGCCATTTTCGCGTGCGCGCCCCGTTGCTGCGCCCGTTGTGGTCCAACGAGGAGGCCTCCCGCCTTGAAGACTGGCACATTTTCAGCCGTGACCTTCTCCAATACCTGCAGGAGAACGCCCTCGATTCCGTGATCGGCGTTGGGCATTCCATCGGCGCGGTGACTTTGCTGCGCGCCGCGCTCTGGCAACCGCAACCCTTTCGGGCGTTGGTTTTGCTCGATCCGGTGCTTTTCCGGCCCTCCTTCATGCTCTTCTGGAATCTGGTGCGTGCCCTGGGGCTGGGGTATCGGATGCATCCTTTGATCCCGCTGGCGCTGCGCCGTCGTCGGACGTTCGATAACCTGGAGCTGGTCTTTAAGGCTTACCGGCAGCGACCGGTTTTCCGCTATTTCAGCGACGAAAGCCTGTGGGCCTACATACGGGGCATTGTGCAGCCGGCGCAAGATGGCACTTATACGCTGATCTATCCCCCGGAATGGGAGGCGCGCATCTATTTCACCGGCGTCTGGCGCGATTGGGACATCTGGCGCCATGTGCCCCACCTGCGTCCCCCGACTTTGATTCTGCGCGGCGCCGAGACGGATACGTTTCTGGAACCTACGGCCCGTTTGCTCCAGCGCCGTGCGCCGCATGTCCAGGTGCAGACACTGGAAAAGACGACCCACCTTTTGCCCCTGGAACGCCCGCAGGCGGTTGCCGAAGCGATCCGTTCATTCTTGAAGACGACGCTTATGGAGTGATGCGATGGGTGAAGTGAACTATTCTGCGGCAGAACTGATGATTGTCAACGCCGCGCGCCTGCTGCGCGATGGCGATGTGGTCTTTGTCGGTGTGGGGCAGCCCAACCTGGCCTGTAATCTGGCCAAACGCACCCATGCCCCGAATCTGGTGATGATCTACGAGGCGGGCGTGATCGGCGCAGAGCCGGCGCGTTTGCCGCTCTCCATCGGCGATCCCACGCTGGTCAGCGGAGCGCTTTCGGTGGTCAGCATGTATGATATTTTCGCCCTCTATCTTCAGCGGGGCAATGTGGATGTTGGTTTCATGGGGGGCGCTCAGATTGACCGCTTTGGGAACATCAACGCCACGGTGATCGGCGATTACGCGCATCCGAAGGTGCGCCTGCCCGGCTCGGGCGGCTCCCAGGAGATCGCGGCCTGGGCCAACCGCTGCTATATTCTCACCCCCCACCAGAAACGACGCTTCCCGGAGCGGGTGGATTTCCTGACCTCCGCCGGTTTCCTCTCCGGGCGAGCAGAGCGCCAACGCCTGGGACTGCGCGGCAAGGGGATCGAGGCTGTCGTCACAGATATTGGCATCCTGGAGCCGAACGAGGAAGGGGAATTGATCCTGACCGCGCTTCATCCGGGGCGCACCGTTGAAGAAGCGAAAGCGAACACCGGCTGGGATTTGAAAGTGGCCGCCACCCTGCGCATCACCGATCCGCCGACAAAGCGTGAGCTGGATATTCTGCGCCACGAACTCGATCCGCAGGGCATTTACTTGAAGTGAAGAACGGGCCGGGCATGGCGGGGTCTGCGAACGCGCTCCCTCTCGCTGCGAGCGAAGCATCTCTCCCCCGGCCGTGGGCAGGGGTTGGGAGAGCGTCGGCGCGCAGGCAGGAAGAGTACTTCGCCCTTCGTGGCGATTTGCGATGACCGGGGGGATGGCCTGAAGTGAAACCGTGGGATTCCCTTCGCTGGGGACTTCTGAGCGGGTTGCTGTTCCTGGCTTTGAGCGCATGTGGAGCGACTCTCACCCCATGGCCCACGCCTGAAACGCCTGTTCCGAGCGCGACCTTCACCCCTTTCCCGGCGCTCCCGACGCCCAGCCTCACGCCTTCGCCCTTTCCCCCGACCTCCACGCCCGATCCCACCCTCAATCCCCTGACCGGCCTGCCTGCTGTTCATCCTGAGCTACTGCAGCATCGCCCGGTGGCGATCAAGATCACCAACTTTCCGCGCTACGTGCGCCCGCAGTCAGGGCTTTCCCATGCGGATGTGGTCTTTGAATATTACATCGAGGCGGAGCTAACGCGTTTCATCGCCGTTTTCTATGGGGACGAGGCCGAGCGCGTGGGGCCGGTGCGTTCCGGTCGCTATTTCGATGCCCATGTGGCGCGCATGTTCCAATCGTTCTTCGTTTTCAAGTTCGCCGATCCGCGGGTGATGCGCTATCTGACAAACAGCGATCTTGCTCCTTACCTGCTGGTCATTGAAAACGGAGAATGTCCCCCTTTTGCGTTGGGAAAAAACACGTTTGATAACTACAATAACGTGTTCTTCGAGCTGGTGAAATTTCGCCGTGTTTGCCTGGCGCGGATGCAGGCGGAAGACCGCCCGCCCTCGTTCACGCCCTGGCGCTTTGACCCGCGCCCGCCGCAGGGGGAGGTCGGGGTGCGCATTTCGATCCGCTACTCTGCGGATAGCTACCATCTCTGGCTTTACGATGCTTCCAGCGGTCGTTATCAACGCTACCAGGAAACGGCAGATACGCGGGATGGGAAACCGGAGTCCTATGCCCCTTTGACCGATGCGCTGGATGGCCGCCCCATCCTGGCGGATAACGTGGTGGTGCTCTTTGTTCCACACCTCTTTGCCAACCGCTACGATAAGGATGACGAGGTCTTCCAGATCAACCTGGAGGGCTTTGGGCCGGCGGTGCTCTTTCGGGATGGAATGGCGCAGGAAGGCTACTGGCGTCGGGAGGAAACCTATCAACCCCTGCGCCTGACAGATGCCTATGGGGAGCCGCTGCCTCTCCGCCCAGGCATCACGTTCTATCAGGTGCTCGGCCTCTCCTCGCGGTACTGGTCAGCGCCGGATGGCTGGCATTTCATCTTTCAATTCCCATGAGCTGATTTCAAAAGCGATCATCCATCGTCCACTTCTGCCCTCCCACCCTCTACACCGCCTGCTTCCTGGCGGAAATTCCGCTCCGCGCTTTCTGGACGAACGGCCAGGGATCAGGTATCATGAGCGTATGCCTCACGTCGTGCGCGTTTGCCTGATGCCCTTGCGGGTCGAGGCCAGGAATCCAGCGCTGAATTTCCTGCGCTTCCAGCAGAGACTGGAAGAGGTGGCCCGCTTTCGCCCGGATATTGTATGCCTGCCGGAATGCGCGTGGAGCGGCTATCTCTACGAAGAAAAGGATTTTGAGGCATTTGCCGAGCCGATCCCCAGTCCGAGAACACAGGCAGTTTCCGCCCTCGCCCGCAAATACCATTGCCATATTTGCTTTGGGATGCTGGAGCGTGCGCCAGAAGGGGTTTATAGCTCCGCCCTCTGGATAGAGCGGAACGGCGAAATCGCGCTGCATTACCGCAAAATCTCCGAAGGCCCACCCTTCCAGCGGGGAAGCGAAGTCAAGCACGTGACGGTGGACGCTGGACGTTTTGCGGTGATCCTGTGCGGTGACTTGTTCGATGAGAAAATACAGGCTAAAATTGAGCGCGACGTGGATGCCTTGCTCGTTCCGCTGGCCAGAAGTTTCGATGGCAAATCCCCCGATCTGGAACGCTGGCTGCGGGAGGAACGCCAGGCCTATGCGGAAGCAGTGCGCAAAATCGGCGTGATGGGCTGGCTCGTGAATTTACTGGAGGATTCCAGCATTCCAGAAGCCGCATTCGGCGGCGCGATGATCATCGGTCGGGATGGGGAAATCCTGGCAGAATCCGCGCACGGTACGGACGAGCCGCTGATTTACGATCTCGTGGTGTCCAGCCAATGGCTGTGACCAGACTGTAGAATGGAGGCAAAGATGCGTAAAATTTTTGCGTTTCTCATTGGTGTTCTTCTGGGGAGCCTGGTGGGGAGTACGATTGCCCTGCTCCTGGCGCCCGCTTCCGGGGAGCAATTGCGCGCCCAATTGCGCCAGCGCGCCCAGGCAGTGGCAGCCGAGGTACGGAAAGCAACAGAGCAACGGCGGATCGAGCTGGAGCAACGCCTGCAAGAACTACGCAGCCGGGGCGCCTGATCGGCCATGACCTTCTCTATCGTCGCTTGTGATTTAAGCGAACCGGCCTGGGGCGTCGCCGTTGCCTCGAAATTCCCCGCCGTGGGCGCCGTCGTCCCCTGGGCGCAGGCAGGCGCCGGCGCGATTGCCACCCAGTCTTATGCCAACACTTCGTTCGGGCCGCGCGGGCTGAGTTTGCTGGCGCAGGGATGGAGCGCCGCCGGGGTGCTGGAGCGATTGCTCGCTGAGGACGAAGGGCGCGAATTGCGTCAGGTGGGCATCGTGGATGGGCAGGGGAATGCCGTCACCTTCACGGGAAAGGAGTGCTTCGCCTGGGCCGGCGGTCGCACGGGCCCTGGCTATGCCATCCAGGGTAACATCCTCCGCGGCGCAGAAGTTGTTGAAGCCATGGAGCGCGCCTTCCTGGAAACGCGCGGCGACCTGCCCCATCGTCTCTATGCGGCGTTGCTGGCCGGAGATCGGGCCGGCGGGGATCGGCGAGGACGTCAGAGCGCTGCCATCTATGTCGTCAAGCCTCATGGCGGCTATGGAGGCTTCCTGGACCGCTGGATAGATTATCGGGTGGATGACGATCCCGATCCGGTGCTCCGACTCGGGCATCTGCTGGAATTGCACGAGCTGTATTTTGGGAAGAGCGACCCCGCTGAACGCGTTCCACTGGAGGGGGAGCCGCTGATCGCACTCCAGCGGCTGCTGCAGGCGCAGAAGCTCTATGCAGGCCCTCTCCATGGGAGACTGGATGAAGCAACCGCGGCGGCCCTGCGCACCTTCCTCGGCAACGAGAACTTTGAAGAACGCTCCAGCGTGGAAGAGGGCTGGATAGATCGCCCTGTGCTGGAATATCTGCTCCGTCATTTTCCCACAACCTGAACAGGTGGATGCGATGAACCTGATCCTGGATATGGATGGCGTTCTCTGGCGCGGGGAGGCGCCGATTGGCAATCTGGCGGAGATTTTCCAGGAAATGCGCCGGCGGGGTTGGCGCTTTGTCTTTGCCACGAATAACAGCACGCGCACGCCGCAGGAATACGTGGCGCGCCTGGAGCGCTTTGGCGTGCCTGCCGAACCCTGGCAGGTTGTTACCTCTTCGCAGGCTGTGGCGGAGATGATCCATCGCGAGCACCCACAGATTGAAACGGTCTTCGCCATCGGCGAGAACGGACTGCTGCGTGCGCTGGAAGCGCGCGGGTTGCGCTGCCTGCCTGTGGAACAGGCTCAGGAAGCCCAGGCGGTCGTTGTCGGGCTGGATCGGCAGGTGAATTTCGCCAAAATGTCAGAGGCCACCCTGCTGGTACGGCGCGGCCTGCCTTTTTATGCCACCAATCCTGATCGCACCTTCCCGACCCCTCGCGGCGAAATCCCCGGCGCCGGCGCCTGGGTCTCGGTGATCGTGACTGCCAGCGATGTCACCCCACGCTTCGCCGGCAAGCCCTCCCCCTACCTGATCGAACTTGCGCTGCAACGTCTGGGAAGCGCGCCGCAGGATACCTGGGTGGTTGGGGATCGCCTGGAAACGGATGTCGCTGCTGCCCAGGCGGCCGGATGCCGTTCTGTGCTTGTGCTGAGCGGCGTTTCCACCCGTCAGCAGGCAGAGCGATGGTCGCCGCCCCCCGACCGCGTGGTAGAGAATCTGGCCGCGCTTCTGGAAGAAAAGGACAGATGATACGAGCCGTTTTGTTTGATTTGGGAGGGGTGCTCCTGCGCACCGAATTCGAGGCTCCGAGACAATACCTGGCCGAACGATTGGGGCTGGAATTCGAGGAGCTGCTTCGCCAGGTTTTCGATAGCCCCTCGGCGCGGCGCGCTTCGCTGGGCGAGATCACTGCCGCCGCCCACTGGGCCGAGCTGGCGCGCCGCTGGCATCGCCCTGCTGAAGAGGCCGCTTTCCTGAGCGAACAGTTTTTCGCCGGGGATGTGCTGGACCGCGAGCTGGTAGATTTCATCCGATCCCTGCGCCCGCAATTCAAGACCGGGCTGATCTCCAATGCCTGGGATGATCTGCGTCAGTACCTGCGCCAGATGCGCCTGGAAGATGCGTTTGATGTGATTGTCATCTCTGCCGAGGTCGGCCTGGTCAAGCCGGATGCGCGCATCTATCAGCTTGCGCTGGAACGCCTGCAAGTGCAACCCTATGAGGCGATCTTTGTGGACGATTCGCCGCCGAACGTGCAGGCTGCACGCGAGCTTGGAATGTGGGCGATCCAGTTCACCGATCGCCATCAGACCCTGCACAACCTTCAACGGATTCTGGATGGGATGAAATGAACCTGGCATTCCGGTTTGGTACGGTTGGCTCACCCCTTAAGACGCCCCCTAAGCCTGGCGGGAGCGTTGGCGCTATCCTGTACCTGCGCAGCCTGGGGCTGGATGCGCTGGAGCTGGGCTGGGTGCAGGCGGTGCGCGTCACGCCGGCGACTTGCGAAGCGATTCGGCAAACCGCCCAGGAGCAGGATGTTGCCATCAGTGTCCATGCGCCCTACTTTATCAACCTGAACGCAGAGGATGAAGAGTGGCCGAAATCACGGAAGCGATTGATGGATGCTGCTCATTATGGCTATCTGGCCGGCGCCACGGATATTGTCTTTCATCCCGGCTCCTATTTTGGTCAGACGCCTGCGGAAGTGATGCGGCGCGTGCTGCCGCGGCTGGAATCCTGCCTGGAAGAGCTACGCGCCCAGGGCAATCCGGTGCGCCTTCGCCCCGAGACGATGGGGAAAGCGGCCATGTTGGGATCGCTCGAGGATACCCTGGTCATGGCGCGGTCACTGCCTGGTGTTGAACCATGCCTGGACTTTGCCCATCTTCACGCCCGCGCCGGCGATGGGAGCATGAACACTGCCGATGAGTGGCGCAGCGCCCTTGAGGCCTATGCTCAGGCCTTAGGCGAGGATGCGCTTAAGCGATTGCATATCCATCTCTCGGGCATCGCCTACGGGCCGAAAGGGGAAAAAGAACATCTGGTCTTCGAGCAGGCCGATCTGAATGTGAGGGCGATCTTTGAGGTGCTGCACGAAATGGGCTGCGAAGGCCGCATCCTGTGCGAAAGCCCAATCCTGGAAGAGGATGCCCTGCGGCTGAAAGCCTGGTGGCAGGAGATCGCGGCCTGAGAAAGCCAGCCATGCGCTGCAAGGCAAGAGGAGGCTCCGCCCGCTTCAGCCTCTCCGCCAGCGCTGCTGACGTTCCAGGAGCAGGTTTAGCTCCAGCGATTGATCCGTCAGTTTGCGTAAAATCTGGGATCGAAGGCTGCCTTCGGCAGCAGCAAGCTGTTCTCGAAGCGAGGCTATCTCCTGGAGCAGCTCCACTTCACGGGGCAGGAAGCCGGCCTGTTTCATGAGCGCGTAAGCCGCGCGCCACGCTGGGGGAGCGCTGAAATAATCTTCCAGATTCAGCGGCTGACCGCGTCCCTCCAGCGACTCAAATTCCCCCCGTTCCATCGCTTCTTGAATGCGATTCTCAGCGATCCGTGTCAGTGCGCTCATTTTTCCTGCGTGATCTCATCGGAGAGCTCGTCCAGTTCTTCGATTTCCGCCTCGCTCAAACGCCAGCCGCTGGCGCCTGCGTTCTGGATAGCCTGGGCCGCGTTCTTGGCCCCTGGAATGGGCAAGGCGCCTTTGCAGATCAGCCAGTTGAGAGCCACCTGGGAGGGCGATTTTCCCCCATGCGCCTCGCCGATCTGGCGCATCCGCTCGATCAGGCGTGGCAGCGAGGGCAACAAACGCCGGTAGCGCGTTCCGCGAACGCCGGGCGGCGGATTTTCAGGCCCATATTTGCCGGTCAACAACCCCATCTCCAGGGGACTGTAAGCGATCAATCGCACGCCCAATTCCTTGCATCGCGCCAGCAACCCGTTCTTCTCCACGCGTCGATCCAGCAGGCTGTATTTCACCTGATTCGAGGCCAGCGGCAGGCCATGACGCTGTAAGGTCGCATAGGCCTGCATCATCTGGCTCAGGTTGTAATTGGAAACGCCCACCGTGCGCGTCAACCCCTTTTCGACTGCCTCCACCATCGCCTCCATCCAGGTCTCAATGGAAAGAGGCGGAAAGGGCCAGTGAATCTGATATAAATCTACCTGGTTTAATCCCAGGCGCTCCAGGCTGTTTCGCAAGGCGCGCAGGAGGGAGCGGCGCGAAAGCCTCCAGGGGAACGGCATGAACTTGGTCGCTACCAGCACGGGTTCTTCCGTCTCCTTCAAAAAAGCTCCCAACAAACGCTCGGAGCGCCCGTTGCCATAGACCTCGGCGGTGTCTACCAGGCGCACCCCGGCCTGGATCGAGGCCAGGAAAGCCTCCCGAATGGCTTCTTCGTCATAGCCCTGGCCGAATTGCCAGATGAAGCGATCCCCCCATTGCCAGGCCCCCAGGCCCAGTTCGACCACGTGGAGAAAACGAGTGGCATCAGGAATTGAGGACATTCACACCTCCAGAATGCTCTGCTGAAAATGTTTCACAGCACGGTTGTCCACCGTCCATCCTCTGACGGGCTGGAAAGCCTGTCCTACAAACTGCGGTCTGCCGTCTGCGGTCCGCGGTCTATTTTGCGGTCTGCCGTCTATATTCGTCTATTCGTTCCCTGTTCGTTGACGGTTTTCCTTACCGGAGTCGGTTGTTTTTGCCTGACAGGATGTCCCTCATGTGCTACGCTCTCACCACCTGTAGCCTGCAAATGTCAAAAACGCGCTATAATCCCTGCAACGCGCCACCGAAACCGCAGATTCTTCTCTGGATTATACATCAGCGTCTGAGAATGTCAACATGAAGCCCTGGGCCGAAAATTCACCGTGGAGAGCGTAGAGTACATAAAAGGCGCAAAATTTACGAACAAAGGATAATTTTTGCTTCAGAATTCAATCCTGAGCAAAAAACGGGTAAAATATATCTGATCTCCTGCAGGGGTAGGATGGATATGCCGAGCTATGACTATATCTGTCTGAACTGTCGCAAACGGTTTGAAGTGTTTATGAGTTATTCCGAATACGGGAAGCGCCCGGTGCAGTGCCCGCATTGTCACAGTGAACACGTGCGGCGACGCATTGGGCGAATCCGGGTTTTGCGCTCCGAGGAAAGCCGCCTGGAAGCGCTCGAAGACCTGGCGGATGCGGACGCGCTCGAAGGCCTGGAAGAGGATCCGCGCGCCCTGGGGCGCATGATGCGGAAAATGGGCGAACAACTGGGCGAGGAGCTACCCCCCGAATTTGACGAAGTGGTGGATCGCCTGGAGGCCGGCCAGAGCCCGGAAGAAATCGAAGCAGCCCTGCCCGAGCTGGCTGGCGAAGGCGGCGCCGAGGAAAGCGAAGAGGAATTGTAATCCTGGAGGACACTCGATGTTGGAAAAACTTTCTGCACTGGAACAACAGGCCCTCGAGGCGCTGGAAGGAATCACCGAGGAGCAAGCCCTGGAGGCGTGGCGCGTCGCTCACCTGGGGCGCAATGCGCCACTCATGCAGGTATTTTCTGCCCTGGCAACCCTGCCACGAGAGGAGCGCCCTCTGGTCGGCCAGCGAGCCAATCAGGTAAAAACCCGCCTGGAACAGGCCTTCGCGGAAAAGCAACGTCAGCTCAAAGAGGCCTGGCTGGCGCGCACCCTGCAGGCCGAACGCCTGGATGTCACCCTGCCGGGGCGCCGTCCGCCTTTGGGACGCCTTCACCCCTCCACCCAGCAGTTGCGCCGTGTCTTGAGCATCCTGGCCGAGATGGGATTTCAGGTGTTCACCTCGCGGGAAGTGGAAACCGATGAATACAATTTCCAGCTCCTGAACATCCCACCGCACCATCCGGCGCGTGAAATGCAGGATACCTTTTACGTGGACGCCGGCCTCAAAGATGATACGTACAACTGGGTGCTGCGCACACACACTTCCCCCGGCCAGATTCACGCCATGCGCTATTTCGCCGCCCTCAATCCGCAGGACCCTCCGCCGATCCGCATCGCTTTGCCGGGGATGTGCTTCCGCTATGAGCAGATCACGGCGCGCTCGGAGATTCAATTCCATCAGGTCGAAGGGCTGGTAGTGGGGCATCATGTCACCTTCAGCGATTTGAAGGGCACCCTGGTAGATTTCTGCCGCCGCATGTTTGGCCAGGAAGCCCGCGTGCGTTTCCGCCCCTCTTACTTCCCGTTCACCGAGCCTTCGGCTGAAGTGGACGTCGAGTGCTTCGTCTGCGGCGGAAAGGGCTGTAGCGTGTGCAAATATTCCGGCTGGCTGGAAATCCTCGGCGCCGGCATGGTTCACCCGGTCGTGTTGCAGAACGGCGGATACGATCCGCAACGCTACACCGGCTTCGCCTTCGGGATGGGGCCGGAGCGCCAGTTCATGCTCCGCTACCGGGTGGAGGACATTCGCTTCTTCTGGAGCAACGATCTGCGCTTCCTGGAGCAATTTTGATCGCGCTCAGGACTCCAATTTTCCCATTCTGAGGCACTTATGAAGGTCCCCGTTTCATGGCTTAAAGATTTTGTTTCGCTGGACGATCTGAGCATTGAGCAAATCGCCCGTGCACTGACTTTTGCCGGCCTGGAGGTGGAAGAAATCCGCTATGTGGGCTGGCCCATGCAAGAGCCAATTCATGAGTTCAAGGTGAGCGGCCTGAGCTGGGATCGGGAGAAGATCGTCGTGGCTGAGATCCGCGAGGTCATGCCCCACCCCAATGCCGACCGCCTGGTGCTGTGCGATCTCTACGATGGGCAGCAACAACACACGGTGCTGACCGGAGCGCCCAACCTCTTCCCCTATAAGGGGGCCGGTCGCCTGCCACAGCCGATCAAGGTGGCATACGCGAAAGAGGGGGCCGTGCTCTACGATGGACATGCCGAAGGGCAGAAACTCACCACCCTCAAACGCACCCGCATTCGCGGCGTGGAATCCTATTCGATGGTATGCTCAGAGAAAGAGCTGGGCATCTCCGACGATCATGAGGGGATCATCGTGCTCGATGAGGACGCGCCGGTTGGGATGCCGCTGGCCGATTACATGGGAGATGTGGTGCTGGAGGTCAGCATTCTGCCGAACATGGCGCGTGCGCTGAGCATCCTGGGCATTGCCCGCGAACTGGCGGCGATCTTTGATCGTCCCCTCCGCCTGCCCGATCTGCGCCTTCCATCTCCGTATGCGGAGGGTCGGCTGGCGGATCAGGTGGAGATCGAGATCACCAGCCCCGAGCTCAATCCGCGTTTTGTGCTCGGCCTGATCTGCGATGTCCAGATTCGCCCCAGCCCCTATTGGGTGCAGCGACGGCTGAAGCTGGCCGGTATGCGTCCCATCAACAATATTGTGGATGCCACGAACTACGCCATGCTTGAACTGGGGGAACCGCTCCACGCTTTCGATTACGACGTGCTGCGCGCACGCGCCGCAGGGGGGAAGGTGCATATCCTCACCCGTACCGCCCGCCCCGGCGAGCGGCTCCGGACGCTGGATGGCGTGGAGCGCGTGCTGCAACCGGGCAACGTCCTGGTGTGCGATGCCCAAGGGCCGCTCTCGATAGCGGGTGTGATGGGCGGCGCAGAATCCGAAGTCACCGAAAAGACCCGCAATGTGCTGCTGGAGGGCGCGGCCTGGAATGCCATCAACATCCGACGCACCATGTTGATGCATAACCTGCCTTCGGAGGCCGCCTATCGCTTTTCGCGCGGGGTGCACCCTGCGCTGGCTGAGGAGGGCGTGCGGCGCGGCCTGCAATGGATGGCTGCCTGGAGCGGTGGGCAGGTGTTCGGCGACCTGGTGGACGCCTATCCTTTACCCCCGCGACATGCGCCCATCGAGATCACCCCGTCGCAGGTGGAGCGGCTGCTCGGTTTTTCGCTGCGCCGCGATGAGTTACGCGCTTTACTGGAGCGACTGCAGTTCACCTGCGAAGCATTCGGCGAGGATGGCCTGCGCGTGCATGTACCGCCCCATCGCCTGGACATCGGCGAGGGGATCGTGGGCGTCGCCGATCTTTGCGAGGAGATTGCCCGTCTCTATGGCTATGAGCGCATTCCGACCACCCGCCTTTCGGATACGCTACCCCCACAGATCGGCAATCCAGCGTATGAGTGGGAGGAGTCGCTGCGCGATCTGCTGGCCAATTTGGGGTTGCAGGAGGTGATCACTTATCGTCTGACCTCGCCCGAACGCGAGGCGCGCCTGTCAGGAGCGCAGGATGAATCCCAATACATTCGCCTGGTCAATCCGATTGCGCCGGATCGCCGCGTGCTGCGGCGCAATTTGCTCGTCTCCGTGCTTGAAGTCGCCGAACGTAACGTGCGCCATCGTTCCCGGATTGCGCTTTTCGAGATCGGCCCGATCTTTCTTCCCCGCCCCGACGACCTGCCCCTGGAGCAACCCTGGCTGGCGATCGTCATGGGGGGAGATCGCTGGCTTCCGAGCTGGGATGGCGGTGCGACAGCGAAGATGGATTTCTTCGACCTGAAAGGGGTGTTGGAATCGTTGCTGGAGCGCCTGGGATGCGACCCCGGCTCCGTGAATGGGGTGGAGTGGAAGGTGGAATCGGAGGTGCCCTATCTGCATCCGGGGAAAGCGGCTCGTCTGGAAGTCGAGGGGGAACGTTTGGGATATGCGGGTGAGCTACATCCGCTGGTCCGTGAACGTTTCGACTGGCCGGCGCAGGTCCCCTTGCTGGTTGCGGAGTTAAACCTGGAAGTCTTGCGGAAGCGGAGCCGTCTGCGGGCGGCGCGTCCTGTGCCGGAATATCCGCCGGTGCGCGAGGACCTGGCTGTGATCGTGCCGGAGGAGATGCCCGCAGCTCAGGTGGAGCACCTGATCCGCGAGGCGGGCGGGCGATCTCTGACCGAAATTCAGCTCTTCGATGTCTACCGGGGCGAACAGCTCGGCCCTGGGCGCAAGTCGCTGGCCTATCATCTGACCTATCAGGCCTACGATCACACGCTGACGGATGCAGAGGTGGCGCCGATCCGCAACCGCATTATCCGCCGCCTGGAGTCGCAGCCGGGGGTGCAGGTGCGGCGCACGGGTTGAGGAGGCAGGCGCATGGAGAAACGTCTCGCGATGCTGGCCGTGATCCAGGAGCAGGATTTGGAGGATGCGCTGCGCGCCCTGCGTAAGCGGAATCTACCGGTCTCTTACCTGAGCACCAGTGGGGGCTTTCTCGAACGGCGCAATGCGACGCTGATGATCTCCCTGCGCCCGGAAGATGTGGAAGAGGCGCTGCAGGCCCTGCGCGTCTCCTGTCGCCAGCGGGTGGAATACATGAGCCTGCCGGTGGAGGGTTCGCCGTTCCCGGTTCCCACCTCGTTGCCGGTCACGGTGGGCGGGGCAACGGTATTCATGCTGCCCATCGAATATTTTGAGGAGCTTTAGCGATGAAGCTGATCGTACTGATCGTTCGGGATCACGATGCCGATGCCACCATTCACCAGCTTGTTCAGGCCGGCTACCGCGTGACGCGCATCGCCTCGACCGGAGGGGTGCTGCGCCGCGGGCAGGCTACGCTGCTGATGGGGGTGGAAGATGCGCAGGTGGAGCCAGCCCTCACACTGATTCGCAGCCTCCTGCCACGCACCAACCCCCAGGAATCCCGTGGCCTGGTCTTCGTCCTGCCTGTGGAACGCTTCGAGCAGATTGGGTGAGGACGAAACAGGTTTGCGAGGGCAGGTAGCAGAATGGGGGCATGATGGGGGGTTATATCGAATGCTTCCGTGAGTTATAATATCTAAAGCAAAAAGTATCCCGTAGAAACAAATCTTTCCTCGGTTTGGGTGACATGTTCCACAGGATTTGGAAGTTTATTGACGATCTTTTTTCCCGTGGTATACGTTGGATGCTGCTACCTTTTTCCGTGTTCCTGGCAGTGTTTACACTCAGCTGGATCGTCTTTGTGATGATCCTCTGGCCAGCTGAAAACAACGGCACTATCAGGGAGGAGATTGCACTCGAGCAGTGTGATTTTGAGATCGTAAAGCCCAAGATCGTGCCAGGCGATCATACGGTCACGCTCCAGATCAGCTGGACCGGCGGGGACTCGTGCTTTCCGCCCATCGTTGACGTTGATGTTCAAGTCCCCCGCGAACTGGAGATTGTGGATCCACAGCCACAGGAATATAATCACCTGAAACTCTTTCTTGAAAAGGGTAAGATTTACAGCATAAACCTGAAGAATACCCGTCTCGTTCCGTGGATAAAGGATACAAAGCAAATTTTCCTTTCGACCGATGCACAAGAAAAACCTCTGGAAATAGAAATGGAAATAGAGGGGAACCTCCGCACGATATTGCTGCGTTACGGTACGCAAGAGTTTCCCTTTATCCCGCTTATCTCCTTGTTTCTCGCTATCATGACGTTCTATCAAGATACTGTGGTAAAACAACAGGAAATCCAGGAACGCGAACGCAAAGAAAAGCGAGAACATGCCCAACACCTCATGGAACAGATGCGAGAAGCGTTCATTTCCGCCGATATTGGGCAGGCGCAAAACATTCTTCGCACGCTTGAAGAGAAGCTGTTGATCCCTGAGATGGAAGCCCCGTATGAAGTCGAAACAGCCCGCCGCCTGCTTCAAGTCGCGCAGGGGAAGTTCGATGTTTTGCCGCAGCCTTTTCCGCCCTCAGGATGGGAGGAGGAAGCCGCAGGAGCGCTGATTGATCTTGCTGAACACCATTCTCGCTCTCCTGAATTAAGCTTTCTGATACGCACATTTCCCGAGGATCGCCTTCGACAAAACAAGGAACGTTTTGAGCAGGTAAAGAAAAAATTTCTGGAATTTCCGCTCAGAGAACGTTCCTGGCCGGTTTTACCCTCTCCGCCAAAGCTACCGGAAGTGGGTAAGTTTCTTATCCCTTTCTTTCCGCAAGGGGTTGCCGAAAGTGAGGAGGCATTTTTGTTCTCTGAAGCCGGATTGTTTTATACGGATCATCCTCTTTACAGGCAGTTACAAAACGAAACCGGCCTTTGTTTCGTAACGGGAGACCCCGGTAGTGGGCGTACCGCATTGGGCCTGGCCTTCGGGCGCTACCATCTCCTGGAGAGCGAAAGAAACGCAGCATTTGGCTGTTATCTCCCCCGCATTGTCACAGCCCGGGAACTGCAACAGGTTCTGACTGCCAGACTTTTGGAGTTCATCGAGAGCAATCCGTCTCAACTTGCCCTCTGGAGCAGGGAACAGTACCGGATGGGTGCGGCCCTGTTATGCGCGGGTCTGGGAAAACAAGCGGTCCTCGCACGCTTATCGGCAATCCTTTTTCAGGAATCGCATTCTCAAAGTAATGCAACTGGAAACAAAAATGAATCTATACAGGAATCGCATTCTCAAAGTGATGCGACTGGAAAGAGAAACGAAGCTATATCGGAGGCGGAAAAAGTTCGTCGAGATGTAGAGCTGACACAGATTCGGATGCTTCTGGAGGCTTGTCGCTCGACGGAGGAGCGACCGTTGCCAGACCATGAGTGGCCTGCCATGCTGGTCACCTGCCTGAATCAGACGGGTTTCAGACATTTCTATCTCGTCTTTGATTTGAAATCCTCCTATTCTATTTCCTGGCATGAAACCGTCTTTTTGCCTTTCTGGTTGACCTTCACTCTCTGGCCGGAGTCCTCCAGATTCCATGCTATCGTGCTCACCCAGGATAAGGCATTGCCAGAAATGCCTGGAGTGGCCACATTTTCGTTGGAATGGTCAACGGAAGAGCTGAAAAAATTACTGGTTCATCGTTGGGCGCAAACACGGCAAGGCCCATTCCTCAATATTTTTGAAGGGGAGGATGTACTGCAACTGTTGCTCACCCAGGCGAACGGAAATCCTCGTCGCTTGTTGAAAATGGTCTGGAACCTGTTCCATCATGATTCGCCTCCCTTTTCGAAAACGCATGTGCTACGGCATATCTGACCATGCCTTTTCCCGTTTCTCTATGGCCTTTTGAGTTCCCTCATAACGCCTCAGAGTATGAGAACCGCTGGTGGCAAGAGTGCTTTCTGGCTCCTCCTGCCCTGGAAAAGGCGGTGGAGACGCCACAATGGGTTTTGATCTATGGGCCCCCATTGAGCGGTAAAAGCACGTTACTGCAGGCATTGCAACGGTATTATCGGGCTCGCCCTTCGTTGGTGATTTCGGATATTTTTCAGAAACGAGAAGAAAAGGGGTGGAATTTTGTCTCTCATTTGATGTATACAGCCGCCTGGGAAGTCCGGCAGCACCTGGTACATCACCCGGAAGGCCTTGATCGGCTGAGTCGCACTCAACGAGAATTTCTCCGTTGGGTGATTGAAAAATTTCATCGCCCACGGGCGTTCATGCGATGGTTGGATGGCCTTCCGCCCCATCAAGCAGAACTTTTTGCGGATGTTCCCTATCAGGATATTTACCCCACCCAAACCGACCCTCTGGATGTACATGGTCAGATCGAGGAAATGTGCAACTTATGTCGGCG
The DNA here is from genome assembly GCA_017743695.1 of Chloroflexota bacterium. GTDB lineage: Bacteria > Chloroflexota > Anaerolineae > Anaerolineales > Villigracilaceae > 630D-37. The sequence continues at coordinate 17,545 of JAGHYK010000025.1, forward strand.
ATTGGGTTTCGATAGTATTATCGTAACCTTTGATGTGCCTTTCTTCGCTGGTCTTGAGCTTCTCCAACAACTGGATTCTTTGCTCGGCTGGTTGGAACCGATGCAGCATCCACAATTGAAGGTGATCATTACGGTGCCAATACGCTATTTGACGCCAGAACGTGCTCGTCTTCCCCGTGACCGGATAGCACGCTTCCCTCTTGAGTACACGGTTGAGGCTATTCAACAAACTTTAGATCGCTTTGTACACCTGGCTACAGACGGTGCATTACACAGTATGAACGAGCTTTGTCTGCCTGGACTCAGGGATCAAATTCAAAACCTGGTGGAACAAGAGTTTTCTCCCTTTTCACTTGGCGCCTGGATAGGAATATTGGAAACGCTCTTCCGTTTCATTGGACAACATTCTGTGAGCGAACTTCCTCTTGCCCCACACCATTTCGCAAAAATCCGTCTCATGTTTTTCCAAAAATATTTGCCATTGCGCCTCGACGCTGGCAACTTCAACCCCGGTGTCTGGCGAGGGTATCGCTGGATCCCATTGGATCCAATCGAACACGAGTTTTTAAAAGAGCATCTTTTTAGAGGCAGTGTGGTGAGCCATCAGTCTTTTGGGGGAAGTGCAGCCAATCTGCATACGATTGCCAGACGTTTGAGAATGAGCATCGAACCGGATCCTTCTCATCCGATTTATCTTCTGAATCGGTATGGAGAAGGATATTATCTGGAAAACTACATTCCATGAAACAGGGTACTGTCACGTTCTTGTCAGATTTTTGTCAGAGATGGGGGTTCAGTCTGTCATCAATTCTGGATAACGTAAGGTAAACTCTCGGAGGCTATGAGAGGTTATCTGTTCAAGTTCCTTTCCAGTAAAGGTCGCGTATGATCAGCATTTCGGATACTCGAAGCCGCCTGTTCGAGGCATTGCAGTTTAAAGCCGATCCTTTCCTTACCCCTGTCGCGGAGCAGGAACTCTTGCGCCTGAAGAGCCTGTTTTTCGATTTTTTTGTTCCCATTCCTTCTTCTCATGGTCTGCTTTCCCCTCAGCTATTGCTGCAACGCGAGGGGCACGATTTTATTTTCGGTGCACCCGGAAGCGGGAAAACAACTTTGCGGCTGGCTTTGGAAGCAGAGAGTCGTAGCGTCATTACCCCGATAGTCGCTGTTTCATATGTGTTCGGTGAGCAATCGTATCGCCTGCGCCCCGAAGAGCATTTGCATTCTCTGGTGAAGACCCTTGCAGTAGATCTGGTGGTGCATTTTCTTGAACGTTTCGACCCTCTTTCTTCTCCCACCGAGGAGCAAATTCAGGCCCTCAGCAAACTGGTAAACCTGGGGGGAGATACACTGCGAAGAACGCTGCGTATCCTTCGAGATGAGATCGAGCATCGGAACCTGGATCCTCATTGGGGCATTTCCCATATTTGGGAAAATCTTGGCAAAATGCCTGTGCGGTACGTAGAAGGTGCAGAGCCTCTGGCTAACCTGATCGGCAGGATACTGGAAGCAGAGGCCCCTGCTCGTTCCCCGGAGGCGGTCACGGACATTGAAGCGATCTTTCAAGCTGCGCATTTGTGGGGCATTTCAAGGATCTTCCTGCTTGTGGATGCGATTGATACGGTAAATCTCCCTGCTGAAACCCTGTTGAACTCCATTAAATCCTTCCTTGAGCTTCTACCTGCCCTTCATCGCTATCCACTCACTGCTAAATTTTTCCTGCCTTTGGAACTCCTCGAAGGAATTCGTGAATACTCTGCGGGCTTGCCTTTTAATGTTAACCTTATTATAATAGAATGGA
>JAGHYK010000212.1 GCA_017743695.1 Chloroflexota bacterium
GTCGCTCCCCACACGGGGAGCGTGGATTGAAACTTTTCCGATGTTCATTCTTTCTCCTTCCCCCCCAGGTCGCTCCCCACACGGGGAGCGTGGATTGAAACTACGTCCTCGTCCTGGATGAGGACGTAGATGCCAGTCGCTCCCCACACGGGGAGCGTGGATTGAAACCCCGGATGGGCGCACCATCACATGGACAGTCGCGTCGCTCCCCACACGGGGAGCGTGGATTGAAACTCACGCGCTCCAGTGCGATCAACCAGCACTTGGGTCGCTCCCCACACGGGGAGCGTGGATTGAAACCAGAGCCTGCGCCGGCCACCAGCCGTACACGATGAGTCGCTCCCCACACGGGGAGCGTGGATTGAAACTACCCGCCTGGTAGATGTTCCGGGTAAGCTCAACGTCGCTCCCCACACGGGGAGCGTGGATTGAAACTGGTAGGCCGCATGGTTGGCGTTTCCGTAGCCGTGTCGCTCCCCCCACGGGGAGCGTGGATTGAAACGCTTGACAGGTATGAGTCGGGTAGGCGTGGTATAGTCGCTCCCCCCACGGGGAGCGTGGATTGAAACTCCGGCAGCGGCGAAAATTTTTCGCCGCTCGCCCCGTCGCTCCCCACACACGGAGCGCGAGCGCGCATCGTGTTGGGCACATCTTCTCAGACAAAAAGAGCCCCCTGGACTCCGCCAGGTAGAACCGTCAAACCGCGGACGGCAGACGGCAGACCGCAGGACAGGCTTTAGCCTGTCAGACAGCCGACCGCAGACCACAGACGGCGGTTAGACAGTAGACGGTAGAGGGTAACGGGTAGTACGGGCTTTCCAACCCCTCAAACGATGAACGAACAGACCGTGGACGGGACAGTACACCCCAGGCTTTCCAGCCTGCCGGGGGTACCGTCAACGAAGGGGGAACACCCATTCGCTTATTCGTTAAAAATTCTTTGACAGTATGGCCCGAAAATTGAGCACCGTATCTGAAAAATCCCTACCGTTTGCTGGCAGATGCACGATCGGAGGGGATGTCCCAAACCGTCACGCGATCGGAGCGCAGATTGAAACTGGTATAATGGGATAAACTCACCTCAAAACTCGCTCCCCCATGGGGAGCGCGGAGAAAACCATGTCTCAGCTCTCCATTTCCACCCGAAAGGCACTGCTTTTCGTCGTCCTCATGGGCATCGTCAGCCTGTTTTCGGATATGACCTACGAGGGCGCGCGCAGCATCAACGGCTCTTACCTGGCCATCCTCGGCGCCAGTGGGGCGATTGTCGGAGTGGTGGCAGGCGCAGGCGAATTGATCGGCTTCGCGATCCGCCTGCTCTCCGGATATTTGAGCGACCGAACGCGTAGCTTCTGGACGATCACCTTCTTCGGCTACCTCGTCAACCTGCTTGCCGTTCCCCTGCTGGCGCTGGCCGGGAACTGGCAGATGGCGGCGCTGCTCATGGTGTTAGAGCGGGTCGGCAAGGGGGTGCGCGTTCCCCCGCGCGATGCCATGCTCTCCTATGCCACCCAGCGCATGGGGCGCGGCTGGGGATTCGGCCTGCATGAGGCCCTCGACCAGATCGGCGCCATCAGCGGCCCGCTGATCGTCGCCGCCGTCCTCTACTTCCGCAACGGCTACCAGAGCGGCTACCTCTTGCTCTTCCTCCCCGCCCTCCTCGCTTTGACCACGCTCACCGCAGCCCGCTTTCTCTACCCTCGCCCGCAAGACCTGGAAATCCGCCAGCCCCACCTGCAATTCCAGGGCTTCTCGCGCACCTTCTGGCTCTACCTGATCGCGGCTGCGCTGATTGCGGCCGGCTTTGCAGATTTCCCGCTCATCGCCTATCACCTTCAGAAGAATGCCCTGGCCAGCGAGGCCCTCATCCCTGTTCTTTATGCGGTGGCCATGGCGGTAGATGCGCTGGCGGCGCTGCTCTTCGGTCGCCTCTTTGATCGCTTTGGCCTGTCAATCCTGATGCTGGTGGCTGCGCTCTCCGCCTTCTTTGCCCCGCTGGTCTTTTGGGGAGGCCTGCCCCTGGTCCTGTCTGGCATGGCATTATGGGGGATCGGCATGGGAGCGCAGGAATCCATCCTGCGGGCGGCCATTGCTGGCATGATCGCCCCCGAACAGCGCGGCACCGCCTATGGACTCTTCAACATGTTCTATGGCATTGCCTGGTTTCTCGGCAGCCTGCTCCTGGGCATCCTGTATGATCGCGCCCTCCCCTGGATGATCCTCTTTTCGGTAACGGCTCAACTCCTTGCCATTCCCATCCTTGCCTCCCTGCGCCGTTTGCATCCTCTCCCCGGATGAACATCGCTGCCCTTCCGTACCTCCTTCGTGAGATCGGGCTTCGTCCACTTTTCTACTATCTGCGCTATCAACTGGCGCTCAAAAGCGGCTGGGCGCAACGTCAGACCCGCCAGCCTCCCGCGGATTTCCCGGCGCCGCTGCGGGATATTTTCCCGCTTCCGCCGCCCCAAAGCCTGCAAAGCGATTTAGGGGAAAAGGAATGGGCGGATCTGCGCAACGAGGCGGAATCGCTGCGCCGCGGGCATTTCCTCATCTTCGGCCACTTCCCCGTTACGCTTTCCTCCTGGGACCTGGGGCTGCCGCGCCGCCATTGGGCGGAGTACGTGACCGGGGCTATACGCGCCGAGGCCTTCCTGCCTTCCTCCTGGCCTGCCGATCTTAAGTTCCTGTGGGAGCCGGCGCGTTGGGGATGGGCCTTTCGCCTGGGGCGCGCCTGGTATCTGCTTGGCGAAGAGCCCCTTGCCGCTGCCTTTTGGGCCTTCGCCGAGGCGTTCCTGGAGGCGCATCCTCCCTATCTTGGCCCCCACTGGATGAACGGCCAGGAGGTCGCGTTGCGCCTGCTGGCCATGCTATGGGCGGCGCAGGTCTTCAAGGCCTCCATCCATACCACCCCTCAACGCCTGGAGCGCTTGCGTGCCGCCATCCTTGCCCATGTGCATCGTCTGCCGCCGACGCTGGACTACGCGCGGGCGCAGGAGAACAATCATCTCCTGAGCGAGGCCGCCGCCCTGATCGCCGTGGCGCGTGCGCTCCCTGAACATCCCCTCGCCTCGCGCTGGGAACGGCTGGGCGCGCGCCTTTTCAACCAGGCCCTGGAGCGCCAGATCAGCTCCTATGGCGAGTACATTCAACACAGCACGAACTACCATCGCCTGATGTTAGAGCTGGCGCTCTATGTTCATGCGGTCGCCCCCGATGTGCTGACCCGCGCCGCGCGCCACAAGCTTCGCCTTGCCACGCACTGGCTGCGCTCCCTGACCGATGGGCATCAGGGGCGGGTGCCTAACCTCGGCTCGAACGATGGCGCCCACTTCCTGATGCTCACCTCCTGCGCTTTCTTTGATTTTCGCCCCACGGTCGAGGCCGCGGCGCGCGCCTTCCTCGGCGAATCCCTCCCCTACAGCGGCCCCTGGGATGAGCTTTCGCGCTGGCTGGGGCTGTTGAACGCAAAAGAGGAGCGGGCCGTTGCCCTGGAAATCACCCATCGTAGCTACATGGGGCTGAGCGACGTGCTCCATGCGCCGCATTCCTGGGGCTATTTGCGCGCCACCTCCTTCCGTTCGCGCCTTGCCCATAGCGACCAGCTCCATTTCGATCTCTGGTGGCGCGGCTACAACCTCGCCTGCGATGCCGGCACGGGCTACTATAACCTCCCTGCGCCCTGGGATAATCCCCTCCTTGCGGCGCGCGTGCATAATACGGTGCTGATCCATGGTGTTGAACCCCGGCGGCGTTTGACGCGCTTCCTCCAGGCCGGCTGGATTTCGGCCTGGTCGCGCCTGTTGTTACCGCAGGCAGATCGGCCATTCGGAGGGCTGGAGGCGCATCTTCGCCTTGCGCAGGCGCGGCACACGCGACGGGTGTGGGTGGAGGAGGGGGAGCGCTGGATGGTGGAGGATGTGCTTGAACCCCGGCGCCCGGCTGCGCTGCATCGCTATCGTCTGCACTGGCTGCTTGCCGATGCCCCCTGGCAGCTCCGCGCATGGGAACGTGGGCTGAGCCTGGAACTGGAACTCCCGCCGGGCGTTGTGCGGATCGAAGTGGAGGCCTGCGCCCCGGCGCACATCCTGCTCATTCGAGCCGCTGAACCGATCTGGGGAGAGGGCGCTGCGCTGCCTTACGAAGGCTGGATTGCCCCCAGCTATGGCCTGCTCCGCCCGGCCCTTTCCCTGAGCCTGGAGATCGAAACCCGCGGCCTGGCCCGCTTCATCACCCGCTTCATCCTGCC
>JAGHYK010000026.1 GCA_017743695.1 Chloroflexota bacterium
GATACCGCATCATTTGTTCGGAAATTTTGCAGTGAGTCGCCCGATTATTCCCAACACCGTTTACGGAGTGGAAGTCCCAACCCCGCTTGCGCGGCAGAGGGGCTGCCTACCACAAGCAATGAGGAACTCCTGCCATCTGTCGCTGCGAGCGTAGCGATTCCACCCCATTCGCCTGCAAAAAGCAAAATCCGGGCACAGCTTCTGCGCCCGGCTATGAAATGACACAAACGGCCTGGGTTACTGCTCTTGCTGGCGATAGAGCCACCAGGAGTAAACGATCAGAAACATTGTGCTCAAAAGCAGGGGAGTCAGGGACAGGAACAGCGCCGAGGGGCCGCCAAAGAAAGCTCCCAGCAGGCTCAGCAGGCCACACAGGGCAAAGAGGACTGCTCCCAGACGATGCGTCTGCTCCCACACGCGATCGCTGCTCAGCGTCCAGGGCGTGCGAATGCCGATGAACCAGTTTCGCCGCGCGTGGCGAAGCAGGTAGGCGATCAGCAGGAAGAGCAAGCCCAGCGCCGGCGGCAGGGCGCGATCTATCGCCAGCCGATAGCCCACGTTCCAGAGCAGCGTGAGAAGGTGAACGTAGAGCAGGAACAGGATCACGAAAAAGATGAAGAGATTGTAGATCGGGCGGAAGGCCTGGATATTTGAGCGCAACGGGTCAATCTGCGGAACAAGCAGAAAGAGACCCAGCATAGCCAGCGTCACCAGAGGCATCAGGGCAACGCCCCAAAAGCGAGGCATATAGCCATCCACCTCGCCGGCCGCGTTCCAGTGAGAAGCCATCGGATCGGGCAGGCGCGGCCAGAAGACCAGAGAAAGGCTCAAGGCAAGCAGAACGCTCACCAGGGAGAGCACCAGTGTAAGCCGGGTAGACATGGGAACCTCCTTATGTTTCACGTGAAACATCGCGAAAGGCACGGCGCAAACTCACTCTTTTCCTGGCTGGATAGCCTGTGCCAGGGCTGTCAAACCGCTCAGGCCGCCCAGGTTCATCGTCTCTACCGCGGAAGAGGGCACGATGACCAGAGCCCCCTTCTCTTTCAGCCCTTCAAAGAGCATGTTCATCGCCCGCAGATGGAGCGCCGTCGGGTTGTTGATATAGGCCTGGGAAGCCTCGGCAAAGGAAGCCGCGATCTGCTTCTCCGATTCGCCCAGGATCACCCGCGCCTGACGCTCGCGCTCCGCCTGTGCCTGGCGACTCATGGCATCCGCCAGTTCCGGCGGAATCACAATGTCGCGAATCTCAACGGATTGCACCGTGACTCCCCAGGGCGTGGTGCGCTCATCAATCACCTTCTGTAGCTCCGCATCCATCGCGCTCCGCCCGCTGAGAATATCAGCCAGCATCATGCGCCCGATGATGTCCCGAAGCGCGGTTTGGGCCGCCCAATCCACGGCCGCGCGATAGTTCTCCACCTCCAGCGCCGCCTTCTCTGCATCCCACACCACCCAGAAGAGCACTGCATCCACATCCACAGGCACCGTATCTTTGGTGAGCGTCTTCTGGGCCGCAAATGGCGTGACCATCACGCGCTGATCGATCCAGGAAGGAATGGTATCCACAATGGGGATGATCCAGAAAGGCCCCGGGCCGGCGAGCCTGTAAAAACGCCCCAGGCGCAGGATGACCGCTTTCTCCCATTGCGCCGCCACTTTCAACGCAAAGAGCACGTATAGCGCCAGCAGGCTCCCCAGGATCACCAGCATTGCCAGCACATTCTCAGGTAGCCTGTTCCCCAGCAACATCGCAGCCCCAACCGTCACCGCCTCGATCAGTACAAAGGCCATCACTGCCAGCGGCGGAATGCGAGATTCTGCGGTAAAACGATCTCGTTGACGGAAAGCTCGCTTTTCCATTGGATTCTCCTTATCTTTTCAATTGAACACGCTCCTACACTCCCATTCGATTCTGCAGGGCACTGTCAGGCTATGCTTTCGTTGCCCGCAGGGCCTCATCCACGGCCTGGCGGATCTCAGCCTCAGAAGCCCCCAGGCTTTGCGCCTGCGCCACGAAGCGCTCCGCCAGGGAACGCAACAGCTCCCCTTGAAAGGAGACAGCCGGCGGTGGAATCTCGCTGACGAAGGTGCCGCGCCCGCGCTGGGTGGAAATCACCCCGGCCTCGTCCAGAACCCGATAAGCCCGCGCCACCGTGTTGAAATTCACGCGCAGCTCGGTCGCCAGCGCCCGCACCGTTGGCAACTGCTGACCCGGCTGCAGCACCTGGCGATCAATCAGCGCACGCAACTGCTCTACGATTTGCAGGTAGAGCGGCACCTCAGAACGAAAGTCCAGGCGGATCGAACGCGACAGGGTAGAGAGCACAGATTGTATCATTGTATCTTTGTATCATTGTACACGAATAAGCAGAACCTGTCAAGGGGGAAAAAGGAAAATGGACGGTGGACGATGAGATACCTGAGATGGCTCGAATATTCACCCGCGGGGAAACTTGGGTGTATAATTCAATCGTTGAATTTTGGGCTTCCCCCGTTCGCAGGCCCACATGCATAAGGGAAACGAGATGCCATTGCTGGAAGAGGAACTCCGCGCGCTGACCTTGCTGGACGAGATCGAGCAGAACCCGGATATTACGCAGGCCGGCCTGGCGGCGCGGCTGGGCGTGGCCGTCGGGACGGTCAACTGGCACATCAAACGCCTGGTCTCCAAAGGCTACCTGAAGGTCAAACGGTTGGAACGCAAGAAGCTGCGCTATATCATCACGCCGGAAGGGCTGGCGCTGCGCACGCGCCTGGCCATGGATTACGTGCAGCATTCCTTCGACCTCTACCGCAAAATTCGCGCCCGCGTGAAGGAGCAGTTAATCGAGGTGCGCCAGGCCGGCTTCGATCGCGTGCGCATCCTGGGTGAAGGGGATGTGGCAGAGATCTGCCTGCTGACCTGCCTGGAACAGGGGATCGCCGTGGTCAACGACCCGCAGGCACCCACGCTGCGGATAGAAGGTTACAAAATACGTCTGGAGATGGAAACATGGAAGGAAAGAGGCACATCGTCATAACGGGCGGCGCAGGGTATATTGGCTCGCTCCTGTGCGGCGAATTGTTGCGCCTGGGCTACCAGGTGACGGTCGTGGATACGCTGCTCTTCGGCGGCGAATCGCTCCTGGGCTATTACCACCACCCGAATTTCCACTTCGTCAAGGCGGACGTCACCGAGCCGCACGCGCTGATCCAGGCCGTGCGCAAAGAATGGAATTCCCCGCAGGCGGTCATCCACCTGGCTGCCATCGTTGGCTTCCCGGCCTGTCAGGCGGTCGGGCGGCAGGTGGCGTGGAAGTACAACGTGGACGCGACGCGCCTGGTCTTTGAGCAAGCCGTGCAAATGGGCGCCAAACGTTTCATCTTCGCCTCCACCTACAGCAATTACGGCATCTCGCCGGATGGACGCCCGGTGACGGAGGAATCACCGCTCAACCCGCAATCGCTCTATGCCGAGACGAAGATCGCGGCCGAGGAGTACCTGCTTGCCCAGAAGGATGCACCCACCGCACCGCTCATTTTCCGCTTCGCCACGCTTTACGGCATTTCACCGCGCACGCGCTTCGACCTGATCATCAACCAATTCGTGCTGGAGGCCTTCACCCGTCGCCGCCTGATCATCTACCAGCGGGGCTACTCGCGCTCTTTCGTCCACGTGTACGATGTCATCCGTGGCCTGGTGATGGGACTGGAGGCCGAAGAATCCCTGATCCGCGGCGAGATCTACAACCTCGGAAGCGAGGAAGGGAACTACACCAAAGACGAGATCGTGCAACTGGTGCTGAAGCGCCTGCCGGAGACGGTGGTGGAATACAAGGACTTGAGCTTCGGCGGCGATATGCGCGATATTACCGTTTCGTTTGAGAAGATCCGTCGGCGGCTCGGCTTTTACCCCACGCGCACCGTCGAGGATGGGATTCGTGAAGTGCTCCGCGCGCTCTCAGAGGGATTGATCCATTCTCCGCTCGATGAACGGTACCGCAATGCACAATTCATCGTACAATGACAGGCCAAAAGCCCGCCCTGTGACTCGGCGGTGTGCCGTCTTCCGTCCACTGTCTCTCACCCAATCACCTCCGAAGGAGTGATGTATGTCCACTGCCAATGCTCAACCCTTCTCCTGGGAAGACAAACGCGTCCTTGTGACCGGTGGCGCCGGCTTCCTGGGATCGTTCGTGGTTGAAAAACTGTTCCAGCGCGGCGCGAAAGAAGTGCTGGTGCCGCGCTCTCGCGACTACGATCTGACCCAACGCGAGGCGGTGCTGCGCCTGCTCCAGGACTCCCTGCGCCCCTGGAATCAGGTGCCGGCCACCCTGAAAGCGTCCCAGGCCCGAAGCGGTAGCTTCGACCTCTCGCCCTCGCGCCTGATCGTGATCCACCTGGCCGCCCATGTCGGCGGGATCGGCGCCAACCGGGCGCATCCAGCCGAATTCTTCTACGACAACCTGATGATGGGCGTGGAGCTTATGCACCAGGCCTGGAAGCACGGCGCAGGCAAGTTCGTCGCCATTGGCACGGTCTGCGCCTATCCCAAATACACCCCGGTCCCGTTCAAAGAGGAAGACCTCTGGAATGGCTATCCGGAAGAGACCAACGCCCCGTACGGGCTGGCCAAGAAAATGCTCCTGGTGCAGGCGCAGGCCTATCGGCAGCAATATGGCTTCAACGCCATCTATCTATTGCCGGTCAACCTGTATGGGCCGCGCGATAATTTCGACCTGGAAACCTCCCATGTCATCCCGGCCCTGATCCGCAAGGCCATCGAAGCGCAGGAACGCGGCCAGAAGGAACTGGTCGTCTGGGGAGATGGTTCGCCGACGCGCGAATTCCTCTACGTGGAGGATGCGGCGGAGGGCATCGTCATCGCCAGCGAACGCTACGACGGCCCCGAACCGGTGAACTTAGGCTCCGGCTACGAGATCGCCATCAAGGACCTGGCCGAAATGATCGTGCGCCTGACCGGCTTCGAGGGGAAACTGGTCTGGGATACCAGCAAGCCCAACGGGCAACCGCGCCGCGGCCTGGACGTGAGCCGCGCCAGAGCCTGGCTGGGCTGGGAAGCGAAGACGCCATTTGAAGAGGGATTGCGCCGTACCATTGAATGGTACCGGGCGCATCGCGCGACAGGGGAACGATGAGCAGCGAACCGATCACCGTCTATATCCGCCCTTCGCGCGGCCTGCGCGCCCTCAATCTGCGCGATCTCTGGATTTATCGCGAGCTGATCTACTTTCTGGTCTGGCGCGATCTCAAGGTGCGCTACAAGCAGACGCTGCTCGGCGCAAGCTGGGCCATCCTCCAGCCGTTGATCACCATGCTGGTTTTCGATTTCATCTTCGGGCGGGTCGGGAAGGTGCCTACGGAGGGATTGCCTTATCCCCTGTTTTCCTTTGCCGGCCTGCTGCCCTGGGGTCTGTTCTCCACGGCGCTCAATCAGGGAAGCCGTTCGCTGGTTTCCAATCAGAACATGATCACCAAGATCTACTTTCCCCGGCTGGTCCTGCCCCTGGCTGCCATCCTGGCCGGCCTGGTAGATTTCGCCATTGCCTTCCTCATCCTGATCGGGCTGATGATCTATTACGGTGTCACCCCCGCAGCAGCCTTCTGGACGCTGCCCTTTTTCATTCTGCTCGCTCTGATCACGGCATTGGGAGTGGCGCTCTGGCTCTCGGCGCTGAACGTGCGCTATCGGGATGTCAACCATGCCCTGCCTTTTCTGACCCAGCTCTGGCTCTTCCTGACCCCCATCGCCTATTCCTCCAGCCTGATTTCCGAACGCTGGCGGCTGATCTACGCCCTTAACCCGATGGCGGGGGTGGTCAATGGCTTTCGCTGGGCATTGTTCGGGGTTGGCGAAGGCCCCGGAATCGGGCTATGGATGGCGGTCTTCGTCGCCCTGGGCCTGCTGATCAGCGGGCTTTTCTACTTCCGGGCAATGGAACGCATGTTTGCGGATTTGATCTGAGATGCTGGCCATTCGCGTTGAAAATCTATCCAAACGCTATCGCATTGGCACAGCCCAGACGCGCTTTCGCTACCATGATACCCTGCGGGATCGGCTGGTAGAGTGGGTCAAAGCGCCGTTGCGAGGGCTGCGTGGCCCCGGCGAGGAATACGTCTGGGCTTTGCGCGAGGTCTCCTTCGATGTGCCGGAGGGGCAGGTCCTGGGCATCATTGGGCGCAATGGCGCCGGCAAATCCACCCTGCTGAAGATCCTCTCCCGCGTCACCGAGCCAACGGAGGGCACAGTCACCGTGCGCGGGCGCGTCGGATCGCTCCTCGAGGTCGGCACCGGCTTCCACCCGGAGCTGACCGGGCGGGAAAACATCTTCCTGAACGGCGCCATCCTGGGCATGAAACGCGCCGAGATCGAGCGCAAATTCGATGAAATCGTCGCTTTTGCCGAGGTCGAAAAGTTCATTGATACCCCGGTCAAGCGTTATTCATCGGGCATGTACCTGCGCCTGGCCTTTGCCGTGGCGGCCCACCTGGAGCCGGAAATCCTGGTCGTGGACGAGGTGCTGGCCGTCGGTGATGCCGAATTTCAGAAAAAATGTCTGGGAAAGATGAGCGATGTCGCCCAACAGGGGCGCACGGTGCTCTTCGTCAGCCACAACATGAGCGCCATCCTGCGCCTGACGCAGGAAGCGATCGTGCTGGAAAAGGGGCGGCTGGTCAAGCGCGCCCCGACCGCTGAGGCTGTGGACTACTATCTCTCTTCCGGGCATTCCGAACTGGGAGAACGCCGCTGGGAGGCGGAGGAAATCCCGGCTGCGGCTGCGCCCTTCGTGCCGCTTGCCCTGCGCGTCCGCAACGGCCGCGGCCAGGTGGTGGATACGGTGCGTTCGGTTGAAGGCGCAACCGTGGAATTCGAGTATCGCCTGGAGGCTCCGGTTCAGGGGCTGCGGGTGGGCATCTACCTGATGACCATCCGCGGCGAGTTCGTGTTCACTTCGTTCGATACCGACGATCCTGGCCTCTTCGAGCGCTACGGGACGCGCCCGGCGGGGCACTACCTCAGTCGCGCCATCCTGCCCCCGGACCTGCTGAACGAGGGGCGCTACGTAATCGGCGTGAATGCCAGTTCCTTCAGCGTGCGTCGCTATTTCATGGACGAAAACGCCCTCTCCTTCAACGTGGATATATCCGGCGCGCCCGGCACACAATGGCCAGAAGTGCGCCTGGGGCCGATCCGCCCCCGCCTGGAATGGCGCATTGAGCGCCTGGAGTGAACATGCTGCATCGGGCGCAAATCCGCAACTGGCTGGGTGAAATCCCCTTCGCTGCCGATGTGTACTGGATGCTCCGCCAGCGCAATCGGCCACGACGGGAACATTTCTCGATGGAGCGGCTGCGCCAGGCTTTGCCCCGTGCCCGCCAGATTGTCGAACCGCTGGCGCGCGCCGCTTCGCCTGGCAAAGAAGTGCTCTTCTTCGCCACCCTGCACTACTGGATCGAACAGGCCTCGCTGATCAGCCTGGTGCTGGCGGCATATGGGCATCGCGTGACGCTGATGACCCTGCCCTACGCCGAATGGCACTATCGGGTAGATAAGTTCACACAGCGTCAGCGCCTGCTTTACACCCGTCACCTGCTGGCGGCCCTGGAACCGCTCGTCAGCCATCAACCCATGCCAGAGCTACGCGCCCTTCCCCCCTTGCCGGCGGCGCTGCAGGAAGCAGTAGAAGAAGTCACGCAGTGGGACCTGCAGTATACGCTCATGCAGGAAGAGATCGATCTGACATCGCCGCACCATCAGGCGCTCCTGGAACTCCGCCGGGAACGCAACACCTTCGCGGCGCGGGCAGCGCTGGGATGGATGGAAGCGAAGCGGCCGCAGGGGGTGATCATCCCCAATGGCCTGATCCTGGAAATGGGTGCGGTCTTCCGGGCGGCGCGCTTCCTGGGCATCCCCACCGTGACCTTTGAATTCAACGATCAGCGCGAGCAAATCTGGCTGGCGTATAATTCCCCCATCATGCAGCAGGATACCGACCCCTTCTGGCCGATCTGGCGCCAAAAGCCCCTGACCGAGGCGATGTACCAGCGTCTGGCAGACCTGGAAAACGCCCGTCGTGGGGCGCGCGTGTGGGGAAAATCACAACGCCTGTGGCAATACGTCTCGGCCCAGGGAGGGGAAGTCACCCGCCGTCAACTGGGGCTGGACGAGCGCCCCGTGGTTGTGCTGGCCGCTAACGTGCTCGGCGATAGCCTGACCCTGGGACGCAATCTCTTTGCCTCCTCCATGAGTGAATGGATCCGCCGCACGGTGCGTTATTTTGCCAGGCGGCCGCAGGCTCAACTGGTGATCCGCATCCATCCGGGCGAGACGCTCGTGCCCCAGGCAAAATCCATGGCCTCGGTGGTGCGGGAGGCCTTGCCCGATCTGCCTCCCCACATCCACCTGGTGCAGGCCGCCGATAAGATCAACACCTACGATCTGCTCGAAATCGCCGATCTGGTGCTCACCTATACCACCACCGTCGGGCTGGAAGCCGCCATGAACGGCGTGCCGGTGCTGGTCTGCGGGAAAACACACTATCGCGGCCGCGGCTTCACCCTGGACCCAACCTCCTGGGAGGAATACTTCACCCTCCTGGAGCGAATCCTGGCTGCGCCGCGCAACTTCCGGCTCGATGAGGCACAGCGCGCGCTGGCCTGGACCTATGCCTACCATTTCTTCTTCGACTATCCCAGGCCCTTCCCCTGGCGCCTGCTGCACTTCTGGGAGGATCTCAAGGTATGGCCGGTGGAGCGTGTGCTCAGCGCAGAAGGACGTGCACGGTTCGGGCCTGTGTTCCAGATGTTGACCGAGCCTCAGAAAATGTTGGAAGCAGAAACAGTGGGGAGTCTATGAATACTCGCGAACAGGTACGGCAATTTTACGACCGCATCGGCTGGTCACAGATCGGCGAGGGATTGTATCAAAACGCTCGCTACGAAGACCTGCGCCCGGTTTCGCAGGAATACATCCACAAGTGCCACCTGCGGGTCAAACGCTATCTCCCACCCCAGGGAAGATTTTTCCTGGATGCCGGCTCCGGGCCGGTTCAATGGCCCGAATATCTCTCCTACTCGGAGGGCTATCGCTATCGCGTCTGCGTGGATATTTCCATCACCGCCCTGCGCGAGGCGCGGCGACGGCTGGGGGATCACGGGTTGTACGTGGTTGCCGATATTACCCACCTGCCCTTTGCTGAAGATACGTTTGAAGGGTTGGTCTCCCTGCACGCCATCCATCACCTGCCGCTGCAGGAACATCGCTACGCTTACCTGGAACTGCAACGTGTGCTGCATCGCGGCGGACGGGGCGCCATCGTCAACGGCTGGCACCATCCACTGCTCACGCGGCTGGCCCTGCCGATCATCTCCCTGATGCGCCGCCTGCGTGGACTCCCGCCTAAGAAAGATCGAAAGGCCGAAGAGGAGCAACAGGGCACATTCGTCGCCAAAATGACCCCAACCTGGCTGAAGAAAGAGCTGCACACCTGCGGCATCCCCTTCGCCATCTATCCCTGGCGTAGCTTTGGCCCGCTACTCCTGCGCTGGTTCATCCGCCCGGAATGGGGCGGAAAATTCTGGCTGCGAGTGCTCTACTGGCTGGAAGAACGCTTCCCGCGGTTTTTCGGAGAGCACGGCCAGTATCCCATCATCGTGATCTGGAAAGAATGAGGGCAGAGTGGAGAAGGTGGCATGGGACGAACTTCCCGCTGCATGTCTTCGTGACCGCGCACTGAATCTACACCTTTGAGGAGTTTCAATGGACTGGAGCGAAAAAGTTGTACTGATCACCGGGGGCACCGGTTCTTTCGGGAAAAAATTCACTGAAATCATGTTGCGCGAATATCACCCGCGCAAAATTATCATTTATAGCCGCGATGAGCTGAAGCAACATCAAATGCGCATGAGTGGCTTCGATCACCCATCACTACGCTATTTCATCGGTGATGTGCGGGATCGCGATCGCCTGCGACGCGCCCTGCATGGAGTGAACATCGTGGTCCATGCCGCGGCGCTCAAACAGGTACCGGCCTGCGAATACAACCCGATGGAGGCGATCAAAACCAACATCCTCGGTACCAGTAACGTGGTCGAAGCCGCCTTAGATGCAGGTGTTGAAAAGGTGCTGGCATTGAGCACTGACAAGGCCGTCAATCCGGTCAACCTCTACGGGGCGACAAAACTGGCCGCGGAAAAGCTGGTCATCCAATCGAACGCTTACGCTGCCGGCACCGCCACCCGTTTCTCCTGCGTGCGCTATGGCAACGTGGTGGGGTCACGTGGATCGGTGGTGCCCGTCTTCCTGCGCCAGCGCAGCAGCGGCAAACTCACCATCACCGACGAGCGCATGACCCGCTTCTGGATTTCGCTGGAGCAGGGTGTACGCTTCGTCATCTCCTGCATCCAGCAAATGGAAGGCGGAGAAGTGTTCGTCCCCAAGATTCCGAGCATGCGCGTCATGGATCTGGCGCGCGCCATTGCGCCGCAGGCGCAGATCGAGATCATCGGCATCCGCCCAGGGGAGAAAATCCACGAAGTGTTGATCTCCGAAGACGAAGCGCGTCACACCGTGGAGCTGGAAAAAATGTTCGTCGTTCAACCGGCAGAGGCATTCTGGTTCGGCTATCAGTGGCAATCCCGCGGCCGCGCGCTTCCCGATGGCTTCCGCTACGCCTCGAACACCAATGACTGGTGGCTATCGGTGGAGGAAATCCGCCGCCTGATCGCCCCCTTCGAGGAAGCCTTCGCCGCCGGACGGCTGGAGGGGTGATGCGTCTCTTGATTACCGGCGCCAGCGGTCTCCTGGGGTTGAACCTGAGCTTAGAGGCCAGCGCCTGCTATACGGTGATCGGGGTCGCCCGCACCCCGCTGCAGGGGGTGCCTTTTGAGGCCCATGGGGTAGACCTGCTCCAGGAGGGTATGGCTGCGAAACTGATTCGGGAATTTCGTCCTGATGCGGTGCTCCATTGCGCCGCGTTGACCTATCCGGATCAATGCGAGGCGCATCCCGATCTCGCCTGGCGCATGAACACCTGGCTGCCGGCCAGGCTGGCTGAGCAATGCACCGCAGCGCACATTCCGCTACTCCACATTTCGACCGATGCAGTCTTCGATGGACGTGCGCACACCCCTTATACCGAAGCGCACCCGCCCAACCCGCTGAACGTCTATGCCCGCACCAAATGGGAGGCAGAAAAAGCGGTTCTGGAGATCTATCCCCAGGCCCTGGTGGTACGCACCAACTTTTACGGCTGGAGCGCCAGCGGACAACGTAGCCTGGCCGAGTTTTTCTTTTACAATTTAAGCCAGAACAAAACCGTGAACGGCTTTACCGACGCCATTTTCTGCCCGATCCTGGTCAACGATCTGGCCAGATTGCTCCTGGAGATGCTGGAGAGAGGGCTTTCCGGTCTCTACCACGTGCTCGGCCCTCAGCCGATGAGCAAGTACGAGTTCGGGATAGCCATTGCTCGCCGATTCGGGCTGGATGAGCGCCTGATTCGCCCCGGCTCCATCGCCGAATCCGACTTGAAGGCGCCGCGGGCCATGCATCTATGGCTCTCTACGGAGAAAGTGCGCCAGGCGCTGGGCCATCCACTCCCCGAATTTTCCACAGGATTGGAGCAATTTTATGCACAGTTTCTTGTAGGTTATCCCCAGAAATTGCGCCGTTATCCACAATCTATCCCCTTTTCCTGATCCCACCTTTTGGAGGAAACGATGGAAATCAAAATTGGTGATCGCCTGATTGGCCTCAACCACCCCACCTACTTCATCGCGGATATTGCTGCCAATCATGATGGCTCGCTGGAGCGGGCCAGGATGTTGATCCGCCTGGCCAAAGAAGCCGGGGCAGATGCGGCAAAATTCCAGAACTTCCGCGCCCCCAAGATCGTCTCCGACTACGGATTCCGTTCGCTGGGACGGCAGGTTTCTCACCAGGCGAGCTGGAAGAAGTCCGTGTTCCAGGTCTATCAGGAAGCCTCCATCCCCTTCGACTGGACGCCCATCCTGAAGGAGGAATGCGAAAAAGTCGGCATCCACTATTTCACATCGCCCTATGATTTCGAGGCCATTGATTACGTGGAGCCATACGTGCCCGCTTATAAGATCGGCTCAGGGGATATTGACTGGATCGAGGCCCTGGAGCGCATGGCAAAGAAGGGGAAACCGGTGATCCTGGCGACCGGCGCCGCCACCATTGCGGATGTGCAGCGCGCCGTACATGCCATCCTGAAGCACAATCCCCAACTGGTGCTGATGCAATGCAACACCAACTATACGGCCAGCCCGGAAAACTACGATCACCTGCACCTGAACGTGCTGCGTACCTACGCCACCATGTTCCCGAACGTCATCCTTGGCCTCTCCGATCACACCCAAAGCCCGGCGCCGATTGTAGCCGCGGTCACGTTGGGGGCGCGCGTGATTGAGCGCCACTTCACCGATGACAACAACCGCGAAGGCCCCGATCACAAGTTCGCCTTGAATCCGGATAACTGGGCCCGCATGGTGGAAGAGGTGCGCATCGCAGAACGCGCCCTGGGCTCGCCGGATAAGTTTGTGGCTGCCAATGAACAGGAGACGGTGATCATCCAGCGGCGCTGTCTGCGAGCGGCGCGCGACATCAAGGCCGGCGAAGTGATCACGCGCGAGATGATTGACGTGCTGCGTCCGGCCACTCCTGGGGCGATTAAGCCCTATGAGATCGAGGCCGTGATCGGCACGCGCGCCTTGCACGACATCCCCGCCGGCAAGGAGCTGCGCTGGCTCGATCTGGGTGAATGATCCTCCCCCATGCGCCTGATCTACTTCTCCTTTGATTACACCCCCCACGACTATCGCTTCCTCAGTTCCTTAGCAGAGAGCGGTCATGAAGTCTTCTATGTGCGCCTGCATCGCCCGACCCGGGACCTCGAGGACCGCTCTCTGCCCCCGGCCGTTGAGCAAGTGCGCTGGGAAGGGGAAGCCGATACATTCCGCTGGCAAGACCTGCCCCAGAAGATACGCGCCTTTCGCGCTCTCTGGCGGCGGATCAAACCGCAACTGGTTCACGCTGGCCCGATCCAGACCTGCGCCCTGATCGCCGCCCTGGCCGGTGCGCAACCGCTGCTGACCATGTCCTGGGGCTTTGACCTGATGCAGGATGCAGAGCGCAATGCCTGGTGGCGCTGGGCGACGCGCTACACCCTGCGCCATTCGACCTTTTTCGTCAGCGACGCCGAGGTCACCCGCCGCAAGGCCATTGCCTTCGGGATGCGCGCGGAGCGCACGCTGGTCTTCCCCTGGGGTGTAGACCTGGAACGCTTTGCCCCGCCGGCGAGGGATCGCTTCCCGACGGAGCACTACAACCTGCTCTGCAATCGTCGCTGGGAGCCACGCTATGGCGTGGACGTGCTGGTGCGCGCCTTCGTGCGCCTGGCGCGCGAACGAGAGGATGTTTCCCTGCTGCTGTTGGGGAGCGGGTCACAGGCCCCCCTGTTCCATCGCCTGTTGCGAGAGGGCGGCGTCTGGGATCGCGTGCACATGCCGGGGCACATTTCCCAGAACGAGTTACCCTCCTGGTACCGGCGTGCCCATCTCTTCATTTCGCCCTCCCATGTGGATGGCTCTTCCGTCTCGCTGATGGAGGCGCTGGCCTGTGGTCTGCCGGTTATCGTCTCGGATATTCCCGCCAACCGTGAATGGGTGGAAACGGGAAAGAACGGCTGGCTCTTCCCGGATGGAGATGAGGAGGCCCTGTATCAAACGCTGCGCCAGGCA
This sequence comes from Chloroflexota bacterium, assembly GCA_017743695.1. Classification (GTDB taxonomy): domain Bacteria; phylum Chloroflexota; class Anaerolineae; order Anaerolineales; family Villigracilaceae; genus 630D-37. The sequence continues at coordinate 13,768 of JAGHYK010000026.1, forward strand.
TTGACCACCCCTCCCTCGCGCCTGAGCGAATTGGGACAGGCCGGCCGCCTGACTGCCGAATCCCGCGCCGACTGGAGAAAAAATTTCGCCACATTGCTCCAGGCCTACGAACTGACCCTGGCCTATGGCAAAAACGGCTGAGGCAAAGATTCCGTCCATCGGGCAGGCACGGGCGCAGACGGCTGTGGGGCAGGTTGGAACTCATCGAAACAGCCATCGCGCCAGACAGTCGCAGCGATCCGAATGTAGCCCGGTCAGCCATCCTGCTATGCTATAATCCATTCAAAACATCCTGGACTCACGCCAGAAGCAATGTCTTAAAGCCAGGACTTGATTATGGATATTTTTGAAAAGATAACCCGCTTTGTACAAAAAGTATTCAAAACGAATCTGGAAATATTTCTTGAAGCATTAAAGTTAAGTCCAAATGCTCAAGGATATGTCAGCGGTTCCATTACGGAACTTTTGCTCAAGAAGAAACTGGAAGAAGAGTATGGCCTTGAGGTAAGACGCATTCGAGAAAAATGGGAGGGTAGAAAACCCGCACGGCATCATGGCGATTTCTATTTTCGAGCTCCCGGCTCTCCTTACTGGTATGTTATCGAATCAAAAGGCGTTAAATCGAATTCAGAAAAATGGCATAGAATGTACAATTTTGAGAATCTAAAGAATTTCCTGATTGCCCATGCATCTAAGGTTCCCTGGATAGATCGCCATCAAGATGTTGAACAACAGGTTGTTAATTGGATTTACCGCAATTTACCTAAATTTCGCGAGGAATACGCTCCCAATCTTTATGAATATGAGGAGGTGCAACAATACAGAGCCAGACGGGAAACAGAAAAGGCCTTGAGGATCGCTGCGCTGATAGGGTATACACGGGATGAAATCAACGACATGATCCAGGAACGGTTGAATTACGTGATGTCCAGAGTAAAGGTGCTGGAAACGCACTTTGTTTCTGGAACATCGGGCACAAGCGGAAGAACGCAGGCCACACCGCGCAAAGATGAATTCAATATTGTGGCTGTTGACATCGTATTACGCTATCCCGAACATAAGTTTTTATTCGCGAACCCGAGAAATTTAGAATCATCCGGCGACGATCCTGAGCACCTCCAGCAAAATTACGTCATAGGTTTTGTATTTACTGATGAGCAAGGAAGTATCACGCTAAGTATCTCCGAGGAGTGGTGTGAAGATCTCAGGGATGTGCTGGATACGCTGACCCCGGAAGATAGTGTCAGGGAAGAAGAAATGCAGATTGATACCCGATATTTGGTGAATGAAGATGAGTAGCACGACGCGCCAGAAAAAGATTTATGAGCAGCACCCGGAGCGCATCGAAACGATAAAGGAGCAGCCCCTCTTATTCACAGAGGAGAGCTTACTGCCTGCAAGGTTGCCGCGTCCCGATGAGCTACACCCTGCCACAAACCTCTCCGCTATCTTTGAGGAATGCCACAACTACATTTACGCAAATGAAGGTTTGCTGAAAGATAAAATTTTTCATGAAATTGTAAAATTGCTCATCATGAAACTCTACGATGAGCAAAATAATGCCCAGGACGGTTTACGCTTTGGCATTACGGCAAGCGAATACAGACAAATCCTCAGCAATCATCCATGCGACTTTGATAGACGCATGAAAGAGCTTTTCGATGCGGTTCGGAAGAAATATGGCGCTCTATTCTCAGAAGGGACACTAAAGCTCAAACCTCTTACCCTGGCTTATATTGTGGCACGGCTCCAATACATCAACCTCACCCAAACGCCTGGCGACGTGAAGGGTGAAGCCTTTCAGGCTTTCATCTACCGCCACCAGCGCGGGGAGCGGGGAGAATTTTTTACCCCCTATCCCATCGTCCGACTGGCGGTAGAAATGATCGCTCCAGCACCCCATGAAACCGTTATTGACCCGGCTTGTGGAAGTGGTGGATTCCTGATCCAGGCAATTTCTCACGTTTCTCGTCACCATCCCCACATCGAAAAAGCCTCCTACATCCAGGAACACATTCGGGGCATTGAATTTAATCCTGACATTGCCCTCTCTGCAATGCTCCGTCTTGCCTTCGAGGGTGGCACCGGTCAGGAGATCATTTGTACAAACGCGCTTTTGGAAAACAAAGAATTTGAGAACGCTTTTGACATTGTGCTGACAAATCCCCCTTTTGGGAGCAAAGGAAAAGTCGAAGACCCTCACATCCTCGACTCCTATCTCCTTGCTCGAAGATGGAGTAAAACTGATCACGGCTGGGAAGCCACCAAAAGCGTGCTCCCAGGACAATCCCCCGAGATCCTCTTCATCGAGAAGTGCCTGAAGTTACTGCGCCCCGGTGGGCGAATGGCCATCGTGCTGCCAGACGGTTTATTGCAAAATACTTCCAGCAGTCACATTCGCTTCTGGCTCCGCTCACAGGCTAAAATTCTGGGAGTGGTCTCCATCCCTCAAGATGCTTTCGTGCCATATGGTACAGGGATTAAGACCTCATTGCTCATACTCCAAAAACTACCTGCCACGAAGACCCAATCCCCGCAAGCGGGGTTTAACGGGGTTTTCATGGCTCAAATTCGGAAAATTGGATACGATGTAAAAGGACAACCCATCTACAAACGCGACGAAAGAGGCAGGCTTATCCGGGCATCCAATGGCTTACCCCTTATTGATGATGATATAGACGAAATCGCACAGGCTTATCAGCAATTTATCCATGGGAGAATGGATTTCCAAAAAGAAACCATATATTCTGTTCCCGAAGAGGCACTGAACGAGCGACTGGATGTAGAACACTACTATCCAGAAGATCAAACATTGATCGAACATTTGCGAGCAAAAGGCGCCAAACCCTTAGGCGAACTGGCAGAAATCTTGAAAGAAACGGATAACTTCCGCCTGGTCTCTGATGGTGACATACGTTACATTGCTATTTCGGACATTGACGCGCGCACCATGCAGGTCATCTCGCAACAGGTGCTTAAGCCCCACGAAGCACCCTCCAGAGCCACCTATCGCGTCCGCAAGGGCGATATTATCACGGCAATCTCTGGAGCAAGCACGGGGACACCCCGTCATGCCACAGCTCTCATTACAGAAGACGAAGATGGAGCCATTTGCTCCAATGGTTTTGCCGTATTACGCAACATTCGCGGCGTCGAACCCCTTTTTTTGCTGGCCTATATGCGCACGGAGTATTACCTGCGCCAGGTAAGACGGTTGATGACAGGCCATGCCATTCCTGCTATCTCCATAGACGATCTGGCAAAAGTACTGGTCCCTATTCCTCCCATTGAAATCCAGAAAAAAATTGCCAGCGAGGTTGAAAGGATGCTATCTGCAAGGAAAGAGTCGCTAAAAAGCGGAGAAAAAGTTGTGAAAGAAGTGGAAACTCTAATCAGCCAATAAAAAGGAGGTCCCTATGATCCTGGCACTCATCCTGGCCCTGGTGTTCGCCATCGTAGCGGTGATCTTCGCGCTGCAAAACCCGATGGTGATCTCGGTTTCTTTTCTAACCTATCGGGTAGACTGGCCTGTCGCCTTGCTGATCCTGATCTCGGTAGGCCTGGGCTTTCTTATCGGGGTGCTGGTGATGACCCCTGGCACCATCCGCCGCGCCTGGACATTGGGCAGTTTGAGGCGCAAAGTGAGCGAACTGGAGAAGGCGCTGGAGGAACAAAAGACCAGACAGAGCACGCCTGCCCCCTCCCAGCCCGCATCTCCCACCTCTTCCCCTTCCCCATCCACGCCCACAGGAGAGAGCCATGCTCAGCCGCAGTGATCTGGTCGCCGGCTTCCGCCAGAGTGGCATTCAGCCGGGAACAACGATCATGGTTCACACCTCATACAAGTCCCTCGGCGGCGTCGAGGGCGGCGCCGAAACGGTGATTGACGCTTTGCTCGATCTCGTCGGCCCCGAAGGCACTGTCCTCTTCCCGACCTTCAACTTCCAGTCCTGGACCGAATTTCACTATTTCGACATTCTGGAGACCCCCTCCAGAATGGGGATCATCACCGAGCTCGCCCGCCTGCGCCCGGATGCCCTTCGCACGCCCCACCCGATCTACTCCTTCGCCGTCCTCGGCAGGCGCAAAGAGGAATTCGCCGCCTGCGATGACATCGAGGCATACGGCCCGAATTCGGTCTTTGCCCTCTTTCATCGCACCAATGGCACTATCCTGAGCATCGGTCTGGATTTCAACAGCACGTTCTCCATGCACCATTACATCGAGTACAACGTCGGCTGCGATTACCGGCGGGTGAAAGAATTTTCGGGCATTTACGTGGGGTATGATCGTGTGCCGCGCATTCGCACTTACACCATGTTCGTGCGCAAGCATGAACGCGTGAAAACGTATATCGTGCCGGGGATGAACGAATTACTGGAGAAAGGCGTGATCAAAGAAATCCAGGTCGGAGCAGCAAAGGTGCATTACGCCACAGCCCAGGAATTCTATGACAACATGGCGGTCATCGTCCGCGAACATCCGGAAAAATTACACTACATCGAGGAACCCAACTGGTAAGGAGGCAAACATGAACTATCGCCATCTCGGTCGCGCGGGAATTCGCGTCAGTGAGCTATCGCTCGGCTCATGGGTCACATTCGGCAATCAGGCCGATGTGGATCGGGCAGTAGAAATCATGGCGGCTGCTTATGAGTACGGCGTCAACTTCTTCGACAACGCCGAAGTCTACGCCGGCGGACGGGCAGAGGAGATCATGGGAGAGGCCCTGAAACGCCTGGGATGGCGCAGGGGAAGCTACCTCGTCTCCACCAAGTTCTACTGGGGACTCTACGACAACGTCAACGAAAGGAACACCCTCAATCGCAAACGGCTGATCGAAGGCATCAACGGATCGTTGAAGCGCCTGGGGCTGGAATACGTGGACATTATCTTCTGCCATCGCCCGGACCCGACCACGCCCATTGAAGAAACCGTTTGGGCGATGCATAACATCATCGAGTGGGGCAAGGCACTCTATTGGGGTACTTCGGAATGGTCAGCAGCGGAGATCGTGGCCGCCATTGAGATCGCCGAACGCCATCATCTGCACAAGCCGATCACGGAGCAACCCCAATACAACCTGTTTGAGCGTCAGCGCGTGGAAAAGGAGTACGCCCGCCTGTTCAAGGACTACGGCTACGGAGCAACCACCTGGAGCCCCCTGGCATCGGGATTGTTGAGTGGCAAATACCTGCAGGGCATCCCAGAGGGCAGCCGGGCCAGCCTGCCGGGCTACGAATGGCTGCGGGATAGCATCCTCCATCCCCAGCGTCTGGAGAAAGTGCGCGCCCTGCAACCGATAGCCACTGAACTGGGTTGCACGCTCTCCCAGCTCGCCATTGCCTGGTGTCTGAAAAATCCCAACATCAGCACCGTAATCACCGGCGCCAGCCGCGTGGAGCAAGTCCACGAGAACATGCGCGCCCTGGAGGTGGTTGAAAAGCTGACTCCAGATGTCATGCAGCGCATCGAGGCGATCTTCGGATAAGCGAGACAATTCCTTTCACATCCTGACAGGCTCGCTTCTGCTCCAA
>JAGHYK010000027.1 GCA_017743695.1 Chloroflexota bacterium
TCCCTGGCGCATGAACTCGGCGAAAAAATCGGCCACTTTCGAGAGCGTTTCCTCCGGAGTGGTGGTCTGAAAACGGGCCTGGGCCAGGATGTGCTGTGCATCGCGCCCGATGGCGCAGACGAACTTCGTACCGCCCGCCTCAACGCCGCCGTAATAGACCTCATCCATGGCACGCTGTCTCAACGCAACATCATGATCTCATACAGGGCTTTGCCCTGAACCTGCTCCTGCACCTGCGCCAGGTGGACGGAAAGGTGCAGATCGGCCTGGAAGCGGAAATAATACGGGTTCACAAGCAGGTGCAGCAGGCGACGCTGCCAGGCCGGCAGGTGCATCAGAAGGCTCGTCGCTTCGATGATCTCTGGATTTCGCAGGCCCAGATGCACCCTCTCGGCGGCCTTTTCCCAGTGAAAATCCACCTTCAAAGGATACATTCGCCCTTCGGGGTGACGCACAAACGTCTCCTTCTCCAGGCGCAAAGGGAAGCCATCACCGATCAAAATCTCCTGCCCTTTGGCCAGCATGAAGACCGGCAACTTCTCGCGGCCATAGGCCGGCGTCGCTACCTGCTCGACGAAGATCAGCGTATAGTCGCCGAGATGCGCCCGACCCCAATACCAGTGATCCCAGACCTCATTCAGGCTGACGTTGCCCCAGTTGTGATCGTGGTATCCCGTCCCCTGGACAGCGTGCGTCTGGCCAGCATAGCGTATCTGCCCGTAAACCTTCCCGTAGGGGATGGAGGGCAGCCAGGCGAAGTAATGATCCAGATCGCCGAAATACACCTTGCCGGCGCCCGGTCGCCAGGGGGGCACAATTCCCTCAAAGACCAGCTCCGCCGCCAGCTCGCCCAGGTCCACTGAGACCGTGTAGCGGTGCAAATCGCCGCTCATGCGATGGGTTGCAATCTGCACCTGCGGACGCTCACGGCTGGCAGCAAACTGGGAGGGGGCAAAGCTCGGATACAAAGCGTGCTTCTTCCCCTGGGGATCGGTGATCGTCAGCCAGATACTCGGCTTGAGCGGCCCCTTGCGCTCCAGGATCGGGCGCGTGGAAAAGACGATCACTGCCGTTGTGCCATCCTCAAAGTGGGCATCAAAGTACCACCACTCAAAGGTGCCACGGCTCAAGTCGGTGCGCAAAGCATCCTCCCAGAGCGCAATCTGCGGCCCCAGGCCCTCGCGCTGCAAAAATTCTTCAGAGACAGCAGGAATGAGTTTTCTGGCCATAACCACCTCAGAATCAGAAATCGGCTTGCAGCAAGAGATAAGCCCACCAGTTATGCAGAATGCCGTTCTTTCGCCCGGCGACATGGGGCAAATGTCGGAACCACCAGCGATGATGCTCCAGGAGATCGCCATTGCCCCAATCGGCGGCGCTCACCAGGCGCTTCAACCCCTGGAAGTCCGGGAAATTCAGCAGCCAGTCATCGCATTCGCTCCAGACCGGGCGCGGATTTCCCCAATCATAATCGCGTTCGCTGTTCGGAGCAAAGTGGATCGTGCCGACGGCCGCCTGACCGGGCGCGATCTTCTCGTAGCGGGTAAAACGCTTCCAGAGATTGGCCTCCCCCTGCAAGGGCGAAAACACGCGCTCCAGGATGGATTCGGCGCGATGGCCGAAAGCCTCTAACATCTCCCCCACCCCGCGCTCATAAGAGAACCCCATGATCACAAAGCGCCGTTTACAGGCCTCGCTTCCCGCCACTGGCGGCGCATTACACCAGAAAGCATCCCTGCCGGCCATCGTGGACTCATAAAACCCGGCATATGGAAACGCAAAGCACCATACTTCGTCTATCTCGCCGCGCTCCACCCGCGAAAAGAGCTGAAAGCGCCGCATCAACGTCATATAATCCACCTCTTGCGGCTGATGGGGCGGCGTCAGCCCTCGAAGCACATCCAGATACGTTGTCGGCGTATAGCGAAAGCCATCCACCTTTTGGGGAAACTCATCCAGCTCCAGGCGCTCGACGATCTCAAAGCGCGCCAGCCCGTAACTCAATTCCAGCAATTGATCCTGAAACGCCCGCACCAGATCGCTCACCGCATTCCAGCCCCGTGAGCGTGAAAGTGGCTGCCCATCGGGCATCTTCGGGTCAAACACGATCAGCAGCACCTTTTGCGGCCGCAGAGAGAACAGATAGCCGGGATCATCCGCAGGAACGGGGGGAGGGGGCGGGAGTCGTCGCGCGCCGAACAGCGCCGCAAGGAGATCAAGAAAATTTTTAAGCATATAGAACACCTCTTGAGGGAAAGATGCACCCACTTTGCCTGGCTGGCGAGTGCAAACGGCGGCCTGTTTTCCTCTGCGCCTGCCGTGCCGACTCAGGCTCCTCTGCCGCCCATGGAGCGCAACTGCCAGCCTGTGGCAGACGGCATGGCTTTCGTGCGATTATAATTCAAAGCATGACGCACATTCTGGTTACCAACGATGACGGCGTTCAAGCGCCGGGCCTGCTTGCCCTGGCCCAGGCCATGCGCTCGCTGGGGCAGGTCACCGTCCTGGCCCCGGAGCGTAACTGGTCGGCCTCCGGGCATGTGAAAACCCTGGATCGTCCCTTGCGGGTGCGTGAAACGGTGCTCGCCGATGGCTCCCCTGCGCTGCAAAGCGATGGCGCCCCCTCGGATTGTGTGGCGCTGGCCCTGCTGGGCCTGGTAGGAAAAGTGGACCTGGTGGTCTCTGGTATCAATCCCCATGCCAACCTGGGGCACGATGTCACCTATTCCGGCACGGTGACCGCGGCCATGGAAGCCGTGATCAACGGCGTGCCCGGCCTGGCCTTTTCCCTGGATGGCCCGGAGAATGGCGAGCGCCCCGATTACACCGCCGCGGCGGCCATCGCCCGGCGCATTGCGCACGAGGTGCTGAGGCGCGGCCTGCCCAACGGCATCCTGCTCAATGTCAATATCCCCTCCCTGCCGCTCACCGAGATCAAAGGTATTCAGGTCACGCGCCAGGGGTTGCGCATTTACCGCGATGCGCTGGAAAAGCGCATAGACCCGCGCGGCCAGCCCTATTACTGGATCGGTGGTGAATCGCCCAGCGGCCTCGTCGAAGCGGATACCGATTTCGGCGCCCTGCACCATGGCTACGTCTCCGTGACCCCTTTACAGCTCGACCTGACGGCGCACCAGTACCTGCCTCTCTTCCGAGAGTGGGAATGGGCCGATTTTTAGGAGGTCTATCATGAAGATGCTTCTCGCATTCCTGGATCGTCTCCTGACTCCCTCTTCTGCTATTCCCAAAGAATCGTCCGGCTGGTATCGCGCCCGCCTGACGATGACCGTCAGCGCCCTGGTGCTGGCGTTTTACTTCATCCCCGAACTCATCTTGCATCTCATCGTACCGCAAGACCAGGTGGACTGGCGCGAAACGTCCATCATTTTGGGCGGCTTTGCCCTGGTGGCATTGGGTTTCCTCTTTGCCCGCACGCCGCGCTATCGCTGGGGCATCTGGTTGACCCTCGGCGGCTGGACATTCGACATTCTCCTCAATATTGCGCCGGGCGAAGGCTTCGAATTGGGCGCCACCATCGAGGTCTGGCTGATATTCGGGCTGGTGATGGCTTTTCTGCTGCTCGGCGTGCGCGGCTACATCCTGTTTGCGATTGCGCAGGCGGCGGCCACTGCCGCGGTGGTTCTCTGGCGGCATGTTACGGTGGCATCGCTCAATTTCACCATTGAAATCTACCTGGCAGCCACATTTTTACTGGGGTTGGGAGTCTGGCTTCGTCAGCTTGATTATTCTCAGCGCAAGCAGGCACAGGCAGAGTTGCAGGCGCAAAAAGATTACCTGCAAAAGGTGATGGACAGCGTGCAGTCGCCTTTTTATGTGTTGGACGTTCACGACTACCGCATCCGCCTGGCGAACCGCGCCGCCCGCGACCTGGGGCTGGTGGAGGAACGAGTGACCTGCTACGCCCTGACGCATCACCGCTCCGAACCGTGCGGCGGCGACGAGCATCCCTGCCCGCTTCAGCATGTGCGCGTCCGCCGCGAGCCGTACACCACCGAGCATATCCACTTCCGCCCCGATGGCTCCACCTACTACGTCGAAGTGCGCGGCTACCCGCTCTTCGACGCCCAGGGCAACGTCGTCCAGATGGTGGAATACAGCGTGGACATCACCGAGCGCAAGCTCGCCGAGGCTGAAATCCGCAAGTTGCAGCAGGCGGTGGAACACGCCGCTTCGGGGGTAGCGATCACCAGCGCAGAAGGCATCTATGAATACGTTAACCCGACCTTCGAGCGCATGACCGGCTATTCGCGCCAGGAAGCAGTCGGCCAAACGCCGCGCCTGCTGAAATCGGGTTATCATTCAACGGAGTTTTACGCTGAACTTTGGAAAACGATAAAAAGCGGGCGGGTCTGGCAGGGAGAACTCATCAACCGCCGCAAGGACGGTTCACTCTACTGGGAACTCCAAACCATCGCGCCAGTGCAGGTCAACGGCAAAATCACCCACTTTGTAGCCATCAAGCTGGATATTACCGCCCAGAAGGAACTGGAAAAGCAGCTGCGAGAGGCCAAAGAGGCCGCCGAACAGGCCAGCGCCTTCAAGAGTCGCCTGATGGCCGGGGTCAGCCATGACATGCGCACGCCTCTGGGGAGCATCATCGGCTATGCGGAGCTGCTGATGAGCGGCGCCTTCGGCGAAATGAATGAGCAACAGCAGCAGATCCTGCAAACCATTGCCGACAGCGCCTCGCGGCTGAGCGATTTCATCCGCGGCATGTTGACCCGCGCCGAACTGGAAAGCGGCAAACTGCGCCTGCAGCCGCGTTCCTTCTCCCCTGATGAACTCTTCAAGAGCCTCTCCACGTATGAGCACGTTGCGCAACGCAAGGGTCTGGCCTTCCAGAGGGAAATCGATCCTGCCTTGCCAGGCGCTCTGTATGCCGATCCTTACTGGCTGGAGCAAATCCTCATCAATCTGGTAGATAACGCCATCAAGTACACCGGACATGGCTCGGTGTGGGTGCGCCTGCGCCGCGTGGACGAGAGGCACTGGGCGATGGAGGTGCAGGATACCGGTATGGGCATCCCCCCCGAACTCCACGAGCGCATCTTTGAGGCATTCGAGCAGGGGGAAGAGGTCAAACACATTCAAGGCGTGGGGTTGGGGTTGTCCATTGTCAAAGAACTGGTCAGGCGGCTGGGCGGCGAAATCCGCTTGCAAAGCGCGCCTGGTGAAGGCAGCACGTTTACGGTCATTTTTCCGCTGGCGGAAGGAAAAGAGCGATGAAACCCGAAGCTCTCATTATCGAAGACGACGCAGCACAATGTGAAATTTTTTCGGCTGCCGTGCATCAGGCAGGATATAACGTGACCTGCCTGAGCGATGGCGCCCAGGCCCTGGAATACCTGAAACAGCACACGGTCGCGCTCGTCGTTCTCGACCTGCACCTGCCGGGATTGGGAGGGGAGCACATCGCCCGCGCCATGCGCTCCATGCCACACCTGAAAGCGACGCGCCTGATCCTCGCCTCCGCGGATGACCGCCTGGCAGGGATGATCTCCGAACTGGCCGATCTGGTATTGCTCAAGCCGATCAGCTTCATTCAACTGCGCGATCTGGCCACCCGTCTGCGCGCCAAAGGGGATTTCTCCGCCCCCTGACAGGCCAGAAAGCCTGCCCTATCGGTGTCTGCCGTCCGCCGTCTATCCTGCCGTCTGCGGTCTTCATTCGCTGATTCGTTCCCCCATTCGTTGACGGTCTGTCTCCCCGACAGGCTAAAGCCTGTCCTACGCGGTCCGCGGTCTACCCCGCCATCCCTTTGTGCTCGTGGTACAATCCAGAGAGCTTTACGCTGGAGGCTTCCATGAATCGAGAAGTGTGGATCATAGATGCGATTCGCACGCCCATCGGGGCGCTGGGGGGCGCGCTGGCCAGGGTGCGGCCGGACGATCTGGCCGCACTGGTGCTTCAGGCCATCATTGAGCGCAATCATCTCGATCCGGCATGGGTGGAAGAAGTCTATATGGGCTGCGCCAACCAGGCCGGTGAAGACAATCGCAATGTGGCGCGCATGGCGTTGCTGCTGGCTGGCTTCCCGCCCAGCGTGCCGGGGGTGACGGTCAACCGCCTGTGCGCTTCCGGGCTGGCGGCCGTCAACATGGCCGCCCGCGCCATCCGCAACGGCGATGGCGATATTTACATCGCCGGTGGGGTGGAATCCATGTCACGCGCACCCTATGCCATTCCGAAAGCGGAAGAGCCTTTTGCCTTCGGGAATCTGACGGCCTGGGATACTGCGCTGGGATGGCGCTTCCCCAACCCGCGCATGAAAGAACGCTATGGGATCGAATCCATGGGTGAGACGGCGGAAAACATCGCCGCCGAACGTCCCCATATCACCCGCGAAAAGCAGGATGCCTTCGCTTTGCGTTCCCATCAGCGCGCCATTGCCGCCATTGACAGCGGAAAATTTGCCGAGGAGATCGTCCCTGTCCCTGTGCCCCAGAAGAAGGGGGAAGCGTTGCTCGTCACCACGGATGAGCGCCCGCGCCGCGATACCTCGATGGAGGCGCTGGCGAAGCTCAAGCCTGCTTTCCGCCCCGGTGGAACGGTCACGGCTGGCAATTCCTCCGGCCTGAACGATGGCGCTGCTGCCGTGCTCTTGATGAGCAGGGAAAAAGCGGAGGAGCTTGGCCTGCGCCCGATGGCGCGGTTCGTGGCGGCGGCTGCGGCCGGCGTTGAGCCGCGGGTGATGGGCTATGGCCCGATTCCGGCCACGCGCAAGGCGCTGCAACGCGCCGGCCTTTCCATCCAGGACCTGCGCCTGATCGAGATCAATGAGGCTTTTGCCGTCCAGACACTTGCCGTGATCGAGGAGCTGGGGCTGGATGAGGAGCTGGTCAATGTCAACGGTGGCGCCATTGCGCTTGGGCATCCCCTGGGCTGCTCCGGCGCCCGCATCCTGACCACCCTGCTCCACGAAATGCGCCGCCGCGCGCCGCAGGAAAAACGCCCCTATTATGGCCTGGCAACGCTGTGCGTCGGCGTCGGACAGGGAGAAGCGACCATCGTGGAATATATTGGAGCATGAGAAACGTCCTTGTTTGCCTCCTGCTGCTGATGGTGATGGTCGCATGTGGCACTGCTCCATCTCCAGGCCAGGTTGCGACCATCCCTCCTTCCTCGCCTGCGCCCCCTTCGCCGGCGGTATCAGCGACCGCGCCCGTCCCTGCTTCCCCCGTCGTTAGCCCCTCGCTGGCTTCCCCTGCCCTTTCCTGGGCGGCTGCTGGTCTGAATGATGGTTCCTTGCGGCATCTCCAGCTTCTGGATCGCGAAAACGGGTGGGCCATCACCGACAGTGGGGTTTACCATTTACAGGGAGGGCGCTGGGAAAACGTCATGCCGGCGGATGGAACAGGGACACCTCTCACTTCTTTTTTCTTCCTGGATAACCAACATGCCTGGCTGTTGAAACTGGGTGAAGGAACTTTCACCTCCGGCTCCCTTTACCATACCAGCGATGGGGGAAAACGCTGGGAGAGCATCGCGGTTCCTTTCTCCATGGCTACCTTCGATTTTGTCAATGCGGAACAGGGGTGGGCAATGGCGGAGCTTGGCAGCGGAGCGGGTAAGAGCGCGATTGCCATCTATCAAACGCAGGATGCCGGCCATCGCTGGGACCTGCAATTCGTCAACGATCCGAACATGGCCGGCGCGCGCCAGGATATTCCGCTGGCAGGCATGAAGAACGGGTTGATGGCGCGCGATTTGAAGACAGCCTGGGTGACAGGCACCGTTTACGCCCCTCTCATCCCTTATCTCTATATCACGCATGATGGGGGAAAGAGCTGGCAGCAGCAACCCCTCGTGTTCCCCGAAGGCGATCCGAACGCCATGGCGCTGGTGCAGTCCCCGATTCTTCTCAGCGCGAGCGAGATGCTCCTGCCCGTGGAACTGGTCGGCGATCTCACCCGCACCGTCATCTACATCAGCCGGGATGGCGGTGAATCCTGGCAGCCGGCAGTCACGCTGAACGGACGGGGCCGCTTCCAGGCGTTTTCGCTACAGGAGTGGTTGTTCTGGTCTGAAAACCTGCTCTTCTACACGAGAGACGGGGGGCAAAACTGGGAAATCCGCACCCCGCAACGAACCTTTGGGAATGAGCTTCCAGGCATCCAGTTTCTGACATCTCAAGAAGGCTTCCTCTGGGCAAACTCCATCGAAGGACATGCTTCCATCTACCACACCGCAGACGGTGGATGGACATGGATACAAATTTACCCATAACTCTCTCTGCTGCGCTCCGCCGTCCGCGGTCTGCGGTCTACCCATCCGCGGTCTATCCTGGCAGTCCTCCCCCGCTCACGGCAATTCGGATGGCTGGAAGCAGGGCTGGTAATCGCGCCCCAGGATCAGACGGTAAGCGATCTTTGAATCCCCCGGTTGGGAAAGAAAGTGCGAAGAATCCAGCCCCAGAACGCGCAACAAGAGATCGCGCGAGGTCGCATCCGCATCCTTCCGCTGCTCAATCAGCAGGGTGGTAAGCACATCCCGGCGCTGGGCCGGGGCAATCTGGGCCTGAAAGCCGGCGTAATTCAAGCGCCAGGCTGCCAGCATTTCCCAACCCTCCCAGGGAGTGCCGTTCTCTACCTGAACAACAACCGCCTCGCGCTGAGGAAGGTCAGCGGCGGGATTCAATGCCTCCTGCAGCAGCTCGCTCAACAGGGGCGGATTGGGAACAAGCAGATAAGCGCCCCCCTCGCCGATGGTTGGGGTGACATAGGGCGGCCGAATGGAATAGCTGCGAATGCGGGCATTGTTCAACTGCGGGGCGTAAAAACTCAACTGCAGTAAGTCGTTCAGGCCGAGATCGGTCGCGATCACCCCGGAAAGCTGGCGATATAGCTCCGGCAGGCGCGTGAGCGTATCCGCCTGGAGCAGACGGGCATAGAGGGCGCGCAAAATCTCCTGCTGACGCCGACTGCGATCAAAATCGCTGGAACGCTTGCGCGATCGGGCATACCAGAGCGCCAGATCGCCATCCATGTGCACATACCCCGGCCCGACGGTATACAGCCACCAGTTCTTCTCATCCTCCGGGTCCAGATCGGGAGCGATCAATCGCCAGTCGGTATAAGCACAGGCCACCGGTACCTCAATACCTCCCAGCGTATCTACAATGCGCTTGAAGCCATCGAATTCGACCATCGCCACATGATCTACCTGAATTCCCAGATTTTCTTTCAGCGTATCCTTCATCAGCGCGGCGCCGCCACCGGGATAACCGTTCAATTCCCCATGCTGATACGCCGTATTGATACGTTGCATTCCCCATCCCGGAATTGCGACCCAGAGGTCGCGCGGAATCGAAAGCATACTCACCTGATGTCTGGATGGCCAGAAAGTGAGCACGATGATCGTATCCGTGCGAAACGAACCACCCGGTCGGCGATCAGAACCCAAAAGCAGGAAACGGATGCTCTCGTAGGAATCGAGCGGCGCAATCGGCGTTGGCCGCCAGGAGGGATCAAGCGTGGGGAGAAGGGTCGCTGTGGGAGAAGGAGGCGCCGCAGAAGGGGTGGGCGTCGGGGTTGGGGAGCGGCGAGCTACGAACACCAGCGTCGGAGGAGGCGTTGGCGAGGAGGGCAGGAAAGGGGTGAGCGTCGGGAGAACAGGCAGCGCCGCAGGGGGAGGGGAAGACATGGAAGGCGGCGCGGAAAGTGTCAGCGGCAGGCAGGCTGTCAACATCAACAGCCCGCCGACGATGAGCCACCAGCTGCTCCTTGAATTCAGGAAAGGAGACATCACTAAGGGGTAGGGCTGAGCGTAGGGGTTGGGGTCTCCGTGGCCGTGGGCGTCGAAGACGGCGTCAGGGTGGGCGTCGCCGAAGGGGTAGCGGTCGAAGAGGGCGTCGGGGAAGGAGTCGAAGATGGCGCAGGGGAGGAAGTCGAAGTCGAGATCGGGGTGGCGGTTGGAGCGGGTAACGTTGGGGTCGGCGAGGGAGTCAGCGTAGCCGTCAGGGTGGGCGTCTCAATGACAATGATGATCGGCGTATCCGTCACCCACGGCGTACGCGTTGGGACATTCGGCACCCAAAGGCGTTGTCCGGCATAGATCAACGTGCTGCTTCCCAGACAGTTCGCCCGCTGCAGCAGACGATAATCCACGCCAAAAGCCTGGCTCAGGCGGAAGAGCGTTTCCCCCGGCTGCACCACATACTGCACCCAGCCGGGCGGCGGCCCACAAGGGATGGGGGTAAACGTCGGCGCCTGGGGCACGTAAATCATCGAGCCGGGGATCAGCATGTCACTGGAGAGGCAGTTCATGCTATAAAGCATCTCCTCACTGACCCCAAAACGTTCTGCCAGGGCCTGCAGCGTATCCCCGTAACTGACAAAAAACGGCACCCAGCCGGGCGGCGGCACACAAGCCAGGGTCGGCAGGGAAGAGGGGGTCGCCGAAACGATGGCCTGGGTGGCAGGGGGATAGATGGTGACAGGGAAAGGAGAAGCGGAGGCCGGTGGCGCGGAGGGGGAAGGCGGTACGGCCCGTACTCTTCCCTCCGCCAGCGATAAAGCGATGCTTCCCAGGATAAAAAGCAACGAACAGCAAGCCAGGAGCAGTCCGCTTGCAATGCCCCGAAGCGAACGCATCACACTCTCCTATAAGCGGGCGATCGGCAAAAGCACGTTGAACGTAGCTCCAATTCCGGGATCAGAATGCACCCAGATGCGCCCGCCATTGGATTCGGTCAGGCTCTTTGCCAGCGACAACCCGATCCCGGTATCCCCCACTCCCTGGATCAAGACATTTTCCGCCCGGTACAGCCGTGTAAAGACGCGCGGCAGGTCTTCTTCAGGGATGCCCCCGCCGCTATCGCTGACCTGGAGCAGGATAAACTCCCGCCCATTCTCTTCTTTCATCTCCACGCGCAGGCGAATCTCGCCCTCTACCGGCGAGGCCATCGTGGCGTTCTGCAGCAAGTGGATCAGAATCTGCTGGATCGCATCTGGATCCACATAAAGGGGAGGTAGTTCTGAGGGTAACTCCAGATGCAGCGTGATGTTTCTCTCACGCATTTGTGCGCTGGTGTAGGAGATGGCCGCGTCCACAATCTTGTTCAAGTCCACCGCTTGCGGTTTCTGGCTGGCCAGTCCGCTTTCGATCAACGTCAACTGGATCAGATCATCTACCAGGCTGCGCAGGCGCTCGATGGAGGCCTTAATGCGCTCGGCGAACTTGCGCTGCATGGGGCTGAGCGTCCCCACCGATTCTCCGAGCAAGAGGTCCACATAGCCCATGAGCGAGGAAAGCGGTTGACGTAGCTCCTGTGCGGTGGAGGCGATCACCTCGGCCTGTTCTGCGAAGCGCTGGGAAGGTGCGTGCTTGAGCGCATCCTCCAGCTCCAGAATGCGGGCGTTGGACTCTCCAAGTTGATTCTGCAGGCGCGCCACTTCGATCAGGGCATTGCGTAGCTCGCGTTCAAGCTGGCGTACCTCTTCGCTGGTGCCACGGCGCTGCAGGCTGGCCTCCAGCTCCACATTTTGCGCCCGTAACTCCTGCAACGCCTGTTGGGATTCCGCCAGCAAGCGTGTAAGCTCCTGAATCTGTTCCTGCGCCCGCGCTTCCCCAAGACGCGCCTTTTCGATTTCCCCTTTCAATGCTTCGACCTGCATCTGAAGGGTGGCCCGCTCATTCTCCAGACCCTTCAGTTTCTCATTCAGTTGTGCAACCTGTGCCTGATATTCCTGGAATTCGAGCACGCGCCGATGACGCTGCAGGAGCGGCACCAGATCGCTGGCGATATTGCTCAGGAAGGTCTGGTCCTCAGCCGTCCACTGACGATTGGAATAGGGGGCGAGAAGCAGCAGGCCGCCCAGGACTTCCCGTTCCAGTGTCTGGATCGGAACCACCATCAGGTGGCCGATCTGCTCCAGGCCGAGCAATTGCGCCAGGCCGCGCACATCTGCCGAGGTGCTGCTGGCCGGCAGGCGCAGAGGGCGACCACGCTGCACGGCACTGGCCAGCATGGGTGCCATCTCCCGCGGCACGGAAGCTCCCTCAATCGGCTCCTCCCGGATCAGATCGTACCCTGCGGCGAAGATGATCTGCCGGCCATCATCTCCTGAGAAAACGAGGAAGCATAAATCGGCCAGCATGACCTGAGCCACGGCGCGCGCCATGGCGAGGTGGAGTTTGCTACCCTCCAGGTCAGACCCAAGCTCCAGGAGCGCGTGAACCGCCTTCGGGTCTGCGCTGTAGCGACGGCGTTCGACCGGCTTCTCTCCCGCCTCGGTTGCTGCAGAAGGGCGCGGGAGGGGTTTCTGCTGACCCTGGTGGGGAAAGCGATTCGCCAGCGCCAGCAGCAGCGGATAGGCCGCCAGCTCGGCAAGACGAATCCCCCCGGCGTAATCGCCGCCGTGCTCCAAAAGCAAACTTAACACCTGGCCGCTCAGCATCAGCAAAAAGAACGCCATCCCGAATTCCCACCCGTTCGGACGGCGAAGGATGAGCAATGCAAGCCCTGCAAGCGACCAGAAAAGGCTCACCCATCCCCAGAGAGCAGCCTGAAAGGTCTGGTTGTAAGGGGTACCAGGCGGGATTTCTCCCCAATTCGCCAGCCCGAACAACGCACCGATGGCTACCGCCAGACTGGCGAGGATGGTAAGCGTATCCCCAGGCGTGGAAGGCTCTGGGAACAACCACAACCAGGTCACCCAAAGGAGCATCAAGAAGCTCAAAGCACGTTGAAGCGGTGGCAGGAATACCGGCAGGTTCACCACTCCCTGCCATCCGAGGCCGCTGATCAGGAACAACCCCACCTGCAGCAGGAGCAAAAGCAACAATCCCCCCATCGCCCGCCGCTGCTGGGGAAAGCGGCTCTCGCGCCAGTTCACCCAGACCTGACCGAGAGCGAACGAAAGCGCAAACAGCAGCACCAGGTGATAGATCAAATTGCCTGGAGGCGTCGAAAGCAGAACGAAAACCTGTTGCAGGAAATTCATGTAAATTGATTATACTACTTTCGTCATGCGCTGGCGATATGCTTTTTTCCTGCCCTTCCTGCTCCTCCTGATCCCCTTGCTGGACGGTTTGATCTCCTGGGAATCAGGGCGCCGCCTCGCTGAGACCGAACCAGCCCAGGCGGCGCGGCTGCTGGAACGAGCGGCGCGCCGTCTGCCTTTCTGGCCAGAACTCTGGGAACAGGCCGGCCTGCTGGCCTATCGCGCGCAGGAGACAGAGTATGCCATTCAATGGCTGGAGCAGGCGCGTGCGCGCCAGGCCTTAACGCTGGAAGGCTGGGATACGCTGGGATTGGCCTACTGGAAGGAGAAACAGCCCGAAAGGGCCCTGGCACGCTGGCAGGAAGCCCAGCAATCGGCCCCTTCGGTACGCCTGCTGATGCGCCAGGCGCTGGCCTATCGCCAGCTCCAGGATTGGGCGAAGGAACAGGCCGCCCTGGAGCAATGGATCCAACGAAAAGCGGATGATGCCTACGCACATTACCGCCTGGGTTTGCTCCTGCTGGCTGAAGACCCGCCACGAGCGACAGAGGAACTTTCGCTCGCTCTCTCTCTGGAGCCGCGGCTTGAGCCTGCTGTGGTGAGTCTACAGGCGGCCCTGCAGGCGATGAACCGGTTGCCCCAGGAAAGCGCCCGTCACCTGCTGCTCGGTCGTGCCCTGGGCGCAGTCGAAGAATGGGAGCTTGCACTGCGCCTGTTTGAACGCGCCCGGCAGGAAGACCCCCAAAACGGCGAAGCCTGGGCCTGGATCGCAGAGGCGTACCAGCACCTCGGGCTGCCTGTACAGGATGAATTGGAGAGAGCGCAACACCTGGCGCCAGATTCGGCGACCGTGTATCTGCTGCAGGGACTGTATGCCTCTCGGAACGGCAAGAGCAAACGGGCACTCGAAGCCTTCCAGCGCGCCGCCGCATTACAGCCCCAGGAGGCTGCGATCTGGATCGCACTGGGGGAAGCCTGGGCGCAGCAGAACGACCTGCAGGCCGCGCTGCAGGCCTATCAGCGCGCCACCGGGCTGGCGCCACAGGATGCCGCAACCTGGCGCGCCCTGGCGAACTTTTCTGCCACCTATGGGATAGAGATCGCTGAGCTCGGCCTGCCCGCTGCCCGGCGCGCCGTCACGCTGCAGCCTGAAGATGCCCGCAACCTGGATACGCTGGGCTGGCTGCTCCTGTTGAACGGCGAACTGGAGGCCGCAGCGCGCACTTTGCATCAGGCGCTTGCGTTACAACCCGATCTCGCCTCCGCGCACCTTCATCTGGGAAGCCTGCTCCTCTACCAGGGACACACCCAGGAAGCGCAGACCCACCTGCAAGAAGTGATCCGCCTGGCTCCCAACTCTCCCCTCGCCGCCATTGCCAGCCAGATGTTGGGCGGACGGTGACATCCTGCGCTTTGCCTCACGGCGCAGGCGTCAGCGTGTAAAAGATGCGTGGCGTGGGCGTCCCGGTAGCAGTCGGCGAAGGGGTCAGGGTGTAGGGGCTGTAAAACCGCAGCGAGTTCGTCGGATCGATCTCTGTGCCCACATCGCCCCCCACCCAGTATAGCCTGCCATCCGAGGCTTTCACCTGCACGAACGACCAGCCGAAATCATAGTTCTGGTTCCAGAAGCCGGTCAGGGTGAGCAAATCGCCATAGGCGGCCATGATCGCCCCTGCGACTTTGGAAGGCGCCTTGCGCAATTTCACCCCATTCAGTCGCGTCACCACCACCGGCACCCCCTGCAGCACGGAAAAGAACTTGTTGACCCCCAGATTCGCCCCCGATTCCTTGGGCATTTTCACCACCTCGCCGGTCTTCCAGTCTGGCCAGGCCAGGGGGATGGCAATGACAGTGGGAGTCAGGGTCGGCGTTTCCAGCAGGATGAGAAAGGTCGGGGTGGGAGAGGGTGTGCGGCTGGGTGTGGCGCTCGGAGGTTGCGGGCTGGGCGTTGCCGTCCAACGCGCACGCGCCTGCGCCGTCTGCGTCCAGGAAGCAGCCGCCGTACCCGCAATCGCCGTCTGCACCAGGAAAGGATCGGGAAGAGGCGGCTCAGGCACACAGGCAAAAAGCACCACCATCAACAAAAGCCACGCACCAGACCACTTGCGCATGGGGCTATTATGCCATAAATAGACGGCGGACCGCGGACGGCAGACCGCGGAATGACGATAGACGGTGACGATAGACGGCAAACCGCGGAATGGACGATGGACGGTGACGATAGACCGCAAACCGCAATCGCACGGGCTTTCCAGCCTGTAGAAGAGCAAACCGTCAACGAATGGGGAACGAATAAACGAATTCAGACGGCAGACCGCGGAATGGACGATGGACGGTGGACGGCAGACCGCCGCAGGACGGGCTTCCCAGCCTGTAGATAGACGGCGCTCACAGGACAACAGAGGCTTTTTGGAGTCCTTCTCTGGCAATCGCGATATAATCACAGCATGTCTGCGATCCTGGAAGGAAAACGCATCCTCCTGGGGGTCAGCGGCTCCATTGCGGCCTTCAAAGCCGCCGGGCTCGCTTCCCGACTCACCCAGGAAGGGGCACAGGTGATCACCATCCTCTCGCCGGCTGCCGAAAAGTTCATCACCCCCCTCACCTTTCGCTCGTTGACCGGCCAGCCGGCCTATACCGATGCCGACCTGTGGGGAGAAAAAGGGCATATCCTGCACGTGAAACTCGGACAGGAAAGCGACCTGATGCTGATCGCCCCCTGCAGTGCCAATACCCTGGCAGCGCTGGCTCAAGGCAGCGCGGAGCACCTGCTCACCCTGAGCGCACTGACGCTGCGCGCGCCGCTGGCCGTGGCCCCGGCCATGGATGGCGGGATGTTTGAGCATCCGGCCACTCAGCAAAACCTGCACATCCTGCGCCAGCGCGGCGTCTTCGTGCTCGGCCCCACGCAGGGGCGCCTGGCTTCGGGATTGTTCGGCAGCGGCCGCATGTTAGAACCGCAGGAGATCATCGGCCATGTACGCTATATCCTCGCTCAGAAAGGGCCGCTCAAAGGCCGAAAAGTGGTCGTCACAGCCGGCGGCACCCAGGAGGCCATTGACCCGGTGCGAATGCTGACCAATCGCTCCTCGGGCAAGCAGGGCTACGCGCTGGCTCAGGCGGCGGTGGACCTCGGCGCCGAGGTGGTGCTGATCAGCGCCCCCACCGCTCTCACCCCGCCGGTCGGCGCCCATCTCATCCAGGTACACTCCGCAGAAGAGATGCGCCAGGCCGTGCTCCAGGAAACGCAGAACGCCGACATCCTCCTCATGGCTGCTGCCGTCGCCGATTTTCGCCCGCGCCAGGTGCGAACACAAAAAATCAAAAAGCAGGAAGCGCTCACCCTCCTGGAGCTGGAGCCAACCCCCGACATCCTGAGCGAAGTAGCCGCACGACGCGCCCAGACCCATCGCCCCCTGGTGATGGTAGGCTTCGCAGCTGAATCCCAGGACCTGATCGAAAACGCCACCCACAAGCTCCAGAGCAAAGGCCTGGACATGATCGTGGCCAATGACATCCTGGCACGCGACGCCGGTTTCGGCGTGGACACCAATCGCGTCACCCTGCTCTATCAGAACGGAGCGCGCGAATCGCTGCCACTGATGACCAAGGCCCAGGTCGCCGAGGCCATCCTGCAGCGCATTCTGACTTTTCTGCAGACTCCATAGTCCAGTTCGGAGAGATATGCGCATTCTTGTCCTCTCAGATATTCACTCCAACTACACCGCACTGGAAACGGTGCTGAAAGATGCCGGTGCGGTAGATGCCATCTGGTGCCTGGGCGACCTGGTGGGATATGGCCCAGACCCGAACCTGGTTGTTGAGACCATCCGCCAGCAGCCCAGTCTGCTTTGTTTGAAAGGCAATCATGACGCCGCCGTCTCCAGCGAAATGGGGCTGGATACCTTCAATGGCGATGCCCGCATTTCGCTGCTCTGGCAGCGTCGTATGCTGACGGCTGAAAACCTGGAGTTTTTACGCCCTCTTCCCTCCCTGCTGAAACTGGAGAAGGTGACGCTATCCCACGGCAGTCCGCGCGATCCCTTATGGGAATACATTCTGAACACGTTCACGGCCAGGATTAGCTTTGAATTCTTTGAAACGCCTCTCTGTTTCGTCGGGCATTCGCATATTCAGAGCGCGTACCTGCAGGACCCGAACACGCACAGCATTACACCGGTGATCCTGCGCCCCGGCCAGGCTCAATCGCTGCGAGAGGGGCGATGGATCCTCAACCCCGGCTCGGTGGGCCAGCCCCGCGATCGCGATCCGCGCGCCGCCTACGCGCTCTTCGACCCCGAAGCCCTGACCTGGGAGCCGCGGCGCGTGGCCTACGATGTGGCCGAAGTGCAGGAACGCATCCGCAAGCTGGGATTGCCGATCAAGCACGCCTTGCGCCTGGCGGAGGGATGGTGATGAGAATTCTCGTGACAGGTGGAGCCGGCTACATCGGCTCGGCGGTCGCAGAGGCCCTGGTGCGCGCCGGCCACGAAGTGACTGTGTATGATTCCCTGGTGACCGGGCACCGCGCCGCCGTCCCACACGGAGCGCGTTTTGTCCACGCAGCCCTGGAAGATAGCCATGCGCTGGCAGAAACGCTCGTCCATGGCGAATTTGAAGCCGTGATGCACTTTGCCGCTTTCATCGAAGCAGGCGAAAGTATGAAAGACCCAGGGCGTTTCTATCAGAACAACCTGATCAACTCCCTGCGCCTGATCGAAATGAGCGTCCAAAGCGGGGTGAAGCGGTTTGTGCTCTCCTCGACGGCTGCCGTTTATCGCTCCAGCGATGAACCACTGCGCGAGGACGCTCCGACGGAGCCGGGCAACGTCTATGGACATACCAAGCTGGTGATCGAGCAGGCGCTGCGCTGGTACTCCGAGATCTACGGGCTGCATTACGCAGCGCTGCGCTACTTCAACGCCGCCGGCGCTTTGCCCGGACGTGGCGAAGCCCATCGCCCCGAAACGCATCTCATCCCCCGCGTGCTCCAGGTGGCGCTGGGGCAGGCATCGGAGGCGCTGATCTTCGGCACCGACTACCCAACCCCCGATGGCACAGCCATTCGAGATTACATCCACATCGCCGACCTGGTGAGCGCGCACTTGCTGGCCTTAGAGGCCCTGAACGAGCATCCCACGCTGACCTACAACCTGGGCAATGGGGAGGGCTATTCGGTGCGTCAGGTGATCGAAACCGCCCGCCGCGTGACCGGACACCCCATCCCGACCCGTGAACTCCCGCGGCGCCCCGGCGATCCACCGCGCCTGGTGGCCTCCTCGGAAAAAATCCGCCGCGAGCTTGGCTGGCAACCGCGTCATCCGGGCCTGGAAGAGATCATCGCCTCCGCCTGGGAATGGCATCGCACCCATCCCCACGGCTGGGAACAGGGATAGCGGCTCAGGCCGGCCCTGCTTTCCCGTTCCGCAAGAACAGCGCATCGCCCTGAAGGATGGCATCATCGAGGGGGGAAAGCAGCACATCCAGAAGACCAGCAAAGCGAAAGCCATGCTCCTTCAGCATGGCATAGAGATCGTCGAAAAGCGGCTGGCCGGCGTAAAGCTCGACGAAGGACACTTCGCAGATCAGAAAATCTACCTGAGTGAGCGTGTGCGCGGCCCCGCGCAGCACAGCCGCCTCATATCCCTGCACATCCACCTTGAGAAGCACAGGCGGCTGCAGGCTCATCGTATCCAGGTAATCATCCAGACGGGCAAGCGGCACCGAAACGCGCACCTGATGCCCGGTATGCGGAAACGCCCGCCGATGCAGCTCGGTCATGGCCAGAGCAGAGGAAGAAGCGAGAAAATCGTTCTGGTAAAATTCCAGCCTCCCCACCGAATCCCCCAGGGCGGTTTGAAAAGCCTGAAAATGACCCAAAGGCTGCAGGTTTCGTACCAGGGTGCGGTAATTCGCTTCGAGCGGTTCAAACGAATAAATTTGCGCTTGCGGCAGCATCATGCGCATCGCATAAGCAAATGCTCCGATATAGCCCCCCACATCGAGAACGGTGCGTATCCCCATCTTCTGGAACCAGCGGCGATACTCATTCAGGCGAACCAGCTCATGGAGCAGCGCCCGCCGGGTGAAAAGATGCCTGAACAAAAGCCAGAAACGCCCCCGGTAAGCGAAGGGCAGAGCCCCATATTGCGCGCTTTTGACGATCAGGGAGGAAAGCGAACGGGAAACAGACACAGAGGACTCCTTTTGGCGTGTGTTGGTCAAAATGC
>JAGHYK010000213.1 GCA_017743695.1 Chloroflexota bacterium
GCTTCCGTTGTCACCTGCGCAGGGGCCTGGGTGACGGCCTGGGTTGGCGCGGGTGCAGGCGAAGCGGTCGGCTTCGGCCCGCAGGCGCTCAACAAGGCCACGACGACGAAGAGAGTCAACCATCGCCACATTTTTCTCCTCCTTCAAAGGGATTTGTGTTTTGAGGCAAATGCCTCGAAATGGAAAGACATGCGTCACTTCTTTTACCACAAAGGCTTGAGCGAACAAACTTTGTGTTCTTTTTCACCACGAAGTCACGAAGGCGCGAAGGAAAAGAAAACTTTGTGCCCTGGTGTCCTTGTGGTTTATTCTTTTCTTACCACGAAGTCACGAAGGCGCGAAGGGAAGAAGAAAAATTTGTGCCCACGCGATGCACACAAAACGGCCTGTTTGCCGTCCACCGTCCACCGTCCACCTCACGAATTATACTATAGCCCTCTGATCCGCCGCCCGTGCATGAGCCTCCAGCCCTTCGGCGCGGGCCAGTTGCGCCGCAAGCGGCGCCAGCGACCGGGCGGTTCGCTCGTCCAGTGCCACCAGGCTGATCAGGCGCACAAAGTCCATCAGGTTCAGCGGAGAAGCAAAGCGCGCCGTCCCTCCGGTCGGCATGACATGGCTCGGACCGGCGATGTAATCCCCAAGCACCTCGAACGAATACTCTCCCAGGAACAATCCCCCGGCCGCGGTGATCTTGTCCACCCATTCCCACGGCTGGCGCACCGCCAGGCACAGGTGCTCGGCGCCGTAGGCATTTGCCAGCTCCACTGCCTGATGCAGATCGCGCGTCAACACGATCCCGCTCTGATGCTCCAGCGCCTGGGCGACGATCTCCCCGCGCGGCAGGCTCTTAATCTGGCGGGCAACCTCCGCCTGGACTGCCTGCGCCAGGCTCCCCGAAGGCGTCAGCAGGATAGCGGAGGCCAGCACATCGTGCTCCGCCTGGGCCAGCAAATCGGCGGCGACCCAATCCGGGCGCGCCGCCTCGTCGGCGATCACCATGGTCTCTGTCGGCCCGGCCAGCCCGTCAATCCCCACCACGCCGAACACCTGACGCTTGGCCAGCGTGACGAAGAGATTGCCCGGCCCGAAGATTTTATCCACCGCCGGGATGGATTCTGTGCCGAATGCCAGCGCGGCGATGGCCTGCGCCCCTCCCAGCGCATAGACCTCCTCCACCCCGGCCAGGGCCGCCGCTGCCAGCGTCACCTTGGAAACCTGCCCGCTCCCACGCTGTGGCGGCACCGTGATAGCGATTTCCTGCACGCCGGCTACCCGCGCCGGGATGGCGGTCATCAACACCGTGGAGGGCAGGGGGGCCGTTCCCCCTGGCACATACAGCCCCACGCGGCGGATCGGTCGCACGAGCTGCCCGAGCACCCCGCCCAAATCCTGGCTCATCCAGGAGATCAACGGCTGGCGCCGATAGAAGGCCTCGATCCGCGCCGCAGCCTGCTCCAACGCCTGGCGCACCTGCGGATCGAGCGTTCGCAAAGCCTCCTGTAGCTCCTGCGGCGGCACACGGAACGAATGCGGCGCGAAATCATCCAGCCGCTGGCTCCACTCGCGCAGCGCCCTGTCTCCCCCCTGGCGCACCTCCCGCAAAATCCGTTGCACCGCCTGCTCCGGCGTCAGGCGCTCGCCAAAGACGCGGGCAATCGAATCCAGCACCCGCTCTCCGACCGGCCACTCATCCAGCGGTCGGCGCTTCAGAATGCTCTTTTGGGCTTCTTCCACCGAATAAATGCGCATTTTCCCCTCACGGACACAGGAATACCACCGTGCGCCCAGGGCCATGGACGCCGATGGTCAACGTCATCTCAATATCGGCGGTGCGGCTGGGGCCGCTGATCAGCACGAAGCTCGCCTCCCCTCGTTGCCGCACCCTCTCCAGCGCCGCCTCCAGCGAAGGCAAAATTTGCTCACGGCGCACGATGGCCAGGTGGATGGGCGGCAACAGCGAGGCCACCGCCTGGGCGCGCGTCGCGCTGGCGATCAGCAAAGACCCGGTCTCGGCCACCGCTGCCAGCACCCCCGTCAGCCCGGCCATCGCCTCCGCTTCTCCACTCAGGCGCACCGCCTCCTGCAGCTGCTCGATCCTCATCCCCTGCGGCGCATCGCCCAGGTAGAGACTCTCGATCCCCTCTTTCCGTAGCCATTTCACCACCGCCTGCGTCAGCTCCTCCTGCACCTCCACGATCTCCCCGCCCAGGCTTTTCCAGTTTTCAGAAAAAGAAAGGGAAAGATCGGGGCCGCCGGCCGGCCTGGGGCCGATCTCGTTGCCCGTGGCCGCCTGCCCGCTCCGGGCGCTCTGCCGCGGTGCGCCTGCCGAACCAGCCTGTGGCGTGGCTGCTGCACCTGTGGCTATGGCCGCCCCCGAAGCGACCGGCCGCGGCCGCTCCTGCTGCCAGAGACTGCGGAACGGGCGGCGCGCCGGGGCAGGTAAAACGCGTCCCTGACCCCAGCCGCTCCATGGTGGCAGCCGTAGCTTCCCCGTCCTCCCGAAGGCGCACCCGAGGAATGCCTGGGCCAGCGCGAACGCGCCAGGGTGAGTCGCCAGCCAGGTATAAAGACCCAGCCCGGTCTTCATCCATATCGAAAGCGCTTTGCCTTCTGGGAGCGGTTGGGGTAGCGCGCCGCCGCGCACGCGGATCAGCAGATCGGGCAACGGAATCTTAACCGGGCAGACCTCTTCACATGCGCCGCACAGGGAGCAGGCATAGGCCAGGGGCGCGAAGTCTTCCCCAAAGAGGGCCGGCGAAAGGACGGAGCCGATCGGGCCAGGGTAGACGCTGCCGTAGGCATGTCCCCCCATTTCGCGAAAGGCCGGGCAGGCGTTCAGACAGGCGCCGCAACGGATGCAGTGGAGCGCCTCCCGCAGCGGCGAGGCGTGCAGGGCGCGTCGCCCGTTATCGAGCACGATCAGGTGTCGTTCCTGACCCTGCAGAGGGCCGCGGAGCAGTTGGGTGTAGACGGTGAGCGTTTGCCCGGTGGCCGAACGGGGCAGGAGCGAAAGCATCAGCGCCAGGTCCTCGAAGCCCGGCACCAGGCGCTCCATGCCCATCAGGGCGATGTGCAGGCGCGGCAGGGTGGTGACCATGCGCCCGTTGCCCTCGTTGGTGACGATGCACAGGATGCCGTTTTCCGCCACGCCGAAGTTCACGCCGCTGATGCCCACATCGGCAGCCAGAAACACCTGGCGCAGCGTGCGCCGGGCGGCCTGCGTCAGGGCGGCGACATCTTCGGTGTAAGGGATGCCCAGCCGCTCGTGGAAGAGTTGCCCGACCTCCTGACGGCGCAGGTGGACGGCGGGGGTGATGATGTGGCTGGGAGGTTCGCCGCGCAACTGGACGATGTATTCGCCCAGATCGGTTTCGACCACGCGATGCCCGGCGGCTTCCAGGGCATGATTCAGCTCGATCTCTTCGCTGATCATGCTCTTGGATTTGGCGATCAGCAGGGGCTTCTCTTTTGCCCGCTGCTGGATCAACTGGAGCACGATCTGCCGCGCTTCGGCAGCGTCGCCGGCCAGGTGCACCTGGATCCCATGCGCCTGTGCCTGTTCCAGGAAGCGCTCGAGGTATTCGTCCAGCCTGGCGATTGTCTCCTGGCGTATCTGCTGGGCTCGCCGGCGGCGCGCTTCGAGGTCGGGCAGGGTGGCGAAGGCGCGTGCTCTGCCGCTCAGTCGGCGCTCGGCGTTGGCATCCAGCGCTGCCTGCAAGATCGGGTTATTTAACGAGCGGCGAATCCGCTCACGGAGTTTAGCGATCGTCGCCATCGCCCTGGATCTTCCCCCGCTGCTGACGGTCGGCCAGCCTGGCCAGGTTCTGCTCGGCGACCTCTTCCAGGCTCAAGCCGAGTTCGGTGCACAATTGCGCCAGATACCAGAGCACATCTCCCAGCTCCGCCTGCAAGGCGCGGCGCTCCTCCTCGCCGATTGCGCCGCCTTTATCGCGAAAAATCTTCTTCACCTTCCCGGCCACCTCTCCGGCTTCATTGACCAGGCCGAGCGCCGGGTAGATAATGGCATGGCCGATGATCGGATAGCGAGCGGTGGCGCGAGATCGCTGCTGGTATTCGTGGAAGTTCATGGAGTCTCCTGAACATGGACGGATGGCGCAGAAACCAGAGGTGGCTGCGGCCGGGTGTGGTTGCTCTGTGAAGATTATAACGTGTTTTGGAATGGACGGC
>JAGHYK010000028.1 GCA_017743695.1 Chloroflexota bacterium
CGGTCCGCCGTCCATTCATCCCCGCTTCATGATAAAATAAAAACCACATCGCCCCTGCGATGCCTTCCTCATGCAGAGGGATTCTTCCACTGAGGAACACACCCCATTTTGAGAGCATACCATGACCCACTATCCCTGGGACGAAGATAGTTTTGACACTTCCATCTCTCAGCGCACTGACGAACTTTACCAGATTCCCAATCACCCTGCCGATGCGGAGGGGATCATCGAGGGTATCGGTATCATCATGCGCGAGGTGTCGCTGTTTCCACGCCTGCTCTCGCCCATCTTCATCTGGGCTGAAAAGGATCGGCGTGCGATTCAGGCTGCGCAAAACAAGAACCAGACGGTGCTGATCCTCTTCCTGAACGAACCGGAAGAAAAGGAGCCCTCCTCCCTCCAGGTAGAAAATTTCCTGCCCATTGGAGTTGAAGCAGCCATCGGGCGCCTGGTCGAAATGCCGGATGGCGGTTTTTCGGCCCTGGCGCAGGGTCGCCGCAGGGTGGAAATCTTAGAGATCGTACAAACCGAACCGCTCCTGCGCGTGCGCGCCCGCGTCATTCCGGAGAACACCCGCATCACGCGGCGCACCGAGGCCCTGATGCGCACCACGCTCGACCTCTTCGAGCGTTGCGTGCAACTGGATCGCTCCATCCCGGAAGAGGCGCAGGTCTTTGCCATGAACATCGAGGAACCGGGCTGGCTGGCGGATATGATCACGACTGCCATGAGCTTTAACGATGACATCCGCCGCGAAATGCTCCTCCTCCGCGACCCCAACGAGCGCCTGATGCGCTTGAGCAAATACCTGGCCGAAGAAATCAACGTCCTGGAGCTGGAAAGCGAAATCCACTCGCGTGTCCAGTCAGAGGTGGATCGCAGCCAGCGGGAGATGTACCTGCGCGAGCAAATGCGCCAGATTCAAAACGAACTGGGCGAAGGCGACATCTGGACGCGCGAGCTGAACGAACTGCGCCAGCGCATCGAGGCCTCCGACCTGCCGCAAGAACCCAAAAAGGTAGCCCTGCGCGAGGTGGAACGCCTGGAGCAGATGCCTCCGATGTCCCCGGAGGTCGGCATCATCCGTAGCTACATTGACTGGATCCTCGAACTGCCCTGGACAAAGGTCACCGAAGATAACCTGGACGTGCGCCATGCGGCCAAAATCTTAGAGCGCGATCATTACGGATTACGCAAGGCCAAAGAGCGCATCCTGGAATACATCGCTGTACGCTCCCTCAAACCCAGGAAAAACCGCCAGCCGATCCTGTGCTTCGTCGGGCCGCCGGGAACCGGCAAAACCTCCTTCGGGCGCTCCATCGCCGAAGCCCTGGGACGGGTGTTCGTGCGCGTCTCGCTGGGCGGGGTGCGCGACGAGGCCGAAATCCGCGGCCATCGGCGCACCTATATCGGCGCGCTGCCCGGTCGCATTCTGCAGACCATGCGCCGCGCCGGCGTGGCCAACCCGCTGTTCATGCTCGATGAGATTGACAAACTCGGCAACGATTTCCGCGGCGACCCGGCCTCCGCCCTGCTGGAAGTGCTCGACCCGGAACAAAACCACGCCTTCAGCGATCACTACCTGGAAATCCCCTTCGATCTCTCGAAGGTGATGTTCATCACCACTGCCAACACCCTGGCGACCATCCCGCCGGCCCTGCTCGACCGCATGGAAGTCATCGAATTTCCCGGTTACATCGAAGAAGAGAAGATCGAGATCGCCCGCCGCTACCTGATCCCGCGCCAGATGGAAGAGAACGGCATCCAGGACCTGAACATCGAGTTCGACATCGAGGCGCTGAAGCGCATCATCCGCGAGTACACCTACGAGGCCGGCGTGCGCAACCTGGAGCGCGAGATCGGGCGCATTTGCCGCAAGATCGCCCGCCTCAAAGCAGAAGGGAAGACCTATCCCCAGCGCATCACTGCGGATCTGATCGAAAAATTCCTTGACCCCCCTCAATACTTCCCGCCCGAGGCCGAACGCCGCGACGAGGTCGGGGTGGCGCAATCGCTGGCCTGGACCGAAAACGGGGGCGAGGTGATGGTGATCGAGGTTGCAGTCCTGGAGGGCAAAGGCAACCTGCAAATGACCGGCCAGTTGGGTGAGGTGATGCAGGAATCCGGCCAGGCAGCGCTGACCTACGTCAAATCACGGGCCGCGGCCTTTGGGATCGATCTCGACGTGTTCGAGCGCATGGACATCCACGTCCACGTGCCAGAGGGCGCCATCCCCAAAGATGGCCCTTCCGCCGGCATCACCATCGCGACGGCCATGATCTCCGCACTGACCGGCCGGCCGGTGTACCACACCGTCGGCATGACCGGCGAGATCACGCTGCGCGGCCGCGTGCTGCCCATCGGCGGCACGCGCGAGAAGGTGCTGGCCGCCCATCGCGCCGGGCTGAAAACCGTGATCCTGCCGGAAAAGAACCTGAAAGACCTGGTGGATGTGCCCAAAGGGGTGCGCACCGACCTGAAGATCGTACCGGTGCGCCACATGGACCAGGTGCTCAAAGTGGCACTCTCGGATCAGGTAGTCATTCCCCCGCCGCGTCCCCGTCGGCGCGAGGAGGAACAGCAGGAACAGGAGGAAGAATGAACGCATCCCCGTTACAGGGTAAAGTCGTACTCATCAGCGGCGCATCCTCCGGCTTTGGCGCCGATGCCGCGCGCCTGTTCGCCCGTGAAGGCGCCCGCGTCGTTCTCAGCGCGCGCCGCCTCGAGCGCCTGGAGTCGCTGGCAGCAGAAATCCGCGCCGGCGGCGGGGAGGCCCTCGTAGTCCCCGCTGATGTATCCAGGCTGAGCGACCTGGAACGCCTGGTGCAAACGACCCTCGAAACCTGGGGACAGATTGATATTCTCTTCAACAATGCGGGCTTCGGACGACTGGATTACCTGGAAAACCTGGATTTCGCCCGCGACATTGAAACCCAGGTGGAGGTGAACCTGCTCGGCGTGATCGGCCTGACGCGCCTGGTTCTGCCCCATATGCTGCAGCGCCGCCAGGGGCATATTATCAACATGTCCTCTGTGGCCGGCTGGCTGGCTGCGCCCCTTTACTCGGTCTATGCGGCGAGCAAATTCGGCGTGCGCGGCTTCACGGACGCGCTGCGCCGCGAGGTGGCGCCGTTTGGAATCCATGTCTCCGGCATCTATCCCGGCCCGGCTGCCACAGAATTCGGACTCCATGTCGGCCAGAACCCGGCCAAAGCCGGGCTGAAATGGGTCGGTCGCTTCACCATGACCTCGGAGTATGTGGCGCGCAAAGTCGTCGAAGTTGCCAGGCGCCCGCGTCGCACCCTGATCATCCCCTGGTGGTTCCGCCCGCTGATCGCCCTGGACTGGCATTTCCCCGGTCTGGTGGACTGGTTCATCGTCACCTTTTTCACCCGTCGCACCCACCATTTTGAGAAATGAAACATCGCCTCGAACGTCTCCACTCGCTTCTCCTTGAGCACGACCTGGCAGCCCTGGCGCTGAATCCGGGGCCTTCGCTGTACTATCTGAGCGGCCTGCATTTCCACCTGATGGAACGCCCCATCGTGCTCCTGATCGCGCGCGGGGAAATCCCCCACCTGATCCTGCCGGAGCTGGAGCTGCCAAAGGTCGCCCTCTTCCCTTATGCGGTGCGCGCCTTTAGCTACGGGGAAAATCCTGCCACCTGGGCGCAGGCGTTCCAGAACGCGCTGGAAGCGCTCGGGTTGGAGGGCAAGCGCATCGGCATTGAGGGGAATCGTATGCGCCTGCTGGAGTATCGCTTCCTGCAGGCTGCTGCCCCTCAGGCACAATTCGTCGAGGCCGGCGACCTCGTCGGACGTCTGCGAGAGCGAAAGGATGCCCAGGAAATCGCCAGCCTGCGCAAAGCGGTCGAAATCGCCGAAAAGGCCTACCAGGCCATCCTGCCGATGATTCACCCGGGGATCAGTGAACGCGAGCTGGCCTCGGAGCTGACCGTGCAACTTCTGCGCCACGGCTCGGAGCCGGAACTGCCCTTCTCCCCGATTGTCGCTGCCGGCCCGAACGCCGCCAATCCCCATGCCACCCCGACGGAGCGCCGCCTGCAGCCCGGCGATCTGCTGATCGTGGATTGGGGCGCCACCTGGCAGGGTTATATCTCCGACCTGACACGCACCCTGGCCATCGGAAAAGTGGATGAGGAGCTGCAGCACATTGCCCGGGTGGTGGAAGAAGCCAACAGGCGCGGGCGCCAGGCCGCACGTCCCGGTGAAGAATGCGGAGCGATTGATCGCGCCGCCCGTCAGGTCATCGAATCCGCCGGCTACGGCCCTGCCTTCCCCCATCGCACCGGTCATGGCATCGGCCTGGAAGCGCACGAAGCGCCTTACCTGCGCAGCGAGAACGCTCAGAGGCTGGAAAGTGGCATGGTTTTCACCGTCGAACCGGGCATT
Organism: Chloroflexota bacterium; assembly: GCA_017743695.1. Classification (GTDB taxonomy): domain Bacteria; phylum Chloroflexota; class Anaerolineae; order Anaerolineales; family Villigracilaceae; genus 630D-37. Next base: position 4,413 of record JAGHYK010000028.1, read on the forward strand.
TACCTGCAGGGACGGGGTGGGGTGCGCATCGAAGATAACGTGGTCATCACCGAAGAGGGCGCCGAAACCCTGAGTTCTCTGCCGCGCGGGTTGCAAGTCGTTGGATAGATTTAATCTTACCCTACACAACATCCCAAAGCGATGGTATAAGAAAAATGCCCTGCTGTGCTCGTGATGCCGCAGAGATTACGGTTCTGAGCCAACACCCATAAAAAGGGACCCGAACTCACGGTAGGAACGCGATAGGCTGGAGCCAAGGCGGGAATACCGGGTAGGGACCCAACCTGCGCAAGCGGGTTCAGAACTGCGCTGCACACGGCACGAGCGGGGTCTTTTTTTACACTGAATCAGAAAAAATCTATTCTTTGACAAATTTTTCGCCGTTTATTAAGCTTATGCCAGAAATTCACATTTATACCTTCTCCGCCGGCCATCTCGAACAGAGAGGGATCGAACAGGGCACCCTGGACACCCTGACGCAGCGGTTACCGCGTGGGCTGTATACCACCTTCCGCACCTTCGAGAACGGACGACGCGCCCTCGACCTGCGCCACCATCTGCAGCGACTCTATGGGCCAGCGCTGACCCGAGGCATTCAGCCGCAGGTCGGCGAGGAAGCGCTGCGCGCCGCCCTGCGTCAGATCGCCGCCCGCTTTGCGCCAGGGGAATGTCGCCTGCGGCCGATCCTGCTCCTCGAAGAGCGAGCCGGCGAACTCTACGTCCTGGCAGAGGCCTTTTCCCCACCCTCCCCCGATCTCTACGAAAAAGGCGTCTCGGTGATCACCGTCCCCATCCCGCGCCGCCATCCGCGCCTTAAGAGCACCGATTTCATCGCTTTGAGCGCAGAAATCCGCCAGAAACTGGCCCAGGGGAAGGCCTACGAGGCGATTCGCGTGCGCCTGACGCCGCATTGTCCGCGCGGTGAAGCGCTGGAAGGCCTGACCAGCAACTTCTATGTGTTGCGCGGGAGGACCCTGATCACGGCGGCAGAAGGCATCCTGCCAGGAATCACGCGCCGCATCGTCCTGCGACTGGCACGGCAAAAAGGGCTGGAAATCCTCTATCGCCGCCCATGCCTGGGAGAGAACTTTGAGGAGGCCTTTCTCACCTCCAGCTCGCGCGGGGTGGTGCCAGTCGTGGCGATAGATGGTCAAAGGGTCGGAAAGGGTGAGCCTGGCCCACACACCCGCGCCCTGGGCGAGGCCTACGATCGCTATGTCGCCTCGCACGCTGAGATGATATAATCAACGCCATGTTCGTTTCTGTGTTTGGTGGCTCACAACCGCAGGAAGGTGACCCGGCCTATCGGCAGGCCTATGCACTGGGACGCGGCCTGGCATTAAAGGGGCATACCGTGCTGAGCGGCGGCTATATCGGCACTATGGAGGCGGTCAGCCGCGGTGCAGCGGAAGCCGGGGGACACGTGATCGGCGTAACCTGCGCCGAGATCGAACGCTGGCGTCCCGTCGGGCCGAATCCCTGGGTCAAAGAAGAATGGCGCTGCGAGACGTTGCTGGAGCGCCTGCAACGCCTGATCCTGGGAAGCCAGGCCTCGATAGCCTTACCCGGCGGCCCCGGCACCCTGACGGAAATCGCCCTGACATGGAACCTGATGATCATCGGCAGCATCCCGCGCCGCCCGCTGATCCTGATCGGCAAGGCCTGGAAAACGCTGTTCGAGCACATGTTCAACGATCTGGGCGCTTACACTCCCCTTTCACAACGTTCGCTGTTAAAATTTGCATCAGACGAACTGGTTGCACTTTCCCTTCTCTCCGAAACTTCTCCTTGAGGTCTTGTCCATGCCTGAGAAATTGCCTTCCCGCAGCGAAGATTTTTCCGAATGGTATAACCAGCTCGTGCTACGCGCGGAGCTGGCCGATTACGCGCCGGTGCGCGGATGTATGGTCGTTCGCCCGTATGGTTGGGCGCTCTGGGAAAACATCCAGCAGGCGCTGGATCGGCGGTTCAAAGAGACCGGGCACGTCAACGCCGCTTTCCCTCTCTTTATCCCCATGTCCTTTCTGGAAAAGGAGAAGGAGCACGTCGAGGGATTTTCGCCGGAACTGGCCGTAGTCACCCATGGCGGCGGGGAGCCACTGAGTGAGCCGCTGGTGGTACGCCCGACCTCCGAAACCATCATCGGTTACATGTACGCGAAATGGATTCAATCCTATCGCGACCTGCCTGTCCTCATCAATCAATGGGGCAACGTCGTGCGTTGGGAATTGCGCACGCGGCTTTTCCTGCGCACGCTGGAATTCTACTGGCAGGAAGGGCATACCGCCCATGCCACAGAGCAGGAAGCAATCGAAGAAACGCTGCGCATGTTGGATGTATATGCGGATTTTGCCATCAACGATGCAGCCGTGCCGGTCATCAAGGGGAAGAAGACCGAAAGCGAAAAGTTCGCCGGCGCGGTCATGTCCACGACGATTGAGGCGATGATGCAAGATACGCGCGCTCTGCAATCCGGCACTTCCCACTTCCTGGGGCAGAACTTCGCCCGCGCCTTCGAGATTCGCTTCCTGGATCAGAACAATCAGCTCCAGTATGTGTGGACAACCTCGTGGGGATTGAGCACCCGCTTCATCGGGGCGATCATCATGACCCACGGGGACGATCAGGGTCTGGTCCTGCCTCCCAAACTGGCTCCGATCCAGGTCGTGATCGTGCCGATCTACAAGAACGACGCCGAGCGCTCCGCAGTTTTGGAGACAGCGCAGCGCCTGTTCCACGAACTGCAAGCCGCCGGCCTGCGCGTTAAGCTCGATGGGCGCGAGGAGATGACCCCCGGCAACAAATTCTACGAATGGGAATTGCGCGGCGTGCCTGTGCGCCTGGAGATCGGGCCAAAGGATGTGCAGAGCGGCAGCGTCACCCTGGCGCGGCGCGATCGGCCGGGACGCGAAGGGAAAAGCACCGTCTCCCAACAGGGGCTGCCCGAAACCATTCGCGCCCTGATGAACGACATCCATCGCTCGCTGCTGGAACGCGCCACGGCCTTCCGCGAGGCGCACATCTTTGATCCCAAAGACTATGCCGAGTTTCAGGAAGTGGTGCAGCGTGGTTGGGCCTTTTCCTGGTGGTGTGGACGGAAAGAATGCGAGGCGAAAATCAAAGAGGACACCAAAGCCACCTCTCGCTGTATCCCCTTTGAGCAGCCGGGAGGCAGCGGGCGCTGCATCGTCTGCGGCGAGAAAGCAGATCAAAAGGTCTATTTCGCCCGCGCGTATTAGGCCGCATCCAGGGGGGCAAAGGAGCGCTTTCGGAGCGTGGAGGCGAGGTCGTGCCGGCGGTTGATCTGATGCGCCTGCGCCAGCAAGTGGCGCGCCTGACTGAGTTCTTCTTCCTGCCTTCGGAATTCGTCCAGCATTTGCACCAGTTGCTGGAGACCTATCACAACCCCACCTGGCGCCTCACCCAGGCCTCCACCCCCTTTGCGCTTCCCAGCTATCGTCTCTCGCCCATCGTCCTGCGCACCATCGAACAATCGCTGCGCGATCTGGCTGCCTCCTATCCCGAATATGCGCTTGACCTGGCCGATGCGCTGTGGAAAGAGGAGGTGCTGGAAATGCGCCAGCTCGCGGCCTACCTGCTGGGACAGGTGCCGGCGCGTGAAGAATGGCTCCTGCCGCGCCTGACCGCCTGGAGCAACCAGGTACAGGATGCGTCGCTGCGCTTCTCCCTGCTGGAAAACGGTTTGCGGCGCCTGCGCCGCGAATCTCCGCGTGCCTTCCTCTCCCTGATCGCCGAATGGCTGCACCCGGAACGCCCGAACCTGTGGGAAAATGGGCTGCAGGCGCTGCTTCCCTTGCTCGATGAGGGTGGATTTGAGAATTTCCCAGAGCTTTTCAGCCTGTTGCGACCGGTGCTGGAAAACGCCCCGCCCCTGCTGCAGAACGAGATCCGCCAGGTTCTGCAACGACTCTTCCAACGTCTTCCCCAGGAAACCCTTTTCACCCTCCAGCGCTGGTTAGAGGAGAACCCATCCTCCCAACTGCGCCGTTCGTTGCGCCAGGCGCTACCCGTTTTACCCGCTTCCCTTCAGCCCCTCGTGCGCTCGCTGCTCCTCGCGCCGTAACGATTGCAGATTGAGCTCCCCCACGCGGTTTGCCCTCCTCCCTGACAGGCTCAAAAACCCGTCCTACGCGATCTGCCGTCTGCGCTCTATCCCCGCCGTCCGCGGTCTGCGGTCCGCCGTCCATCCTGCCGTCTGCTGTCCGCGGTCTGCGGTCTTCTCCCAAACCTTGACAAATCCCACTACCTGGATATAATTTGTATCACAAAATTCTACAAAATTCCCTCTGGACGAGTACCCATGCTGATCTTGAAGTGCTCCTGTCTGAGGCGGGGTTCGTAACCACCGCCTCAGAGAACAGACCGATACGGCCAACCCGCTGAGGACGGTGGACGAAGCCCCGCATACAAAACATTTCTGCCGGGTGGATGTCCGCCGTTCTCTTTGTTTCGGTGTTGGCCGTATTTTATTTGTCAGATGTAGAAGGAGGCACATGTTTGAGACGCAAACGCAAACACAAACCGTTTTTCAACCGCTCTCCCCGCTCGAGGTTCACGTCGGGAACACGCCGCTGATCCCCCTGCGACGGGTGGCCGCTGGCCTCTCCCCACGGGTGCAGGTGCTGGCCAAGGCGGAATGGTTCAATCCCGGTGGATCGGTCAAGGATCGGGCGGCGCTTTACATCCTGCGCCAGGCCTGGGCCGAAGGTCAACTCCAGACGGGTCGCCGCCTGCTGGATTCCACCTCCGGCAACATGGGGATCGCCTATGCCATGTTCGGCGCGGCCATGGGCATCGGCGTCACCCTGTGCATACCGGCCAACGCCAGCCCCGAACGCCTCGCCATTTTGCGCGCCTATGGCGCCGAGCTAATCCTGACCGATCCCCTGGAGGGCAGCGATGGCGCCATCCGCCAGGCGCGTCAGCTCGCCGAACGCTTCCCGCAACAATACTGGTACGCCAATCAATACGATAACCCCGCTTGCTGGCAGGCCCACTACCACACCACGGGGCCGGAAATTTTGCGCCAGACCGAAGGGCAGATCACCCATTTTGTGGCCGGGCTGGGCACCTCCGGCACGCTGATGGGCACCGGCCGGGCGCTGCGCGAGTGGAACCCGCAGATACAGATCGTCGCCGTGCAACCCGATGCGCCCTTCCATGGCCTGGAAGGCCTCAAACACATGCCCACCGCCCTGCGGCCAGGCATCTTCGATCCCGACTTCCCGGATCGCACCCTCGAGGTCAGCACGGAAGAGGCTTATCAGATGGTGCGCAGACTGGCGCGCGAAGAGGGGTTGTTCGTCGGCATTTCCTCCGGGGCGGCTGCCGTCGCCGCCCTGCGCCTGGCACAGACGCTGGAAAGCGGCCTGATCGTCACCGTCTTCCCGGACGCTGGTTATAAATATCTGAGCGATAGCGCGCTCTGGAAAGGAGACCCGGCATGACCCTGATCCTCACCCAGGCCCAGCTTCAGGCCATTCATCTCCACCTTGAAAAGGCCTATCCTGAAGAAAGCGCCGGCTTTTTGCTGGGAACGGACGGCGAGCCGCGCTACGTTCAGCACATCCTCCCCATCCAGAATGCCCGCCCGGATTCCCGCCACAATCGTTACCTGATCGAACCGCTGGATTATCTCCATGCCGAAGACCTGGCAGCCCGCTGGAAGATGAGCCTTCTGGGCGTCTTTCATTCCCACCCCGATCATCCCAACATCCCCTCGGAATACGACCGCGAATGGGCACAACCATTCTTCTCGTACGTGATCGTCAGCGTGGAGAACGGAAAGGCCACTTCCACCCGATGCTGGCGACTGGACGAAAACCGTCAACAATTTCTTGAAGAAACGATTCAAATTGAACAGGAGGTAGCGTAGTCATGTCTCTCTACTTTGTGCGTCATCAACACGCAGCAGAAACCTGCCCTGCAAAGAATCCTGAAATGGGGCGAATGCTCTTGCAACATTTGAGCAAAGCGAACGCCCGCAAATTCGGGATCGAACTGCATGGCGAGGCCGTACTGGATGGACAGCACACCCTGGTGCTGATCCTGGAAGCCGATCAGAAAGAATATGTCGAACAGTTTATGGCGCCTTTTGCGCAGGCCGGTAGCGTCGAAATTTTGCCGGCCTCTCTCTGCGAGGCCGTCGTCGAACGCGCCGGCTGCTGAGGAGGAGATGATGCCCAGAATCAAAATTCCAACTCCGCTCCGCTACTATACCGATCAGCAAGCCGAAGTCACCGTCCAGGCCGGCACAGTCGCTGAAGCGATGCAGGCCCTGGTCGCACAATATCCAGCCCTGAAGCCACACCTCTACAACGGAGATGGGCAACTTCGCCCCTTCGTCAACCTGTTTCTGAACCGCAAAAACATTCGCGATCTGCAAGGGCTGGAGACACCGCTGGCCGAGGAGGATGAGCTGATGTTGATCCCCTCCATCGCCGGCGGATGCTGAACATGGGGAGGGGAATATGCTTCCACCCCTTACACACGAAGAAATCCTGCGCTACTCGCGCCACCTGCTGATTCCGGAGATCGGGCTGAAAGGGCAGCAAAAGCTCAAGGCCTCCTCGGTGCTGGTGATCGGCACCGGAGGGCTTGGCTCCCCCGTGGCGCTCTATCTGGCCGCGGCCGGCGTCGGGCGCATCGGCATTGTGGACTACGACGTGGTGGATGCCTCCAACCTGCAGCGCCAGATCATCCACGGCACATCCACCCTGGGGCAGCGAAAGGTCGAATCGGCGCGCCGGCGTATGCTCGACCTCAACCCGGATATCGAGGTCATCGCCTACGACGAACCGTTCACCTCGGAAAACGCCATGCGCATCGCCGCCGACTACGACGTGATCGTGGACGGCACAGATAATTTCCCCACCCGCTACCTGAGCAACGACGTGGCCGTCTTCCTGGGGAAACCGAATGTTTACGCTTCGATCTTCCGCTTTGATGGACAGGTGAGTGTTTTCTATGCCAGAGAAGGGCCGTGCTATCGCTGCCTGTTCCCGGCGCCACCACCCCCCGGCCTGGTACCCTCCTGTGCGGAGGGTGGCGTGTTAGGCGTGCTCCCTGGCGTCATCGGCAGCCTGCAGGCCACCGAAGCGCTGAAGCTCCTCCTGGGGATCGGCGAACCGCTGATCGGAAGGCTGCTGCTCTACAACGCCCTCGACATGTCGTTTGAATTCGTCGAGCTGAAGAAAAACCCCAACTGCCGCGTCTGCGGGCCCAACGCCGACATTAAAACCTTGATTGACTATGAAGAGTTCTGTGGCGTCCCTGGGCACGATCGTGAAGAAGGATCGGCTGGAAGCGGTTGGGATATTACCCCGGCGGAGCTGGCTGAGCGCCTGCAAACGAACGGAATCCTGTTGCTCGATGTGCGCGAGCCGCACGAACTGGAAATCTCCCGCCTGCCCGGCGCCCTCAATATCCCACTGGGTCAACTGGCCGCCCGCCTCTCCGAGCTGGATTCGGCGCGCGAGATGGTGGTCTTCTGCAAAGCGGGAACCCGTTCCGCGCGCGCCCTGGAGCTGCTGGTCAGCGCCGGCTTCCGCAAGGTGAAGAACCTGAAAGGCGGCATCAACGCCTGGGCGCGAGAAGTGGATCCATCCCTCCCCATCTACTGAGGCTTCTATGACCGCCCTTCCTGTCTCTCACACACTCCGAGTCTATGACAGCATCCAGGGCGTCATCGGGAATACCCCACTGGTGCGCCTGGGACGCATTGCTTCCCATTTACAGGCCACGCTTTACGCAAAATTAGAACTACTCAACCCTGGCGGCTCGGTGAAAGACCGCGTCGGCTGGTATATCATCGAGCAGGCAGAAGCGCGGGGCGAATTGAGACCCGGCGGCACCATCGTAGAAGCGACCTCCGGCAATACCGGCGTGGGGCTGGCCATTGCTGCCGCCCTGAAAGGCTATAAAACCATCTTCGTCATGCCGGACAAAATGTCGGAGGAGAAGATTCGCCTGCTGCGCGCTTTCGGGGCGCGGGTGGTCATCACCCCGACCGCCGTTCCCCCGGAAGACCCGCGCTCCTACTACGAAGTCGCCAAACGCCTGGCTCGTGAAACGCCCAACGCCATCCTGGCCAATCAGTATCACAATCCCGATAATCCCCGCATTCATGAGCTGACCACCGGGCCTGAAATCTGGGAGCAAACGGGCGGCCGCGTGACAGATGTGGTGATTGGTATGGGAACCGGGGGCACGATCAGCGGCGTCGGACGCTATCTGAAGCGTCAGAACCCTGCCATCCGCATCGTCGGGGTAGACATCGAAGGCTCGATTCTGCTGGAAATCTGGAAAAACAACGGACGCATTCCCGAAGGCGCTTTTCCGAAGACCTATAAAGTCGAGGGCATCGGCGAGGATTTCCTGCCTTCAACCACCGATTTATCCGTCGTAGATGAGATCGTGCGCGTGGATGATCGCGAGAGTTTCCTGTGGGCGCGGGCGCTGGTGCGCCAGGAGGGCATCTTCGCCGGCGGTTCCTCTGGCGCGGCGCTGGCCGGAGCGATGAAATACGCCGCTTCCCTGAGCGCAGATCGCCTGGTCGTCGTGATCTTTGCGGATTCCGGCTCGCGCTACCTTTCCAAATTCTACGATGACAAATGGATGCGCGAAAACGGCTTCCTGGGCACCGATTTCAGCGAGATTACTCTGGCAGACCTGTTGCTGAGCAAGCGTCAACGCGCCCTCTATACCGCCCGATTGGGACAGAGTATGCGCGAAGTCATCCACCTGATGCATCAGCACGCGGTTTCGCAGCTACCGGTGGTCGGTGAAGATGGGGCACTCGTGGGACTGGTGGAGGAAGTGGACCTGCTCAATCACCTTCTGGAGCGTCATGACCATCGCCACGAGGAACCGATTGACGCCGTGGTACAACATGCACAGGCTGTCTTCCCCCCTGAAACCAGGCTGGAAGAGGCCATGCCCTGGCTGACGCAGGGCTACGCGCTGATCGTGGTAGAGCACAGTCGCCCGGTGGGCATCCTGACCAAGATAGATGTGCTGGAATATGTAAGCGGGATATAATTCAGCACATGCTCCCTCCCGAAGCTCCCCCCTTGCGCCCCACCTGGCTGGAAGTGCGGCTGGATGTGCTGCGCGCCAATCTGGAGGCCATTCGGCGAAAAGTTTCCCCGGCGCGGGTGATGGCGGTTGTCAAGGCAAATGCCTATGGTCATGGGATCGAAGGCGTGGCGCCGTTCATCGCCCCCTATGCCGACTACCTCGGCGTAGCGCTGCTGGAAGAAGGGGTGCTCCTGCGCCATCTGGGAATCCAGAAGCCCATCCTGGTCATGGGGGGCATGTTCCCGGAACAAATCCCCTGCTTCCTGCGCTACGATCTGACCCTGACAGTTGGCTCCTGGCGGCTGTTGGAGGCGGCGGAAGAGATCGCCGCCGCCCACGGGAAACAGCTCAAGGTACACCTGAAGATTGATACCGGCATGGAGCGCCTGGGAGTTCACGATTACGAGGCAGAACCGTTCCTGTTGCGTGCGCAGGCGTGCAGGCACCTGGAGATCGAGGGGATTTATTCCCATTTTGCCAACTCCGAACGCGCCGATCTCAGCCATGCCAGGCTACAGCTTGAACGGTTCCTGGAAGTTTTGCGCTTCTATGAACGTCGCAGTCTACCGCCTCCCCCCTTGCGCCATATGGCAAATTCCGGGGCTGTGCTGCAGCTCCCGGAAAGTTATTTCGACATGGTGCGGCCGGGCATCCTGTTCTACGGCATCTATCCGGGCGCTGAGACGCAGCGTAGCGTCGCGGTGCGCCCGGCCATGATCTGGCACTCGCGGGTGGTACATGCCAAGATCACCCTGCCAGAGAGGCCAGTCAGCTACGGGTCCACGTGGAAAGCGTCCCAGCCCAGTCGTATCCTTACCATCCCCTGTGGCTATGGGGACGGATACTTCCGCCAGATGAGCAACCGCGCCCAGGTCGTCATCCGCGGCAAGCGCTATCCCCAGGTCGGGCGGATTTGCATGGACCAGTTCATGGTGAACGCCGGGGAGGATGAAATCGAAAGCGGCGAAGAGGTGATCCTGATGGGTGAAGGCGCACAGGGCGCAGGCATCCACCCGGAGGAGCTGGCCGCCTGGGCCGGCACCATCCCCTACGAGGTGCTGACGAACATTTCAGCGCGTGTGCCGCGGGTGTTTAGCGGCGCGGAGCGCCCGAATACAGACGGCGATGAATGAGGCTCAGGGCGCGCACCTGCTCCGCAGCGTGGTAGGAGGAGCGCACCAGGGGCGCTGATTCCACCCAGCGGAAGCCGATCTCCAGGCCATATTGCTTTAGCTCTGCGAATTCTTCCAGCGTGTAATAACGCTCAATCGGCAAATGTTTGCGGCTGGGCTGGAGATACTGACCGATGGTGAGAATATCCACCCCCCAGGAGCGCAGATCGCGCATCACGGCCTTGACTTCCTCCATGCTCTCCCCCAGGCCAACCATGATGCCGGATTTGGTCAGCACTTCGGGGTCCATCTTCTTGGCGCTGGAAAGGATGCGCTCCGCCCAACGGTAGTTATCCTGGGGTTGCACGCGCTTAAAAAGGCGCGGCACCGTCTCGACGTTGTGATTGAGAATTTCCGGGCGTGCATCCATGACAATGCGCAATGCCTCCAGGGAGCCTTTAAAGTCAGGGATCAGCACCTCGACCGAGCAGCCGGGCAAAAGCTCGCGAATGCGTCGGATGACCATGGCGAAAACGGGCGCGCCGCCATCGCGCCGCTCATCGCGATTGACGGAGGTAATCACGACGTGTTGCAAATTCATCGCCTTCACCGCCTGCGCCACGCGTTCGGCCTCCAGCCAGTCCAGGGGTAACGGTCGTCCATGCTTGACATCGCAGAAGCCGCAACTGCGCGTGCAAACATCCCCCAGCATCAGGAAGGTCGCCGTGCCAGCGCCCCAGCATTCCCCCAGATTCGGGCACATCGCTTCTTCGCAAACCGTGTGCAGCGCCTTGCTACGCATCAACCCCTGCAGCCACTGATACGTCTCTCCTGCAGGCGCACGCACACGAATCCATTCCGGTCGCCGCAAAGGGCGCGCTTCAACTGCTTCAGGAAGGCGATCACGAGTCGGAGTGTCCATGCGCTTATTGTACCAGAAAGCAGAAGGGACGGCGGAGGGCAAAATGGTGGACGATGGACGGCGGACCGCAGACCGCGGACGGCGGGGGATAGACGGCTGACGGCAGATTGCGTAAGACAGGCTGTAGCCTGCCACCCAAAGGTTTACAAACCAGTCAATCCATGTTAAACTTTAGGCCGTTTCAAATCCTGCGCTCTCTCAACAGCAAGAGAGCGCGTTTTGGTGTGGAGATGCGCTCTGTATTTTGGGATTATTCGAGTAACCAACTGAAGATGATCGATCAGCGCCACCTGCCGGCGCGGTTTGAAATGGTGGCCTTCCAGGATTACCGGCAGGTCGCCGAAGCGATCCACGAGATGGTGGTGCGCGGCGCGCCGGCGATTGGGGCCGCCGCCGCATTCGGGATGGCGCTGGCTGCCCTGGCCTCGCGGGCAAGCGAACGAAGCACATTCTTACAAGACCTGCACCAGGCCGCCGAAGTGCTTAAAGCCGCACGTCCCACCGCCGTCAACCTGGCCTGGGCGGTCAACCGTATCCTGCGCGTGGTGCAGGATTCGCCGGCGCCCGTCCACGAACTGCGAGCCTTGACCCTGGAAGAAGCCCAGCGGATTGCGGATGAGGACGTGGAAGTCAATCGCCGCATGGCCGAGTATGGAGCCACACTGATAGAAGATGGCGATACCATCATCCATCATTGCAACACCGGCGCACTGGCCACCGTTGACTGGGGCACCGCGTTGGGGGTGATCCGTATGGCGCATGAACAGGGGAAGCGCATTCACGTCCTGGTAGATGAGACCCGTCCCCGCTTACAGGGCGCGCGTCTGACCGCCTGGGAGCTGGAACAATACGGAATCCCCTATGAGATCATCACAGATAACGCAGCCGGCTTCTTCTTGCGTCGCGGAGAGGTGCAAAAGGTACTCTTCGGCGCCGATCGCGTGACAGCGAACGGAGATGTGGCCAACAAGATCGGCACATATATGCTGGCGCTGGCGGCGCGAGATAACAACGTCCCGGCTTATGCCGTCGTCCCCACCTCGACGATTGACCTTTCGCTGCGCCGCGGCGAAGAGATTCCGATAGAAATGCGTTCTCCAGAAGAAGTGCTGGGCCTGCAATTCAAAGGAGAACCCATCGCGCCGCAGGGAGCCAAAGCCCGCAACCCGGCCTTTGATGTCACACCGGCGCGCCTGATCTCGGCAATTGTCACGGAAAATGGCATTGTCTATCCACCCTTTGGAGAAAACCTGCCCCGCATGGTGCGCCGTTGATTTTTGGGAAGGAGGAGGAAATCGCCTATGGACATCCTGCTGACCGGTTCCATCGCCTATGACTATCTGATGACTTTCCCAGGCCACTTCAAAGAGCAAATCCTGCCGGAACGTCTGGAAGCCATCAGTCTTTCCTTTCTGGTGGATTCAATGACCCGCCAGCGGGGAGGCGTCGCCCCGAATATCGCCTACACCATGGCACTCCTCGGAAAGCGCTCGCGCGTGATGGCGACGGTCGGCGAGGACTTTGACGAGTACCGTCAATGGCTGGAGGAAAAGGGAATTGACACTTCCCTGATCAAAACCATTCGCGGCGTCTTCACCGCCTCCTTTTTCGCCACCACGGATCGCGCCAATGCGCAGATCGCCAGCTTCTACCCCGGCGCCATGGCCTTTGCCGCCACGCAATCCATCCGGGAAGTCTCCCCACGTCCGGATATGGTCGTGATCTCCCCGAATGCGCCAGACGCCATGAAAAACTTTGCCGCAGAATGCCGCGCCCTGGACATTCCGTATCTCTACGATCCCAGTCAACAGGTCTTGCGCCTGGAAGGGCACGAACTGGCCCGCGATATGGAAGGAGCCTACTTCCTTTTCGTCAACGATTATGAGTTCGGCTTGATCACCCGTAAAACTGGCTGGGACCTGAAACACATCCTGCAGCACGTCAAAGTGGTCGTCGTCACCCGTGGGAAAGAGGGCGCAAATATTTACACCGCCGATGAGGAATACTTCATCCCCCCCATTCCAGAAAGGCAAGTGGTAGACCCAACGGGCGTGGGAGATGCCTTTCGCGGCGGATTCCTGGCCGCCTATAGCCACCACCTGGACTGGGAAACCTGTGGAAAGGTGGGAGCCTTAGCGGCCGTTTACTGTCTGGAACAGCAGGGAACACAAAACCATTTCTATACGCCGCAAGAGTTTGTCACCCGCTTCCGTCAGCATTTTGACGATGGCGGCCGACTGGATGTTTTCCTCCAAAACACCCCGCTCAAACCCCAACAACCATCCCCAATTGCTCAGGAGCCCTATGAATCAGTACGACATCAAAGATATTAACCTTGCAGAAGGTGGACGCCGACGGATCGAATGGGCCGAGCGCGAAATGCCGGTGCTGCGCCAGATTCGAGAGCGCTTCGCACGCGAGAAGCCCCTGAAGGGCATTCGCATTTCGGCCTGTTTACATGTCACCACAGAAACGGCAAACCTGATGCGCACGCTGCAGGAGGCAGGCGCAGAGGTTGTCCTGACTGCCTCCAACCCTCTTTCCACCCAGGATGATGTCGCTGCCGCGCTGGTACACTTCTGGGAAATCCCGGTTTTCGCCATCAAAGGCGAAGACAATGTCACCTACTATCGGCATATTGCGGCCGCGCTCGATCACAAACCCCACCTGACCATGGATGACGGCGCAGACCTCGTTTCCACCCTGCACAAGGAACGCCGCGAACTGTTGCCAAACGTCATTGGCGGAACCGAAGAGACAACGACCGGTGTGATCCGCTTACGAGCCATGGCCGCGGATGGGATGCTCCATTTCCCGGTCATTGCTGTCAATGACGCCATGACCAAACACTTCTTCGATAACCGCTACGGCACCGGTCAGTCCACCATAGATGGCATCATTCGGGCGACGAACGTGCTCCTGGCCGGGAAACGCTTTGTGGTCGCCGGCTATGGCTGGTGCGGGCGCGGCCTGGCCATGCGAGCGCGCGGCATGGGAGCGATCGTCATTGTAACCGAAGTGGACCCGTTGAAAGCCCTCGAAGCAGTGATGGATGGCTACGAAGTAATGCCGATGAGCGAGGCCGCACGCATCGGCGATATTTTCTGCACGGTCACCGGCGATATTAACGTCATTGACCGCCAGCATTTTGAAGTGATGAAAGATGGGGCCATCCTGGCCAATTCCGGGCACTTCAACGTGGAGATCAACATCCCGGCGCTGGAGGCGATGGCAGTGGAGAAAAAGCTCGTACGCCCGTTCGTCGAGCAATACGTGCTTGCGGATGGCCGTCGCATTCACCTGCTGGGCGAGGGGCGTTTGATCAACCTGGCAGCAGCCGAAGGACACCCGGCCTCGGTGATGGATATGTCCTTTGCCAATCAGGCACTCTCCGCCGAGTACATGGTCAAACACGGCAACAAACTCGAAAAGCGCGTCTACCCCGTCCCGGAAGAAATAGACAGGGAGATCGCACGTCTGAAACTGCGGGCAATGGGGATCGAAATTGACACCCTGACGGAAGAACAGCAACGCTATCTTTCTTCCTGGGAAGAAGGAACATAG
>JAGHYK010000029.1 GCA_017743695.1 Chloroflexota bacterium
GATGGACGACTACCTGCCCCTCTCCATGCTCAATCAGTTGGAATACTGCGAGCGACGCTTCTTCCTGATGCACGTGCGCGGGGAGATGGAAGTGAACGCGCAGCATATGACTGGCAAAAAAAATCCGAAGGCATTTCTACCTTCGGATCGGGGGGGGGCATACTGTCAAAATGGGAGCGCTTACTTGAACAACGCTTCTGCTGCGCGTTCCAACATGGGGACCCCACGCACTTCGGTTTCATAAAGGGGTAGAAGCGCGCGTACGCTCCCATCAAACTTCTGCCAGATTTCTTCCATGTAGCGATCCTGCATCGCCAGGCGGTTGCGCACAAATTCAGGGGAGGATTCCGTAACCTGACTGCGATCAATCAGCATGTTCACAATCACGCCGCCGACGGGGATGCCGAAATCGTGGAACCAGCCAATGAAGCGTGTGATCACGGCAATGGGCAAGGCCTCGGGGAGCGTAACGAAGAAAAAGGCGGTCAGCGATTCATCCGTGAGCAGGGTACGTGCTTTGCTCATGCGATCGCGGAAAGCGATCAGATAGTCCATCAGTGGATCCTCTTCCTTCTTTTTGGTGAAGGAGAGCATCTCCCGAAGCGTGCGCGCTTCTTCACGGCTCTTGAGCATTTTGTTCACCCATAGCGAATACACCTTTGACATTCCCAACAGCCGACGGGCATTCGCCGTGGGCGCGGTGTCGAACACATACACGTCATACTCGTTGCGGAACATCAAATCCACCATGTTCTCGAACATGGCCGATTCTTCAAAGGCCGGGTTCATGGTAGCCGATTCGACGAAGTCATCGGCTTTGGTGGAAATATCGGCAAACTTGAGGAACCATTGAATTTTGTCCCGAATTTCCTGTTTGGAGCGCTCAATGGTGTCTTTGGTATCAATCTCGTAGGCCCAAAGGTTCGGAACGCCTTCTACCGGCGTGTGGTTCCCAAAGACATTCTGGCCCAGCAACCCACTCAGGCTGTGCACGGGATTGGTTGAGGCCAGCATCACACGGCGCCCTTGTTTGGCCAGCCAGATTGCGGTTGCGCCGGCCATGACTGTTTTCCCCACGCCCCCCTTGCCACCGAAGAAAATATATCGCAGGCGCTGATGGTCCATCACATAGGCGCGCATGGAAGTTTCAATTTTGCCGCTCATGTTGCCTCCTAATCCCCATACATGATGTGCGAAAGTTTCGCGATCATCTCCAACCCGGTCACATCGCGCTCCAGTTCCGGGACATAAGCAGCCACCTGAGAGCCGAACAGACGCTCGATCTCGTGCAGATATTTTTCCTGCATTTCGATGCGGTTCTTCAGGTAAGGAGGAATGTTCTGGTTGAGCAGTTCCCGCGGCACCACCCGATTCACCACATAGCCTGAGATCGGCACATCGAAGCGCGCAAACAACTCAGCAGCTTTCTGGGTATCAATCAAGATCATCTCCTCCGGCACAAGGACGAAGAAGAAAGCCGTTTTTTCCTTATCGGTCAGGATGCGGGAGGAAGCATTGATGCGGCTGCGAATATATTGCAATTCCCGCAGGATCTGATCCTCTTCCGTCTCTTTCTGACGCTTGAGACGGGCTACCATCTCCTCGTACTCTCGCATTTCCTCGCGCAGCCTGGTGATCTTGGTGATCCACTCGTCATACACTTTTGCCATGCTCAAGTAGTAGAGAGCGTGACCGAGAGGCACCAGGTCGTAGATGTAGTAGTCATACTTACCCTCCACGACAATGTCCACCACCGCATCGAAGATGGCGCTCTCTTCCATGGCAGGCTCGGCGGAGGCGGCCTGGATGTATTGCTCAATCTCATCGGGCACGCGATCAAAGCCATACATATCCAGAATCTTCTGGCGGATTTCCTGCTGATAGGCCTTAATGTGCTGATCGGCATCAATCTCTTGCGCCCAGAGATTTTCCATGATTTGCACCGGCCCTTTGCCGAAAATGTCGCGCTGGAAAATATCCGAAAGGCTGGCCTGCGGATCTACAGAAAACACGAGCACCTTTTTTCCCTGTTTGGCCAACCAGTAAGCGGTGGCTGCCGAGAAGGTTGTCTTCCCTAATCCCCCTTTGCCCCCGAACATGATATAGCGTCGTTCTGGATGCTCTTCAAAGATTTTGCGCAATGAGGTCATGGCCGTTTCTCCTTAGAACATGGCATCGGAAATATCTTTTTCGCGCAGCAGGCGACGCTTCCAGGTGGAAATTTGCGGCACCACGTAGGGCAGCAGGCGCAGGCTGTAGTAGGGAGGCAAAATCGGAATGCCGATCATATCGCCCATGGTGATCAAAATGAACAGATGCTCCATGCTGGCACGGGTGCGCAATGCATAGCGGCTCATATCATGAGACGCCATCCCATACAGGATTTCTTTCAAGTTTTGCCAAAAACTTTTTTTCTCTTCCTGGCTCATGGGTTCCTCCTGCAAAAAGATTACAATCCGTGGAGATGATAGTCGTGCTCATCCGTGAACTCACGTTCGCGGAGAACGCGTCGTTTCCAGGTTTGAACATTCGGCACCACGTAGGGGAGCAGGCGTAGGCTATAATAGGGGGGGAGGATCGGCAGGCCGATCATATCCCCCACGATTGCAAGTAAGAACAGGTTTTCCATCGAAGCGCGCATTTCCAGGGCATGTTGGGCAAACTCGTAGCCCATCATGCCATAGAAAAACTCCCTGACCTTTTGTTTCCAGTGTGTCATTTTCTGCCTTGAAGTGTTACAAATTATATCACCAAGTTCAAAAGAGAGATGGTTATGAACACACAATTCTGGATAATCCTGATCGGTGTCGTGATCGTTGCCTGGTTCGCCTTGGGGATGATTTACAATCTGCGCCGCGGCGATGCCATTCTGAAATGGTTACGCCGAGGCCTGCCCGGCATCGGCCCCAAAACGACGTTTCGCTGGTTGGGCACCTCCGTCGTGGAAATGAGCATTCAGCAGGCGAAACGCCCCTTCCGCAGACTGGACACCTTGCTGGTTCTGGCGCCTCGAGATGTGTTCTGGATGATGTTGATGGCCCGTCTGCAGGGACGCGAGGATTTCATCATTTTCCGCGGGCATCTGCACGCTTCACCCTTGGTGGACCTGGAGCTGGTGGATCCAAAGAGCTGGAGCGGCAGGATGGCGCTCAAGCAGGCACGCTCACGAAACTGGGAAAGCCGGCCTTACGGTGAACTGCAACTGATGGCGCCGCGCGGCCTGCTCGATCTGGCCGCCCAGACGCTGGATCATCTGCATTCGGCGATGGATGAACTCTCTCCACGTTATCTCCGTTTCAGCCTGAGGCGCCAATCGCCGCATCTGGAAATTCACCTCCCCTTCCCAGACACTCGTACGGTGGACGCACAGGTCTACTTTGAGGCCTTGCGCACGCTGGCCCAGCGAATTGCAGAGCGTCCTGCATCGAATACGCATCTGCCCGTCGGTTAGCCATTGGTGAGTACAACATCGAATAGACATAATACCAAACAGGTCTTCAAAGACCATGTTTGACGCGCCCATATACATTTGCGTACAGAACATGGCCTTTAGAATCGTGATTGGTATTATAATCCAAGAGTATGGAAGTGTCTGTTGTTGTCCCTGTTTATAATGGCGCTGAGACGCTGCCGATGCTGGTAGAAGAACTGGCGCATATCCTTCCCTCGGTAGCAGAGAGATATGAGCTGGTACTGGTGAATGACGGCAGTCCAGACGAGAGCTGGCAGGTCATCGAGCGTCTGGCGGCTCGGCATGCGTGGATACGCGGCGTAGATTTAATGCGTAACTATGGACAGCACAACGCAACCTTGTGCGGAGTACGCGAGGCGCGTTACGAGGTTATCGTCGTCATGGATGACGACTTGCAGAACCCTCCTAAAGAGATTCCTAAACTCTTATCGAAACTCCAGGAAGGTTATGACGTGGTGTATGGCGTAGCACGTAAACGGCAGCAGGTATGGTGGAAGTCTATGGCTTCTGCAATTGTGAAGCGATCCATTGCGTATGTGATGGGTATGAGCACAGTGCGCGATATCAGCGCTTTTAAGGCTTTCCGTTCCGATTTGCGTAAAGCCTTTGAAGACTTCCACAACCCGGATGTGTTGGTGGATGTTCTACTTTCCTGGGGGACTTCTCGCTTTGCATCGGTGCCTGTGGATGAGTCGCCTCGTACTGTCGGAAAATCGAATTACAACTTTCTCAAACTTGTCAAGGTTTCTTTGCTGGTGTTGACCAGTTACACCACCATTCCGCTGCGCTTTGCCAGTATCCTTGGGTTTGCATTCACTTTGTTCGGATTGGGAGTGTTGAGTTACGTCTTGATTACCTACTTCGTAGCTGGCTCGATTCCGGGCTTCCCGTTTTTAGCTTCTACCGTTGTTATTTTTAGCGGTGTACAACTCTTTGCCCTAGGTATCATTGGCGAGTACTTGGCACGCGTGTTCGAGCGTACGGAAGGGAAAAAGGCGTATGTGATCAGTCGAAAAACGGACGCTTGAGGGAGAAATATGGCGACAAGTACAGTAGAAGAAACCTTAAAGAAACTTAACAAATATTTTAGCGAAAAACTTGAAACCTACGGCGCCACAGCTCAGGGTGTCGACTACAATGGGCCAGATGCCCAGCGATTGCGCTTCGAGGTGCTATCGAAAATTATCGAACCTTCGAGACCGTTTACGGTCATTGACTACGGCTGTGGTTATGGCGCATTTTTCGACTTTCTGACAACCAGAAACTGGCAATTCGAGTATTATGGGGTAGATTTGATCGAAAAAATGGTGATAACCGCTCGCGAACTCCATAAGGATTTCCCCAATGCACACTTTACCACTGATGAAAAAGAACTCCCTGTGGCCGATTATCTGGTTGCTGGCTCGATATTCAACATAAAAATGGAGTGCCCATATGACGAATGGCAACAGATGGTTCTAGACACCTTGAGACGGATGAATGACCTGTGCTCCAAAGGGTTTGCCTTCAATATGTTGACGAAATACTCCGATCCAGAACGGATGGCAGGCCGCCCTGATTTGTTCTATGCCGATCCTTTGTTCTTCTTCGATTTTTGCAA
The DNA here is from genome assembly GCA_017743695.1 of Chloroflexota bacterium. Lineage (GTDB taxonomy): Bacteria > Chloroflexota > Anaerolineae > Anaerolineales > Villigracilaceae > 630D-37. Next base: position 5,073 of record JAGHYK010000029.1, read on the forward strand.
GCGTAACTTTTCTCGCAATGTTGCCTTGCTACATGATTATGGCCTGTACGACTTTACGATACTGGTTCGCAAAGATCTTTGAGCGCGGATGAAAGCCGTTATTTTACAGCCCTCTTACATTCCCTGGCGTGGCTACTTTGACCAGATTCGCCGCGCTGACTTGTTCATCTTCTACGATGACGTGCAATATGATAAGCACGGCTGGCGTAACCGCAACCAGATCAAAACGGCGCAAGGTAAGCAGTGGCTGACCATCCCGGTTCACAGTAAAGGAGTAACGGCAGGTATTCCAATTTGCAATATTAAGATAGACTGGAGCAAGCCCTGGGCCAAAAGTCACTTGAAGGCGCTCACATATGCTTACGCCAAAGCACCGTATTTCCGGGCTTATCTTCCCTGGCTGGAATCGGTCTACGAGCAACGTTATGAGTTCCTGGCAGATTTCACCATCTGGTTGACCATTGAGATTGCTCGCAAGATAGGCATTACGCACACTCGTTTTATGCGTTCATCCGAAATGGAAGGTATCAGCGGTCACCGCACCGATCGTCTGATTCAGATTCTCCAGCGCGTTGGGGCGCGGCACTATATCACCGGACCATCGGCGCGTGAATATATCGAGCCAGAAAAATTCGAGGCTGCGGGCATCAGCCTGGAGTACATGGAGTACAATTATCCGCCTTATCCACAGTTATATCCGCCTTACGATCCCTTCGTGAGCATTCTGGATTTGCTCTTCATGGTGGGACCCGAGGCGCTTTCGTATATTACGGGACCTGAACCAAACCGACAACCTCAACCACCTATCGGGCCATGAAAATCATCCAGGCACCTCGCGCGTCTGCCATTCTCTACAACCTGTTGCTTAGCAGGGCAGATGTTCGCCCCTGGTTATTGCCGGCAAACATTTGCCCTATTGTGCCATTGACCTTCTTCAAGGCGGGCGTTCCTTTCGAACTGGTAGATATTTCAGCCGAGACTCTGCACATAGACCTGGAGCAAGTCGAGGGGCGTCTGAAGCGGGGCAGTTACGGCGGCTTGTTGTATGCGCACACCTACGCGGAGCCGTCCACGCCCCAAGCCTTCTTCCATTTCCTCAAATCTCGTTACCCTGACTTGTTGATTATCGATGATCGCTGCCTGTGCATCCCCGACCTCGAACCAGACTTGGACATGGCTGCCGATGTGGCTTTGTATAGCACGGGCTACGCAAAAATCGTGGATCTGGGAAGCGGCGGTTACGCCTTCGTAAAAGACTCGCTTGCGTATCGTTCTTACCCCTTGCCTTTCGAGCCTCGAGATTACGAAAGTATCGAACGATCTTACAAACAGGCTCTGCAAGACAAAAAATTCGTTTATCAGGATAGCAACTGGCTGCAAACGCAGGCTGATTTGCCCGTTTGGGAAGATTATCGCCGCCGTATCGCCGACGCTCTCGAGGACACGCTCGACCATCGCAAGTCACTCAATTCCATCTATGCCGAACTGCTACCGGCAGAAATACAATTGCCTGCAGCGTATCAGACCTGGCGTTTCAACATTCGAGTCGAAAACCAGGAGCGGATCCTGAAAGCCATTTTTGCCGCCGGTTTATTTGCCAGTTCGCATTACGTTTCGCTGGCAGGCATCATGGCGCCTGGGCATTGCCCCTATGCCGAGGCCCTGGCAAGCAAGGTTATCAATCTATTCAACGACCATCATTTCGACCCGCAAAAAGCCAGACAAGTTTGCCATATTATCCTGGAGAATCTATCTTGAACAAGCCGCGCGTTGATTTCAATCGCCCTGTTGTAGTGGGGCGTGAAATGGAATACATGGCTGAAGCCGTGGCGAGTGGCCATCTTTCTGGCGATGGCCCGTTCACCCAAAAATGCCATGCCCTGCTTGAGACGGAGTTGGGCATTCCCAAGGCCCTGCTCACCACCTCTTGCACTCATGCGCTGGAGATGGCGGCCATCTTGCTGGATATTCGAGAGGGGGACGAGGTCATTGTCCCGGACTTTACCTTTGTATCAACGGTCAACGCTTTCGTTTTGCGTGGCGCTCGTCCGATCTTCGTGGACATTCGACCGGATACCCTCAACCTGGACGAATCTCGGCTCGAGAAATCTGTCACATCCCGTACCAAAGCCATCTTGCCGGTACATTATGCGGGCGTTGGCTGTGAAATGGACGTTATCCTCGACATTGCAAAGCGTCACGGCATAGCCGTCGTCGAAGACAACGCGCACGGGTTGTTTGGCAAATACAAAGGGAAGTATCTTGGCACGTTTGGCGTGATGGCTACCCTCTCTTTCCATGAGACCAAGAACTTCACCAGCGGCGAGGGCGGCGCTTTGCTCATCAACGATCTGACCTTTGCCGAGCGTGCCGAGATCATCCGCGAGAAAGGAACGAATCGCTCGCGCTTTTTCCGCGGCCAGGTGGACAAATATACCTGGGTGGACATTGGTTCTTCCTATCTTCCATCTGACATTCTGGCGGCTTTCCTCTACGGACAACTGGAGCAACGCCAGCGCATTCAATCGCATCGTCAGGCACTATGGCAAACCTATGAGATGGCCTTGAAAGATTGGGCAGAGAAACACGGTGTGCGTTTGCCTCTTGTTCCTCCTCACGTCGAGCAATCCTATCACATGTTCTATATGCTCTTGCCAGACCTGGATACGCGCCAAAGGTTCATCTTTTACTTACGCGAGCGCGGCATTTACAGCGCTTTTCATTACTTACCATTGCATCTTTCGGAGATGGGCCAAAAGTTTGGCGGCCGTCCTGGCGATTGCCCTGTCGCCGAAGATGTCAGCGACCGGCTGGTGCGCCTGCCTTTTCACAATGCTCTCAGCAAAGCCGAACAGGAACGAGTCATTGAGGCCATCCTGGAATTTCCTTTCTGATGCCTGATAACCTTCGAGCTTTTCGCAGAGCATTTATGCGAGTTTTCAAGACCTTTTGGTTCGTTTTGGCATTGTTTTCCCTGGCAGCAACTGCGCTGACGCTGATAGCCACCTGGCGATATGGCGCCGGGGTATCGGGAGATGCGGTCGAGTATATGGCTACCGCCGAGAACCTCCTGGACGGGCGCGGCTTTTTCGATCACTTAGGCATCCCGTTCGTTTACTGGCCGCCGCTCTATCCGTTGCTGCTGGCAGGCCTCAGCCGGTTGGGCGGATGGGATGTGTTCGTGGTTGCCTGGATGGTGAACCTGGGCCTGATGGCGGTGAATACCTTTTTGGGCGGGGCGTTGGTCTATGTGGCCTTCCGCGAGCGTCCTGTATATGCCTATCTGGGGAGTGCGTTCATCATGGGGTCACAGCCCGCCGTGCGTATTCATGCGAATGTGGCTTCGGACCCGTTGTACATTACCTTTTCGCTGATTTTCCTTCTGGCAGCCATCCGTTATTTACAAACTCGGTCGTGGAAGGCAATGGTCATCATGGTCGTGTGCGCAACGCTGGCCATGCTGCAACGCTGGCTGGGAGCCAGCTTGTGGGCTATGGGTGTTGTCGTTGTACTGACGGCGCGCTGGCGAGATTGGCGCCTGCTGCTGCGCGATTGCACATGGATAACCTGTTCGCTTTTACCGGTGGGCGGATGGGTGTATTTTCATAACCTCTTGCGGTATCATACTTTTTGGGGCAATGATTCGCCCTCGCTCGATGTTTGGGTGAACTTTGAGTATTCACTGACCAAGATATTGCATTGGTTCTTGCCCAATCACCCCCGCCTGAAGTTCATCTTGTCTCATCCAACGATTACCTTGGGCGTGATCTTGCTGGCGCTGCTATGGATTGGAAAGAAAGAAAGGTGGGCGGCTTGGTGGCGAGATATGAAGCGCCCAGATGTGTTCCCTACAGTCTTCTTTTTGCCGCTTTCGTTGGCAGGTATGGCTTTTACAATTGTGACCGATGACCATCGCAGCTTATATTCGGATCGCTATTACGTCGGCTTGCTGGCACCAGGCATTGTATTGTTGTTTGTTACGCTGGACAACATCATTTTGCCTCGTTTGCGTCTGGAGATGGGCAAGGCCCGCTTGCTGACAGTGCTTCTGTTTTTGGTCTGGTTTTCGGCTTATCCTACGCTCAGCCTGTCCAAATATCTTTCCCGCTGCCTGGTAGAAGGCGAGGCCAGCACCTACAATTTTTACAATAACCGCTTTTTTCGAGAGAATCCGGCTGTGGCTGAAATCCAGTCTCTGGCGCAGGCCCATCCACAGGCTACTTTCTACAGTAATTACGCCGATGCGATATGGTTCTATACTCGAAAGGCCTCGCCACTTATGCCCCATCTGAGCGGGTTGACTCTTGAGGAATTCCGCATTCGATTTGCGGGCTGGCCGGGCAAGCAAGAAGGCTATATCCTATGGTTCTTGCCAAACGAGTTCAAGCATGTTGCCCCGCCAGAGTGGCTGGCCGAGGTTGCTAACCTGGAACTGGTATATACCAGTGAGCACGGCTTGATCTACAAGGTGCGGAGCCGACGGTAATGGCATCACCTCGTTTTATTTTCTTTAATCTAATAATCTATCTAAATAGACCTTGAAAGGGTTATGTAATAAAAAATAATAAAAATGAAAAACGTCCTTGTTACCGGCGGCGCCGGTTTCATTGGCAGCAATTTCGTGCGCTATCTACTCAAGGCTGAGCCGCAAGTCAAGATTGTCAACCTGGACGCCTTAACCTACGCCGGCAGCCTTGAAAACTTGCAAGATTTGCCCAACCCGTCTCGTCACATTTTTGTGAGAGGCGACATCTGTGACAGCAAACTGGTTGATCGCCTGATGCGCGAACATGCTATAGACACGGTCGTGCACTTTGCAGCAGAATCGCATGTGGATCGCTCGATCTTGGGGCCTGCGCCATTCATCCGAACCAATCTGGTCGGCACGTTTACGCTCCTTGAAGTGGCAAGACGGGTTTGGGGGACGCAAAGGATTGGCGTGCGCTTCCACCACGTCTCTACAGATGAAGTGTTTGGGTCACTAATGCCCACTGATCCACCCTTCCGCGAGTCCACCCCTTACGCACCGCGTTCACCTTATGCAGCATCTAAGGCCGGTTCCGACCATCTTGTCCGCGCCTACTTTCATACCTACGGCTTGCCAGTCACGATTACCAATTGTTCCAACAACTACGGACCGTATCAGTTCCCGGAGAAACTCATTCCATTGATGATTTTGAATGCTTTGCAAGGCAAGCCGCTGCCGGTGTATGGCGACGGCAGACAAATTCGCGACTGGGTGTACGTAGAAGACCATTGCGAAGCCATTCACCTTGTCTTGCGGGAAGGAAGGCCCGGCGAGACCTACAACGTCGGCGGCGGCAATCAACTGTCCAACATTGAGCTGGTTCAAAAGATTTGCGCCCTTTTGGATGAACTTCGCCCCCTCGCTCCTTCTCATCCTGGCACTGCTCCCGCTAAATATGCTTCTCTTATCACTCACGTCGCCGACCGTCCTGGTCACGACCGCCGCTACGCCATGGACATTTCCAAAATTCGCGCTGAACTGGGCTGGTCGCCGCGCCACGACATCGAAAGTGGGCTGCGCGCAACCGTAGAATGGTATCTCTCCCACCTCGACTGGGTAGCCAAAATTTCCCAGGCCAAAGATTTCCAGGCTTGGTTAAACGCAAATTATAGCAACCGGTAAATGAACAAACCGTTGCCCGTTGAACGCTTTTTTGATGAGAGTGTATCGCGCTCTGTCGCCTCGACCTGCACTCGAAACAACTGGCAAGGCTGATTGTGGATTGCTGCATTGGCGAGCGGGAAGAGCACCTTGTCCACTTTCTAATCCGCCGGTCGCTTTAATTTTGGCAGGAGATTGCACGAATCACTTTCAGGAGGTGGCATGAAAGGTATCATTCTTGCTGGTGGGCGCGGCACACGCCTTTACCCGCTCACACTGGCCGTCAGCAAACAATTACTCCCGGTTTACAACAAACCGATGATTTATTACCCGCTCTCGGTACTGCTGCTGGCGGGGATTCGAGAAATCCTGCTCATCAGCACGCCCGAAGATCTGCCAGGCTTTCGTCGTCTGCTGGGGAGCGGGGAGCAGTTGGGAGTATCGTTTTCCTATCGGGAACAGGAACAGCCTCGTGGGATAGCTGAAGCATTCATCTTGGGGCGCGAGTTCATCGGGAACGATTCGGTATGCCTCATTCTGGGAGATAATATCTTTTACGGCACAGGGTTGTGGAATATTCTGCGCGAGGCGGCGCAGTTGCGCGTAGGGGCCCGGATCTTTGCGTATGCCGTCAAGGATCCAAGCAGATATGGCGTGGTCGAGTTTGATGAACAGTATCGCGCCTTGAGCATCGAGGAGAAACCCCAGAAGCCGCGTTCACGTTATGCCGTACCGGGCCTGTATTTTTATGACAATCAAGTCGTTGAAATAGCCGCCACCTTGCGCCCCTCGGCTCGAGGTGAACTGGAAATTACAGATATCAACCGCATCTACCTGGAGCGCGGGCAGCTATTTGTCCAACTATTAGGGCGAGGCATAGCCTGGCTCGATGCCGGCACCCCTGAAAATTTGCTTCATGCGGCTAATTTTGTCCAGGCAGTCGAAGAACGGCAGGGGCTGATGATTGGTTGCCCCGAAGAGGTGGCCTTTCGAGTCGGCTTCATCTCCCGCGAACAATTGCGCGCGCTTGGAAAACAATTATCCTATAATGAATATGGCACATATTTGCTGAAATTGGCTGACGAAGAATCAAACATGGCTTTAAATCCTGTAAGTCAATGAAATCTGGCAGTGGACATGGTTATTTCCCTGTGCAGGAAATTTGCGGAAAGATGCCTGATTCTCGCCAAAACTGAGCAAGCAGAAAATAAGTAAAAAAGGGAGACGCGTTTTGCGTCTCCCTTTTTCGCTGGGGCTTTTGTCGAACTAATCTGCGGCTGCAGCGCTGGGTTTGGCCTCGCCTCGGGCATAGCGCTGGTATGCCTGGTAACCATCCCATCCGATCAAGAGGGCGGTGATAAAGAGCAGGATGGCGATGGCGATCATCGCCCAGCCACCGACAGCAATCGAACCGCCCTTGGGCACGATGGTGACCAGCAGGTTACGCGCGGTAACCAGCGTCGCCGCCATCGTGGTGATGTACATGAAGAGCATTGGCCACAACGCAAAGGCGGGATTGCGCTTGATGGATTTCAACCACACGCTGACGATGAGCAGGCTGAGCGCAGCCATGAGCTGGTTCGCGGCGCCGAAGAGCTGCCAGAGATACACCCAGGTCCCGCTGAGCACCAGGAGCATCGTCAAGACCATGGAAACGATGGTCGAGACATGCATATTCTTCAAGGCCGGGAAGGCCTCACCCACCCATTCGGAGAGCGTGACGCGCATGACGCGGAAGATGAGCTGAGTGACGGTGAGCACGATGACGATGAACACACCGAAGCCCAACGCAGTTCCGAAGGGGCGGAAACCATCCCCAAAGAGCACACTCAACAGGGAGCCCACGCCAGCCGCAAAACGTCCACCGCCACCACCGCTGCCAGGGATCGAGACCGCAATCAGCGCCAGCAAAGCCAGGGCATTTTCGCCGAACATGGCGCCGCCGCCGACCGGCAACCCATCGGTCTCATATTCAAGCTGACGCGCCGTGCCGACCGAACCGAACAGGGCATGCCAGCCAGAAATGGAGCCACACGCAATGGTCACGAAGAGCATAGGCCAGAGCGGCTGCCAGGGTTTGGCCGGATCAAGGGCAAAGCCGAGCGTCTTGACCGGCTCCAGTGCAAATTGCCCGACTTGCGGTTTGATAAATGGTGCCAGCAGGGCGCCGATAGCGCTGATGCCGATGGTCAGGAAGGTGACCCAGAAACCAATGTAGTTAACCGGCTGGGCAAAGCGCCAGATGGGCAGGGTGGCCGAGAGGTAAGAGAAGACAAGCAGGAACAACGCCCAGAACAGGTAAGAGGGCATGGTGTTGATCAACCCTGTCTCTGGATCGTAGAGCGCCGTCTTTGGCCGTTTCCCATCCGGGCCGGGCGCGGGAATGCGCGGGTCTGCGTTGGTCGGATCAACAACCTGCATGACCGGCTGGCCGCCCGTGATGCTATCAATGGCCTTATTGAAGGCAACAGTTGCTCCGTTGATCGGCCCTACCCAGTTCCAGGCTCCCTTTTCTGCGTTCCAGGTGGCGCCGAAGGGCCCGAGGATCATCGCCAGGATCGTGACACCCACGATAATGACGGTGACCACGATCAGGTCCATCTTCCAGCGATAGAGCATTTGACCACCCAGGAAGCCCATCACGCCCAATATGATGATGCCAAAGGGCACGTCGGGACGGGCAGCCATCAAGGCGGCCATAATGCCCATGAAGGCCCCAGCCACCAGGAGCAGGTAGAAGAAGATGAACACGAACAGAATGGTGCGGGTGCGCGGGGAGATCAGGCGATGGCTGATCGCGCTCAGGCTGTTGCCGTCATTGCGCACAGCGACCATGATCGCGGTATAGTCGCTCACCCAACCGATGAACGAGACGCCGATCGCAAGCCAGAGCAGGGAGGGAAGCCATCCCCAGATGTTTGCGGCCGTGATCGGGCCAACAATCGGGCCGGCTGCCGCAATGGATTTGAAGTGATAGCCGTAGAGCACGTTGCGGCTGGTCGGCATGAAGTCTACCCCGTCCATATACATCCGCGCTGGCGTTGCTCGCTTCGGATCGGATTGAATGATGTCGCGATCAATCCGCCGCGCATAGTAGTTATAGACCAGGTAGATGTAGATAGCACCGAGCACTACGATCCAAAAAGTATTCATAAGCCTTCCTCCTCAGGCAAGAGAATTGGAATTTGGATGAAATTCCGGGAAAGGACATCCACACAGCCCCAGCATTTTTTGAGCATGTTTCCCCAAACTCACCTCCTTTCTCCCATCAGGGATGACAGGCGTTTTTCCACCTCCAGACTGGCAAGGGTGAGGGCCTCTTGCCCGCTCGAACACACCTGACCGTTAATGATGACCGCTGGATAGCGTCGCGCGCGATAGCGCAAGGACTTCCAAACCCCTTGCACGGAAGCCGCATCCGTTACGCGGATGACCACCTGATCGCAATAACGGCGCAACAGTTCCTGAATCCATTGCATCAGTTGTTGATATTGCTGGAGAAGATCGCCGGGCAGGCTGCTTTCAAGCTGCTCGCGATGCGCGCTGTGAGTGACACCGATCCCGTTCCAGGCAAACTCACAGTGGTTGCAGTGGTAATAGGCGGTGGGAGCATAGGCAATGACTTCTACCTCCAAAGGAACACTCATACTGCCTCCTCCTGTAAAAGCGACGCGCGCCCATGGTTTACCCATCGGCGCGCAGAGATCTACCCTGGCCTGAGAATCCACCAGGCCTGAATGGCCAGCATTGACCCGCTTTCCAACCATGCAGTTTTCATAGCAGCAAATGCGTTTGTGACATAAAACCCTGATAGGGAACGATGGTTACGAGGAGTGCATTTGTGTTCTTCGCATCTGGGGACGCATATATTATACCAAAAAAATGCAACCATCCAACGCGATCCCTGAAGGATCGTCGCATCGCAGTTTTGGCGTTCCGCGAATTTTTTACAGACATAACTCAACTTTTTAGCGTTCCACTATTCGGGGATGCTCCTGTAGTTGGAAAGCCTGTGGAAAAAACCCTTTTGGTACACCTTTCCAGGCGTCATCTGACAGGCCTGAAAGCCTGTCCCACTGCGTCTCCACTGTCCATTGTCCACGGTCTATCGTCCATTTTGCGATCGGCGTCTGTTTACCGTCCCTCATCTATCGCCTTGAAGCCTTCTCCCAGCACCTCGTGGGCCTGCCCGATGACGAAAAAGGCGGCCGGGTCTACTTCTCGCACGATGGTCTTGAGCACAGAGACTTCCGGGCGGGTGATCACGGTATAGAGCACGCGGCGCGCTTCCCCCGTGTAGGCACCTTTGCCATACAGGATAGTGACCCCGCGTCCCATATCTCGCAGAATGCGCTGGCTCAGTGCCTGCTCCTGGTTGGTGATGATCAAAGCGGTGCGCGCCATGGTATTCCCCTCCAGGATCGTCTCGGCGACCAGTCCGCTCACATAGAGGGCGATCAGGGCATACAGGGCCTCTTTCCATCCGAAAACGAAGCCGGCGCTCAGGATGACCAGGGAGTCTACCATCAGGTAACTTTGGGTCATCGGCACTCCCAGGCGATGTTGGAGAATGCGCGCCAGGATGTCGCTGCCACCGCTGGTGGCCCGGGCGCGGTAAACCAATCCGTAGCCTGCACCGCTCACGATAGCTCCGTAGAGCGAATTGAGCACAATATCATCGGTCAGGCCGTGAGCAGGGAAAAAGGGCAAGAGGGGCAAAAGGTCGGTGCTCAGGGAATAGACCAGGATCACCAGGCCTGTGCGCACCGCAAATCGCCAGCCTCCCAGAAAGCGCCAGCCGAGCAGGAAGAGGGGCACATTCCCGGCCAGCACCATCAAGCCGATGGGCCAGCCGGTGAAGTGATGGATGAGCTGGGAAATGCCGCTGATGCCTCCACTGGCCAGGCTGGCAGGTACCAGGAAAAGTCGCAGGCCGATTGCCTGCACCAGCGCGCCAAGCAACAACAGGCCGTATTCCTCCACATCCTGAACAGAACCGCGGACGGTGCGCATGGTTATTCTTCTATCAGGCGCATGGCGGCCATCTGCTCCAGGACGGCGATGACTGCCGAATTATCCAGCTCTCCCAATCCCATTTCTACCATGGCGCGGAAGAGCTGGGCGTGCAATGCCGTTGAGGGGAGAGGCATCCCATAGGTACGCGCGGTTTCCAGCACGATCCCCAGGTCTTTCTCCATCATATAGGCTTTGAAGCCGGGCTGGCGGTTGCCTGCAAAGAGCCGCGGCGGCTTGACATCCAGTGTCCAGCATTGGGCAGCGCCGCCGCGAATGGCCTCCACGACCTTGCGCGGATCCACCCCCGCCTTTTGCGCAAAAAGGAGCAGTTCGCCCATGGCGACCATTTGCGCGGCCACCATGATCTGGTTGGCTGCTTTTGCCACCTGTCCTGCGCCGCTATCCCCGACGTGTGTCACGGTTTTGCCCATGGCGCGGAAAACGGGCATCACCTTTTCCAGCGCTTCTGCCGGCCCCCCAACCATGATGGTCAATGTGGCGTTGCGTGCTCCAATATCTCCCCCCGAAACCGGCGCATCCAGGCATAGCACGCCCTTTTCCCCCAGCACATGGGCGATGTGTCGGGCTGTTGCCGGCTTGATCGTTGAGTTATCCACGAAGATCAGCCCCGGATGTGCGCCCTCAATGATCCCCTTTTCCCCCAGCGCGACCTGCTCAACATCGGGGGAATCCGGCAGGTTGGTGAAGACGACATCCACCTGAGACGCGACCTCAGCGGGCGAAAACGCCGCCTTTGCTCCCAAAGCAACCAGCTCGTCAACGGCTGCCCGCGAACGATTATGGACGACCAGGGGAAAGCCGGCCTTGAGAATATTTGTCGCAATGGCCTTCCCCATCAACCCCAGACCGATGTATCCGACTCGCATCCTTTTCCCTCGTGAAACCGGATTTGGTTATAGACGGCAAAGCATCTCTGCTGGAGATGGCTTCGCCACGCTCCCCATGAAGAGGAGGTCATGCCTTTGACCGATTTCCTGGCGGCGCAGTGGTTTTCGTCTCCACGCCCGCTCAGCGCACGATCAGCACCGGGCAGGTGGCGTGTTGCACCACACGCTGGCTATGACTGCCCAGCAGCAATCCTGTAAAGCGCCCCAGACCGCGCGATCCCATCACGATCAGCTCGCTCTGATGCGTTTCTGCCACTCTCAGGATCGCCTCTGCGGCCGGGCCTTCCAGGATTTCTGTGCGCAGAACGCCTTCTGGAAGTTCCCCAATCACCTGGAGGGCTTTTTGGATGACCTGTTGCGCCTCGTCCAGACGGGCATTGATCGCGGCCTGCAGGTTTGGCTCACCGAGAAAAGAGGGGATCGGGTCGTAGGCGTGCACGAGACGCAGCTCGCGAGCGTGAAGCAAACGTGCCAGCTCGGCAGCGGTCTGCGCTGCCTTCAGGCTATGTTCAGAACCATCCACAGCGACAAGAATTCGGGAATACATAAAACACCTCCTGTGCTTTATTGTAGCACAGGAGGCAGATTTCTCGGTGCAGATCGCTCCCTTTGCCTGTCAGGACGCTTGCTCGACCTCTTCCAGGGCGCGGCGGAAAAATTCGGGGAGCGCAAAAGCGGCGCGATGGATCTGCGGGTTGAGATAGCGATTCTCACCCGGTGGATAGGGTTTGTCCAGCCCATTCGTCCAGGGAACATTTGAGACGTACATAAAGCCGATCACACCGCCCGGATAGGAGGGCACATGCGCATAGTAATAGGCGGGATGCCTGACCAGTTTCCGGGCTGTCTGGTAAATGCGCTGGATCAGATTGACATCGAAGAACATTTGCTCACATTGCGTTGCCGCTGCACCACCGGGCGTGAGCGAGTTGACCATCAGGCGGTAGAACTCATCGGAAAACAGCCGTTCGGCCATGCCGATTGGATCGGTGGTATCGGAGAGGATGACATCGAACTGGCCGGGATTTTCCTGCAAGAAGGCAAATGCATCGCGGATAATCAGGCGCACTCGCGGATCGCTCCAGGGATCGCCAAAAAACGGGAAGTGTTCGCGAGAGAGCTCGACCACGCGCCGATCCAGCTCGCAGATCACCACCTCTTCCACCGAGGGGTAGCGCAAAACCTGTTGCAGCGTTCCCCCATCGCCGCCTCCTACGATGAGCACGCGTCGGGGATTTTCCACAGCCAGCATGGGAACATGGGTGAGCATCTCATGATAGCCCATGTTATCCCGCTCGGAAAGCTGGATGACGTTATCCAGCGTCAGCACCCGACCGAAAAAGTCGGTGTCCAGGATGGCAATGTGCTGGTAAGGGGTTTTTTCCTCCGCCAGCACGCGACGCACACGCAGGCTGGTCTGGAAAAAACCGTACAGGATTTCGGTAAACCAGAGATTCATACCGCCCATCCTTTCAAGAGAAAGGGTTCGGGCATCAGCACGTTTTCCACGCTGGCGACGCGCTCGACTTTCCGAATCTCAACATTTTGCGCTCCAAAGAGGCGGCGCAGCGATTCGATCAGCGGCATGACATCCAGGTTCAGGTTGCAGGTGAAAATATCCACCGCGCAATAGCCATATTCTGGCCAGGCGTGCAAACTGGCATGGGATTCAGCCAGAAGCAAAAACGAGGTGAAACCATGCGGGCTGAACTTGTATAGCCCTTCATCCACGACGGTGAGACCACTTGCACGCACCGCCTGTGAAAACAGTGCGTGGGAACGCTCGCTATCGAGCAAAAGTTCGCGATCGCAGTGGGAGAAATCGCAAATATAGTGTTCACCGAGTTTCAGGCGTTCCATTTTTCCCTCCACTGGAGATAAGATATGCCCTCCCGCAAGGAACGCTTGCGTAAGGGCTTCCCCTTTTTATAACAAAATTGCCTGATTGTCAACCTTACAGGGTGTTGTGTTTATCATAAGCAAAACGGGAGGGTGGGCCTGTTTTTGAACTTTTATGCCCTTGTGTCTTCAAGATTTACATAAATTCACAGGCGTATTTGTGAGCGATTTCCCCTACAGATCGCGGACCGCTCAATGGACGAGGGACAGTAGACCGCGGACGCTCGTAGGGGCTTTCCAGCCGGTTGGGAGCAGACCGTCAACGAATGGGGAACGAATAAACGAATTCAGACGGCGGACCGCCGACCGCAGACCGCAATAACACGGGCTTTCCAGCCGGTTGGGAGCAGACCGTCAACGAATGGGAAACGAATAAACGAATTCAGACCGCGGACGGCAGACAGCCGTAGGGCAGGCTTTCCAGCCTGTCAGACGATAGACGATGGACGGTGGACGGTTGCAGTGCGGGCTTTCCAGTCTGCCGGGAGGGCAAACCGTCAACGAATGGGGAACGAATGAAGACGGCAGACCGCTCAACGGACTGGGAG